>JAJCZL010000033.1 GCA_029262415.1 Deltaproteobacteria bacterium | reverse complement strand
TGAAAGAGCTGTGGGGCTAGGGAAGCTCTGCACAAGTGACTGAGCGGACCGATCATCGTGCCGCCGGTGTACTTTGCGCCGAGTTATCCACATTCCGCGCGGAATGTAGCGCGGTTTCAGCTCGCGAAAGGTAGCCCGCCGGCGCTACCCGGTCGGCGCGACCCGGCCGGCGCTACCCGGCTGGCGCTACCCGGCCTGTCTTGCAGTCCGTCCCCACGTGCAGCTTCATGCCGAAATACCAGGCTTTGCCCTTCATCGCTCACCCATCGCCCAACCTCCTCACGAGTCGCTTGGCTTACGTGCTTATCCTATTTTGAAAGACTTGTGCCGAGCTTCCCTAGCCACAAGCTTCCCTAGCCGCCCAACCCTACAAACAGGCGTTGCAACCGAGCGTCACCGGCTGGCCGACGCCGGACTGCAGGATCAGTAGCGCATCGGTAGCAGTAACCGTCCCGCCACCGTCGACATCGCAGAGACACGTCATGCAAGGCCCCGCGCCAACCGCGTTGGCAAGCGCGATCAGTGCATCGGTAGCCGAGACTCCATCAGCGCCGCCGGTATCACCGCAAACCACGGTCTCGAACTGGCGCATCATTTCTTGGTCTTCGTGTTCGGCGATGTGACAGTGGTAGGCGAACCTTCCCTTGAAGTCTTCGAACCGCGTAATCACGCGAACGATTTCATTCGGATAGACCTGCACGGTGTCTTTCCAACCCGCTTCTGCCGGCGCAGGCCCGAGCGGTGATCCGGACGGGACGATCTCATCGTTGACCACAGTGAAGTCCTGTCGATCAATGATCTGGAAGCTGTCGAGATGAACGTGCATCGGGTGCATGATTCCGCTGCGGTTGATGAAGCGCCAAACCTCGGTGGTGCCGAGCAATGGGAACTCGCTGAGATCGTCCCATCCAAGCCCATTGATCGCCCACGCGCTGCCGGTACATACGTCGGCGACCTTGGCCAGCTCGAAGTCGCGCTCGACAACGGTGTCTGCTTCGTCAAAAGCGGTGAACGGACGTAGCGACGCCGCGACGGCACCGGTAAACCCGGTACCCGCAACGGCGACGAACTTCATCACGTCGGGCAGCACGCCGACACCGGGGGTTCCGGGGAACGGAGCCGGCGCGGAGTTGCTCAGAATGACCTCAGTCCCCGGTGCGTAGGCCTCGAAATCCATCACCAGGTCGGCGCGTTCGGCCGGCCCCAGCGTAATCTCGCTGAGCGTAAGCGGCGCGGTAAGCAGGCCGCCATCGCTGCCGATCATCTGAAAGCTCGCGCCGTCGGACAACGAAAGCGTCAACGTTCGCGAACCCGATGCGTTGACGACGCGGAACCGGTACTTGCCGGGCTTGACCTCCATGAACGGCCACACCTTGCCGTTGACCAAAATCTTATCGCCGTGAAAGTGCTCCTGCCACGCACTCGGGTACTCGAGCGTACCGTCGGCACGCAACCTGCGGTCGAGGATCATGAGCGGCACCTCAAACTCCCCCGCGGGCAGGCCGAGTGCGCCCTCGACATCGTCGCGGATGATGTAGAAACCGGCCAGGCCCATGTAGAGGTTCAGCCTGGTGATCCCGAGCGCGTGGTCGTGGTACCACAGAAGCGCCGGCAACTGGTTGTTCGGGTATTCGTAGGTCGAACTCTGCCCGGGAACCGTCGTCGACTCGGGGTACCCGTCGAATTCCGCAGCGGTGTGCGCCCCGTGAAGATGCACGACCGTGCGCGTTTCGCCAAGGGAGGCACCGTGCGGACACAGATCGACGTCTAGGTGGTGCTTGGTCAACGCCTGTCCGCCCGAATCGCGCAGATCGTTGATCCAATTTACCGTCACCTGCTCACCGACCGACGCCTCAATGACCGGCCCCGGCGTGGTCGCCCCACTCGCCCCGTCGCCGTAGCCCCACAGCAGCGTCGGCGGAAGATCGCGGTGAACCTGGGCGGTGATTTGCCGGGCCGCAATGTCGTAGGTGGCGACCCCGCCGCCGATACCGCTCACCGGTTGAGCGATGCTTGGTATCGGCAACGGATCCACATACGGCGTCAGCACAACCGGACACTCGCTCGCGGCGCAGCTGCCACCGGCACCCTGAAACACCCCGCCTTGGCTTGCGCAGGCCGACTGGGTGAGTTCGCCGCATGCAGCCGTTTCGTCAGCTGTACAACACGCGCCGGTTGCACCGGTGCACGGGTTGGACCCACAAGTCGATCCGGAGCCCTGATAGCTACCATCGCAAGCGCTGCCCGGGTCGGAGACCGAGGTACAGGTTCCATCACCCGCGCAGCACGCGCCGGTTGCGCCCAGCGCCGAGAAGTCAACGTCGAGTTGTGGCCGCACCGACACTGTCGGATTCTGCATGCTGTCGAATCGCTTGGTGCTGCCTGTGCCGGCCTCATCACCGATGACAGCCAGCCCAAGGTTGACTTGCGGGTTGTCGAGCCAGTTCTGCACGAGAGCCGTAAGCCCTGCGCCCGACCACACGTAATCCTGCGAAATCGAGCCCACCACGCTGGTTGCGACGTTGCCCGCTGCCAAGTCACCACCCGGCGAGATCCATAGATCCGTATCGAAGAAAGCGTGCGTCCAGGTGGCATCGCCGGGCGCGGCCGCGCCCCCCTGTCCCTCCTCACCACCGGCGTCCGACCCGGCCTCGCCCCAAGCCGCGATCACGCGCCTAAGCACAACCGTCCTCGGTCCCGAGTTAGATTTCGACAGCGACAGCGTCAGCGTTGCACCGTTTATCGTCGCTCCGGCAGGAATCGCTGCAGCAATATCAAACTGCAAAAGCGCACGGCGGAGCCCACCGAAGTTGGTAACGCCCGCGAACAAGTACATCCCGGCACCGTTACTGAGCGCGCCGTCTTCGCTGAAGAGCGTGTTGTCCTTGACCGGTGCGATAGAGACAGTGCCGGCTACAGCGTGCCCGGCAAACGCGAGAAATACCGCGCCAACGGCGAACACAGACAAACGGCGGCGGAGAACGTTACGCACGGCAGGGAGTATAGCCGAGCGTGTACCAGCCGGCGAGGGAAGCGATCAGTAACCTTTTCCTAGAGTGAATCGGCGAGGATTTCCATAACGTCCTTGGTTTGGATCTCTTCTTCCCTGCCTTTCTCCTTGACCCCGTCAGAAAGCATCGTCATGCAATAGGGGCAGCCCGAGGCAATGGTCGTCGCGTTGGTGTCCAAGAGTTGCCCAACGCGAAGACTGTTCACGCGCTGGTCGGGCTCCTCTTCTATCCACATACGGCCGCCGCCCGCGCCGCAACACATACCTTGGTTACGGCTGCGCTCGGCCTCGATAACGTTGGTACCCGGAATCGACTTGAGGATCTCGCGCGGTGCATCGTAGACCTCGTTGTAACGGCCGAGGTAGCAGGAGTCGTGAAAGACGACCTCCCGTGCGCCCTGTTTAGTCGGCTTGAGGCGGCCGTCTTTGATGAGCTGAGATACCAGTTCGCTTGCGTGCACGGTCTCGTATTCGCCGCCGAACTGCGGAAACTCGTTCTTGATCGTGTTGAAGCAGTGCGGACAATTGGTGATCACCTTCTTGACATTCGCACCCGCGAACACCTCGACTGCCATCTGCGCCATCGATTGATAGAGATACTCGTTGCCAAGACGCCGCGCGGTATCGCCGTTGCACGGCTCGTCGCGACCAAGAATCGCGTAGCTGATGCCGGCTTCCTTCAGGATCTTCGCGAGCGCCTGGGTGATCTTTTTCGCGCGGTCGTCAAACGAGCCCGCGCAACCGACGAAGAACAGGTACTCGGCATCGGGCTGCTCGGCAATGGTCGGAATGTTCAGGCCCTCGGCCCAGTCGGCGCGCTTGTCTGCGCCGATTCCCCAGGGGTTGCCCTGCGTCTCCATACCCTTGAACACGCGGGTAACCTCGCTCGGGAAAGCGGCCAGCTCTTGAACCAAGTGGCGGCGAATGTCGACGATCTTATCTACATACTCGATGTGTACCGGGCAGGCATCCTCACACGCGCGGCAGGTGTTGCACGCCCAGATCACACTCTCGGTCACGCCGGTGTGCTCACCAACGATGGTCGGCCCGCTGCCGTCCTCGCCCGCGGTGTTCCACACCTTGTCGCCGTTCTCGTAGAGATAGTTGCGCAGGTCGAGCAGCATTTGCCGCGGCGCGAGATCTTTACCGGTAGCCGTTGCCGGACACTGCGACGAGCAGCGCCCGCACTCGGTGCAGGTGTACATGTCGAGGATCTGCTTCCAGTCGAAGTGCTCCATCTGCGAGGTACCAAAGATTTCGGCAGTCTCGAGATCCTGCTTGGAGAGTCGTCCGTAGGGCTCGACCTTATCGAAGAAAACATTGGGCAGCGCGGTGATAACGTGGAAATGCTTCGCGAGCGGTAGGAAGTTCAAAAACACCAGGATGATGAGGTTGTGCACCCACCATGCGACATCGCTCGCACTCTGCGCCAACTCGGGCTTACCCGCGAAGAACGCAGCCGAGATCAGCCCCGCGATCGGCTCGTAGGGACGGTCGGCTTCGGTGGCATGTTCTCCCGCCAGCAAGACCAAGCGCGCGGCATCATAGAACAGACCACTCGCAGTGATGCCCGCGATGAAGAGCAGAATCAGCACCGCCTCCCAATGCGGATGCGCGGCCTGCTTGGCCTCGGCAGGTTCGAACCCCATCAGGCGCTTGGGGTGGGTGATCACCCAGCGGCTGATCAAAATGAAGACACAAACGAAAACGACCAACTCCAAGACATCCTTGGTAACCAGGAACCCCGGGGCAAGAATGCCTCCCGCGCTGATCAGCGGGGCGTGAAAGTCGGGGAACCATCCACGCGCGAACATCGTCACCACCTGACCGCCGAGCACCAGGAAACCCCAGAATACCAACGCGTGGACGACACCGGCGAGCCGCTCGCCCTTGCGCGTCAAGAACTTGAACTGCCCTATCCCGTACACCAGCGTACGGCGGATACGTTCGGGAATGTTGTCGAGTCGGTTCGTAGGCCGGGCACGCAGCAGGTACTTGGCGCGGTTGTAGACCTGGAAGGAAAACACGCCCATCGCGGCGAGAAAGGCCAGTGTCCAAACGATCGTAGTCGTGGTCATGGTCCCGGATTTAATATTGTTAAGGGATGCCTTGCAACGTCGCGCCCGGAGCCCGGGACCCACCGAGCCCTGAGGTCTATATCAGGCGGCGCTTGCAGGTTTTCGGCATGATGAGCGCGTGATAGGAACAGCTCTGCTATGACGCAGGATACCGCCATCCCGGAACTATCTCGGATCGCCGCCGCGTCGCTGCTTGCGGCGTCTTTGGCCTTGGGCTTATCCAGCGCTGCCTGTAGAGGATCCTCCGGACCGACGGTAACCATTGAGACCGACGGCGGTGGGGTTTCGATCAGGGTGCGGCTCGCCGCGACACCGGCAACCCGTCAGCGCGGGCTGATGTTCGAGTCGAACCTGCCCGAGGGAACCGGAATGCTGTTCTTGTTTCCGAACGAGCAACAGCGCTCATTTTGGATGAAGAACACACCGCTCCCGCTCGACATCATTTACATCGGAGCCGACCGAAGAATCGTTTCGATCGCCGAGAGCACAATGCCGTACTCAGAGAAGACGATCGCTTCGGACGGGCCGTCTATGTACGTGCTGGAAGTCCCCGGCGGCTACTGCGCGAAGAAAGACATCAAAACGGGCCAACACATCCAACTACCGTATCCCCTACCGGCCTCGTCCTAATTTCAAGTCCCATGCGTTGCACGGCCTGTGTGGCTAATGCGGAGCGCCAACCGCTTCGGCCGTAGAACACGAACTGTTCGCCACAACCGGCCGCACCAGCCGCGCGGCAACGCTATCGTCGCTGACAGACGGGCCTCTGCGCAACCCTGCAACTTCTTCTTCGGTGTAGGCCTCGAATCGACAGTTGCCGAAGCTCTCAAGCGTCCAGTTTAGCAGGGCCGCGACACGCGCGTCGGAGATGCCGACATGGGCGACACCGGGAACCTGTACGACGTACGCCCGTCCCTGCGGTGTCGCCAGGAAACGGTCGAGCCCGACCAGCGACGGGACATGGCCCGGCGCTCCGCGCGCATCCGCACCGTGACAGCCCCTGCAGTTGAGCATGTAGTCCTGCGCCGGAGGAACCATGGCGTCCCCCGCGTAAGCAAGCGCGGCGGCGATCCAGCAGGTCGAGGCCGCCGCCGCGAATGTCACCGCGCGCGTCATTTCTCGGGCTGCTCCTCTAGGGCAACACCGATAACAATCGCGGTCGAACAGTTGTAGATTTGGCTCTCCGACCCCATGCACCAGTTGATGTCGTTGTTGCGAAACGGGTAATACATCGGCCGCTCGCCTTCGTTGCGGTTGCAGAAACAGCGGCCACATAGACTCTTGCCGCAACAATCGTTGTAAGAAACCACGTAATCTCTACCGTCACCCGGATTGCGACAGGTACCGATCCAAGTAACCGGCGACATTTCTGTGCCTGGCGGACACGCGGTCTGCGTCCCCCCGCAACAGCTGCACAAGAAGCCGTCGATCGCGCAGTGCCGCCAGTACTCACAACTGGTCGGGTCGCCCTGCGGTCCATCGATCAGCTCTTTGGGTGCAGCGGCGCGTGCATCGGCAGCCGTCATACCGGTTGCATCGCCCGACGCCGCGCCGCGCGCGACGGGCAGCAGCGGCAGCGCCGCACCGCCGGCTAGAACCATGCCGAATCGTGCAAGAAAACTCCTGCGCGATGTGCGCCGCGCGACACCACGAGCGGCACGTTCCGTCCAGCGGTCGAGTCGGCTCACCGCAAAGCTCCCGATCGATGCCGGTCTGCGCTACGGGCGCTGCCTTGTTTGCGAATATACTCTTGGATCGAAGCCACACCGTACTCGCGTGCGGTAAATAGGCTCTCCACGTGCTCGCGAGTGTTGACGAGTCCTTTCGCGCACACCACGCCTGCAGCGTCGATCAGCACCGCATAAGGAAGCTTTGCAACCTCGAAGGCCAGACCGAGATCGCGTGAAAGCACGTAGGGATAACGCGAGAGATCGTTCGCAGTAACGAACGCCTGGTGCTCCGCCGCCGGTCCATCGCTCGCGAGAACCAGGCGAAGCCCCTCTTCACCTGCGATACGTAACACAGTGGGCAGCAACGTTTCGCAGACCGGACATGTCGGCGAGAGAAAAAACAGCAGCGTGCTCAGCCCCTCAGCCGCCAGGCCGCCGACGGTCACGGTACCACCGGCGAGCGCGGGCACGGTGATCTCAGGCGATGTCTCGCCCACGGCCGGCCCAGTGGCAGCAGCTAGCGCACCCGCCGGCGCGAGACGTTCGTGCAACACACCGACCTGGCGAACCAGCGCGTAGACCATGAAAGTCAGCGCGACCACCGCGACCCAAAGCACCAGACTGGAAACGACCAGGGCTTCGATCATGGTGTTTCTCCGCGACCTGAGCTTGGAAGTCCGCGTAATTTTTCGCTCGCCGCGTAAAGCAACGCCGAACCGGCTAGCGCGGCGAATACCGTGAACGCATCGAGCGCAACAAGGCTACGTGCAGCGCGAGGTGCCGAGGCCCACAGCGCGACCGTGACTAGAAACGCGTTGCGGACCAACAAAGCCGGGCCTATTTTTTCGGATGCCGTGCCGAACCCGCACCCGCAGTCGATGTCGCGTCGGCCTCGGTAAAGGTTCACGGCGATCGCAACTGCGTACAGAGCGAACATCGCAGCCGCAGCAAGAGCCCACACAGTACGGCTCGTATCGGCCGGAAACAGCAGTCCCACCGCCAGCGCTGCTTCGCACGCAGCTACCAGCGGGGCGGCTGCGGATACCAGCGTAGAGGGAAGCACCTCATACGCCACGACGATCGCACGGAAACGTGTAAGGTCGCGCAGTTTGTGGAGAGCTGCGGCGGCGAACAGCAGCGCGAGGCCACCACGTATCGCAACGTCGATGGCCGGATCGATTTGCAACGCGCTCACGGCACCACCACCGCACCACCGACCGCACCGGTCGGTGCGATGTCACGCAAGTGTCGGCCGGTCAGCGCATCAATAACCCCAAGCGCGCCGACCTCTGAATTGCCCAAGAACAACAGCGGCCGCTCATCCTGGGTTACCGCGATACTGTCAGCGCCCGGATTCGCCACGATCCAGCCCGCGACCTTGGCCGCGATTCGTTTGAATAACGACCCTTCGCCTTCATCGCCAACCGACGTCGCGTACTGGGCCTGGGTGGCTAGGTAGGAAAGCAAAAAGTGGTTCACCGAGAGAGTCTCAATATGTTTTTTCTCCGTAAGGTCGTAAACCCAAACCTCGTCGCCCGAGTTCTTGTGGCTGCCGGCTCCGCCCACGTGCGTGAGGACGTAAAGCCGACGCGAGGCCACGTGAACAGCAAGCGGTTGCTGACCGCCGGGCCTGCGTCGCTGCTTACGGTCTGCAGCGGTAAACAGCGACCAGGGCTCACCCGGTCGCGGCTGATCGCCCGAGGTATCGATCGCGTGTAGCACACCGTCGTAGGTCGTAAACAGCCAGCTATCACCGTCTCGCGCAGCACGATCGCTAACCGGGTTGTCGACCGCGTCAAAGAACGTCGGGCTCAGCGTGCGCGCCGCCTCCGCGCCGCTTTCGTCGAGCGTTACCAGCACCGCGCGGCCATCTCCGCACAGCATCATAAAGCGGCGCGGCCCTGCCGGGTACACGAGCGAGCAGCCGGGCGTCGGTATTTCGCCGGCAAACTTGCGGGTTCCAAGATCGACAACGGAAACCGACGTGCCGGGGTCTTGGTTGAGGGCGATAAAGAAACGCCCGTCGTCGAGGAGAGCAGCAAAGTGCGGACCAACGTTACCATCCGCGGTTTTTGCCGGTATCTCGACATCACCGACAACGCGCAAAGTTGCGGCGTCATAAATCGAAACCAGATCCTGACGCTTTCCGCGGTTTCCACGCGAGTAGATGGTTTCGACGATGTAGATCTCGCCGCGGTCGGTGTTCCGATAGGGCATCAGCGGACGCAGCTCGCGCCCACCGTCGATCATGCCGAGCATCCGCGCGTCGTCGCCGTCGAACAGAACGGTGCGGCCCATCACCGAGTCGCTTGCCCAGACCCAGTGCGCACCGGGCGTGGAGGGCAAGACCAGAGACCTGTCGGTTTCTTCAATTTCGACCGCCGCGCTTGCTGCGATTGCCGGGGCCGCCCCACGCATCGGCGCGACGATCAGAGCCGCAACGGTGATCGCGAGGAGCGTCGCAGGGGACACGTTCGCGGGCAAACCGGCTAGTCGAAAATTCATCACGAAGGCAGATCCGCACAGGTCCCGCTCTGCGCCCCCCTACCCAAGCAGGAAACAGCGCCGATGCAGTCTCGCTGGATCTGATCCGACAGCAGCGACTAGTGCAAGAACCCACCGAGTTGTCTTTTGCCCCCCTTTCTAATAGTTGAACGCGATTCGATCCGTATCGAGGCCGGCCTCGATACGGGCCCATTAGGGTCCGAAAGAAAGCAGGGAAACAGCCCGAAAGCGTCCTCAGAGCCCGAGAAGCGAACGAATATGCCGGTCAACCAAGTTCTCGAAGAGATCAAACGCCGTCACTCCGAAGCCGAAGCCGGCGGCGGCCAGGCCAAAATCGACAAGCGCCATGAGCGCGGCCTGATGACCGCCCGAGAGCGCATCGCGCGGCTGTTCGACCAGGGAACCTTCGTCGAGATCGACAAGTTCCGGGTCCACCGCTGCACCAATTTCGGCATGGAGAAACAGAAAGTCGCGGGCGATGCGATCGTCACCGGCTACGGCGAGGTCGATGGGCGCACAGTGTTCGCCTTCGCCCAAGACTTCACGGTCTTCGGCGGATCGCTCTCTCACACCCTTGCCGAGAAGATCTGCAAGGTCATGAACATGGCCATGAAAGCCGGCGCACCGTGCGTGGGCCTGAACGACTCGGGCGGCGCGCGCATACAAGAGGGCGTCGAGAGCCTCGGCGGCTACTCCGATATCTTCTGCCTGAACACACTGGCATCGGGCGTGATTCCGCAGCTCTCCGCGATCATGGGTCCGTGCGCCGGCGGAGCTGTGTACTCCCCTGCCCTGACCGACTTCATCTTCATGGTCGAGCAACGCAGTTACATGTTCATCACCGGGCCCGAGGTGATCAAGTCGGTGACACGCGAAGAGGTCACGCAAGAAGCGCTCGGCGGCGCTGCGACGCACAACGCGAAGACCGGTGTCGCGCACTTCATGGCGCCCGACGACGCTGCCTGTATTGATCAGGTGCGCCGGCTACTTTCTTACCTGCCGTCCAACAACGTAGACGCCGCGCCGATTATCGACATCGGTGACCCTTTGGAACGGCTGACGCCCGAATTGAACGACATCATCCCCGATGACCCGAATAAACCCTACGACATCAAGTCGATCATCGAGCCGACCGTCGATACCGGTAGCTTTTTCGAAGTACACGCAAGCTTCGCGCAAAATGCGGTGGTAGGTTTTGCGCGTATCGGCGGACGCTCAGTCGGGATCGTCGCCAACCAGCCCAAGGTTCTGGCCGGCTGCCTCGACATTAATTGTTCGGACAAGATCGCGCGCTTCGTGCGCTTCTGTGACTGCTTCAACATCCCGATCGTCACCTTCGAAGACGTACCGGGATTCCTGCCGGGCACCCAGCAGGAGTACGCGGGAATTATTCGCCACGGCGCGAAGATTGTTTACGCATACGCCGAGGCCACGGTGCCGAAGATCACAGTTATCACCCGCAAGGCCTACGGCGGCGCGTACTGCGTAATGGGCGCCAAGCACTGCCGCACCGACATCAACCTCGCTTATCCCTCGGCGGAAATCGCGGTCATGGGTGCCGACGGCGCGGTCAACATCATCTTCCGCAAAGAGATCAACGAGGCCTCGGACCCCGACGCCCGCCGCAAAGAACTCGTCGACGACTATCGCAGCCAGTTCGCGACGCCGCTGCAGGCAGCCGAACTCGGCTACATCGACGGCGTGATCGCTCCGGCCGAGACTCGCATCCGCATCGGGCAAGCCCTTGCGATGCTCGCCAACAAGCGTGACACCAACCCGCCGAAGAAACACGGCAACATCCCTCTTTAGTCGCAATGGAAACGGTAGCCACACAAAACGGTGCGGTCATGACCACCATCGGCGTCGGCTCGGTGTTCTTCGCGCTTGCGCTACTGGTCGCCGTCATCAACGTCGTCTCGGGTTTGCTGAATCGCGAGTTCCGCGAGACTTCGCGCTCTGCCGCTGCGGCGTCGGGCAGCGGAAACATCGCCGCGACCGCGGGTACGGCGACTGCCGGTGCAGCGGCAACGGGCGCGGCGTCACCGGACCGGGCCGAGACCCAGGCGGCGCGGTCCGATGACAGGCACGAGCGGCACCTGCGCGTGGCACTCGCCGCGTTCGCCGTGCATCGCGAGCGTTCCGTGCGCGTGCGGACACCTGAGCCGGTAAGCGCATGGGGCACAGGCGCACGACTTCACCAGTTGCGCTGAGCCGGCGAGAAATTTCGGAGTACCCAATGGCAACCTACAAGCTAAAATCCGGGGACAAAGAGTTCGACGTAAGTGTCCAAGACGACGGCCGTGGCGGCGCCGAAGTCACGGTTGACGGCGAAACCTTTCAGGTCGAGCAGGTCGGAGGCGGACCCGCCCGCGTAGCCACGTCGGCATCGGCTCCGGCGTCAGCCCCGGCGTCAGCCCCGGCGGCTCCTGTCGCTGCAAGCTCAGCGCCTACAACGAGTGCCTCGGCCTCAGGCCCGGGCGCAATCACGGCTCCAATCCCCGGCGTCGTCACTTCGCTTCTGGTCAAAGTCGGCGACACCGTCACTGCCGGACAAACCGTTCTCAAGCTCGAGGCAATGAAGATGGAAAACGACATCGCCACGCCCATTGCCGGCACCGTCAAGGAGATCGCCGTCAGCGCGGGCGCACAGGTGAGCGACGGACAACTCCTGGTGGTCATCGCCTAAACGGCGCGAGTCACACCGATGTTTGCAGCAATCGAGAACTTCTTTTGGTCGACCGGTTTCGGTCTGTACCTCTCGAACGTCGACACGTTGTGGAACCTGGCGATGATCGGTGTCGGCATCACCCTCATCATCCTTGCCGTGCGCAAGAACTACGAACCGCTGCTGCTCGTGCCGATCGGATTCGGCATGGTGATGGGCAACATTCCCGGCGGTGGCGCCTCGCCTTTTGTCGAAGGGACGATGGAGTTGTTGTATTACGGCGTAAAGCACGAAGTTTACCCGCCGCTGATCTTCTTGGGGGTCGGCGCGATGACCGACTTCTCGGCGATGCTCAGCCAGCCGCGTCTGATCCTACTGGGCGCTGCAGCGCAGGTCGGTATCTTCGCGACCTATTGGGGCGCGCTGCAGTTAGGCTTCACCGCGCAAGAAGCCGGCGCGATCGGCATCATCGGCGGAGCCGACGGCCCGACCACCATTTTCATCACGGCGAGACTTGCACCTCACCTGCTCTCTGCCGTCGCAGTCGCGGCTTACGGATATATGGCGCTGGTGCCGATCATTCAGCCGCCGATCGTACGCGCGCTGACCACGAAAAAGGAGCGGCTGATCAAAATGCCGACGCCGCGCGCAGTCTCAAAGACTGAAAAAATCAGTTTTCCCATCATCGCCTTTTTGATCTGTACTCTGATCGCACCGGCAGCCACTACGCTGCTCGGCATGTTGTTTTTTGGAAACCTCCTCAAGGAATCCGGCGTTACCGACCGTCTGGCCAACACCGCGAAATCGGCGTTCATTGATATCGTCACCATCCTGCTCGGCGTCAGCGTTGGCGCAGCAGCCACAGCCGACCGTTTCATCACCCCGGAAGCACTCAAAATCTTCTGCCTCGGGATGGTCGCGTTCTCGGTTGCCACCGCCTCGGGCGTGATCTTCGCCAAGGCCATGAACAAGTTCTCCAAGAATCCGATTAACCCGATTATCGGTGCTGCGGGCGTCTCCGCAGTGCCGATGGCCGCACGCGTGGCGATGGTCACGGCGCAAAAAGACGATCCGACCAACTTCCTCGTCATGCACGCGATGGCTCCCAACGTTGCCGGCGTAATCGGCTCCGCGGTCGCCGCCGGTGTACTGCTCAGCCTGCTCGGCTAGCGCCGATTTCGCGCATCGACGAAGCCCCCCTTCGCGGGGTCCCGATCAGCCCGACCCGCGTCTTGGGATAGTCAACGTTTTCGGCTAGATTTGCCCGCTATGGCGACCTTCGACGAGAAGTTCCAGCAGTGGAGCCAGGGCACCCTTGCCGAGGCACTGGAGAAGAACGGTGAGCGGCGCGAGCGCTTCGAGAGCACCTCGGGAATCCCGATGGACCGTATCTACGGGCCAGCTCGAGGCGAGTACCCCGAAAACCTGGGTTTACCCGGCGACTACCCTTTCACACGCGGCATCCAGCCAACGATGTACCGTGGCCGGTTCTGGACCATGCGCCAGTACGCCGGTTTCGGTACTGCCGAGGAGTCCAACGAGCGCTACCGCTATCTTCTCGAGCAAGGCACCACCGGACTGAGTGTCGCATTCGACCTGCCCACTCAGATGGGCCGAGACTCGGACCATGAGCTCGCGCACGGTGAAGTCGGCAAAGTCGGGGTTGCGATCGACTCGATCGAGGACATGGAAATTCTGCTCAAGGATATCCCGCTCGACAAAGTCACGACCTCGATGACGATCAATGCGACGGCTTCGATCATGCTTGCCTTCTATCTCGTCGTCGCCGAACGTCACGGCGTGCCTTGGGACAAGGTGGGCGGAACCATCCAAAACGACGTGCTCAAGGAGTACATCGCGCGCGGCACCTACGTATACCCGCCGACCGCCTCGATGCGCATAGCCACGGACATCTTCGCGTTTTGCGCCGAGCAAGTACCGCGTTGGAACACCATTTCGATTTCGGGCTACCACATCCGCGAGGCCGGCTCGACGGCGGTGCAAGAAGTTGCTTTCACGCTGGCCGACGGCATCGCGTATGTGCAAGGCGCGATCGACGCGGGCCTCGACGTAGACGACTTCGCCGGACGCCTTTCGTTCTTTTTCAACGTCCACAATAACTTCTTCGAAGAAATCGCTAAGTACCGCGCGGCACGCCGCCTCTGGGCAAAGATTATGAAAGAGCGCTTCGGTGCAAAGTCCGAACGTTCGATGATGATGCGCTTTCACAGCCAAACCGCCGGTTCCTCGCTCACCGCCCAGCAACCGATCAACAACGTGGTACGCGTCGCGCTGCAGGCACTCGCGGCGGTATGTGGCGGAACCCAGTCACTGCATACCAACAGCTACGACGAAGCCCTCGGCTTGCCGACACAAGACGCGGTCGGCGTCGCGCTGCGCACACAGCAGGTCATCGCGTATGAATCGGGCGCAGCGGATTCGATCGATCCGATGGCCGGCTCTTACTACATCGAGAATCTGACCGACGAGATCGAACGGCGGGCCGTGGAGTACATCGATACCATCGATAAACTCGGCGGTGCAGTCGCCGCGATTGAACATGGGTTCCAGCAGCAAGAGATTCAGCAGGCCGCCTACAACTACCAACGCGCGGTTGAATCCAAGGATCAGATTGTCGTCGGAGTAAATCGTTTTACCGCCGAGACCGAAACCCCGACAGACGTTCTGCGTATCGACGCGAGCATCGAGAACAAGCAACGCGCAGGACTGGCCACACTCCGCTCTACCCGCGACGACCAAGCGTGGAGTAAGGCCTTGGCCGCAGTGACCGAAACAGCGCGTGGCACCGGCAACCTGATGCCGGTTATCATCGATGCGGTCCGTGCCTCTGCGACTCTCGGCGAGATCTCAGACGCGATGCGCGGAGTGTTCGGTGAGTTCGACGCACCGGTGTTCATTTAAATCCCCCTGCCTTCGGGCCCTGACACATACGGACTCCATGCCACGGGGCGGGAGCGGAGAGAAAGGAGTAGTGAGTGGCAACAGCAGCAACAAAAGCATTTCTGACCAAGGGGGTCGGCCGTCACAAAGAGCATCTGGCTGCGTTCGAACTGGCGCTTCGCGACGCAGGTATCGCACAGTTCAACATCGTTACCGTTTCCAGCATTTTCCCTGCACACTGCAGGATTGTGAAAAAGACCGACGGGCTCAAGGAATTGACAGCCGGGCAAATCCTTCACGTGGTGCTTGCGCGTACCGAGTCCAACGAACCCTACCGTCACCTGGCGGCATCCGTCGGTGTAGCGATCCCGAAAGACCGCGAGTTGTACGGCTATCTGAGCGAACACCACTCCTTCGGTGAAACAGACGAGCAAGCAGGCGAATACGCGGAAGATCTCGCGGCGCAGATGCTTGCAACTATCATCAACGTCGACTTCGACCCCGACACAAGTTACGACAAACGGCGCGACGTCTGGAAGCTAAGCGACCAGATCGTCAAGACACAGCATATTGCCCAGTCGGCCCGTGGCGACAGAAACGGGCTATGGACGTCGGTCATCGCGGCGTGCGTGTTGGTTGACGCATAAGCGCCGCGGGAGCGGACTCGCTGAGCGTATTCTCGACCACCTCAGCAAGTCGAAGCGAAACTACACGCAGACGTCCAAGCTCGCGGACTCACTGAACACCGAAGAGAAGAAACTCGCGAACGCGCTGGACGCACTGGAGCGCGAGGGCGAAGTTATTCGCGCCTCCAAAGACCGCATCGCGCTTGCCTCCCGTCTCGGGCTGATCACCGGGCGCGTGAACGTAGGTCGTGGCGGTCGCGTGGTCGTCATACCCGACATCGCCGACGCACCGATCGCCATCTCAGCGGCGCGGGTACGGCCCGCCATGCACCGGGATCGCGTACTCGTCGAGGTCGAGCCGTTTCGGCGCGGCGCGCGCGGGTTGCGGCCCGGCCGGATCAAATCGGTGCTTGAACGCGGCAGCAAGACCATCGTAGGCGTCTACGGCAAGACCGGCGGCCCTCACCTGGTACCCGTCGACGACCGCACCGGCTACGTCATCGTCGTCCACGATCCGCCCGCCTCGGCGCGCGTAGGCGAGACGGTTTCGGCGCGCATTCTCGAGTACCCGAGCAACCGCGGCGATCTCGTCGTAGCTATCGAAGAGTCGCTCGGCCGCGCCGGCCTACTGGTGACCGAAATTCGCGCGGTCTGTGCTTCGTTGGGTATTCCCGAAACCTTTCCGAGCGAGGCGGAGCAAGAGGCCGCCGCTTTCGAGGAGCCCGGTGACCGGCTCACCGAAGGACGCCGCGATCTGCGCGACGAACTCACATTTACGATTGATGGCTCGGACGCCAAAGACTTCGACGACGCCGTGTCGATCGCCACCCGAGCAGGCGGTGGCTGGCGACTAACGATATCGATCGCAGATGTATCGCACTACGTACAACAGGGCGGGCCGCTCGACGACGCGGCATTCGAACGCGCAACGAGCACGTATTTTCCCGGCCGGGCGGTGCCGATGCTGCCCGAGGTTCTCTCGAACGGGCTCGCGAGCCTGCGCCCCGGTGTAAATCGACTCGCGGTCTCGGCTATCCTTGACGTCGACAAGAAAGGTAACGTAATCGCCACTGCGTTTACGCATTCACTAATCCGAAGCAACGCCCGTTTGACCTACGAACAGGTCGAATCCGCGCTCGGCGGCAATTCGGTTCCCGGAGTCACCCCGGAGATCCTCACAGCTTTACAAGAAATGAATGTCTGCGCAGGACATATCGGTGAGCGGCGCCATGCACGTGGCTCGCTCGATCTCGACGTCGGCGAGGCCCAGGTTGTACTCGACAACGAAGGGCAGCCGGAGCGGATCTTACGCCGGACACGCCTTGCCTCTCACCGTCTGATCGAAGAGTTCATGGTAGCGGCGAACGAAGCCGTGGCGCGGCACCTGGAACATGAAAACGTCGCATTTCTCTATCGCATTCACGAGCGCCCGGATGAGGAAGCGCTCGATGCGCTCGTCCCGCGCCTGCGCGCGCTGGGGATCCGGCTCGACCGCGAGGGCGAGTCGCTGGAGCCGCGGGGGATCCAAGCACTGTTGGAGGATCCCGCTACCGAGAAGGCCCCACAGCAGGTAAACATACTGATCCTGCGCTCGCTCGCGCGTGCGCGCTACTCACCTTACAAGGAAATCCATTTCGGATTGGCAAGCGCCGCCTACTGCCACTTCACCTCGCCGATCCGCCGCTACCCCGACCTCGTCGTCCACCGTGCATTGACCGCGGCGCTGGCCGGAGAAAAAGCGGCACTTCCCCCGGCCGGCCGCCTGGAAACCGTCGCCGAGCACTGCTCTTCGATGGAACGCCGCTCAACCGAAGCCGAGCGCGACATCGACAGAGCGGCTGCGATCATCTACATGCAGGACAAAATCGGCGACGTGTACGATGGAACCGTCAGCGGCGCCGAACGTTTCGGATATTTTGTCCAGCTCGACGACCCTTACGTTGAAGGAATGGTCCCGCTGGCCCGTCTGACCGGATACTACGAGTACGACCAGGATCAAATGAAACTCGAGGATCGTACCACCGGAGAAATCATCAAGATCGGCGACAAAGTGCGCGTGCGTGTGGCGGCGGCCGAGTTATCGGCGAGGATGCTCGATTTCTTGCCGGTCTCTGACCACCCCCCGGGTTCGCGCCCACGCAAGACCGCGCGCCCGACACCGGGTCACACGGCGCCCAAGGCGCGAGGTGGCAAGCGCGCGGCAAAATCGTATCTTGGGAAGAGCGGCAAGAAAGGTAGCAGCCGCCACAAACGCAAATGATCCGAGCCGCCACACTCCTCGGCCTGATCTTCTCCATCTCGATCCACTTAGCGGCACCCGCCCTCGCCGCGGCAAAGTCTTCGCTGCGGCGCACCCCGGTGGTGAGGGCTGTTGAAAAGGCCGGGCCCGCGGTCGCCAACATCTATACCGAAACCGTCGTCGAGCCTTTCGCGGGCAACCCCTTCGGAAGCACCCCTTGGCGCGGCGACTTGTTCTCACAGTTCTTCAGAGGCAACCCACCGACGCAACGGCCGCGTGAAACACGGCGTAGCTCACTGGGATCCGGGCTCATCATCCGATCAGACGGTACGCTCGTCACCAACGAGCACGTCATCGTGCAAGCCTCCGGCATCCGTGTGCTGCTGGCCGACAAACGCGAGTTCGCTGCGGAACTGATCGGCGCCGACTCTGACTTCGACATAGCTGTGCTCAAACTTACCATGGGTGAGAATCCGCAACCGCTGCCCTACGTGCAGCTGGCTGAAGACGACGACATCATGATCGGTGAAACCGTGATCGCCATCGGCAACCCCTACGGGCTCTCGCACACGGTAACCACCGGTGTTGTCAGCGCGACCGGACGCACGCTGCGTGCAGGCGAGATGGTCTACCATGACTTCATCCAGACCGATGCGTCGATCAACCCGGGTAACTCAGGAGGTCCGCTGCTCGACGTAGAGGGGCGATTGCTCGGTATCAATACCGCGATCCATCGTGAAGGCGAGGGAATCGGTTTCGCGATCCCGAACCGTCGGGTACGCTCGATCGTCAACCAGATCCTCGACCACGGCGGTGTGCAGCCGTCGTGGATCGGCATAACCACGCAAGACCTCTCATCAGAACTCGCCTATCACTTTGGCGTGAACGAATCGGCGGGGGTGTTGGTAGCTTCGACCGACGAGGACGGCCCGGCGCACCAAGCAGCTATCCAACCGGGTGACATCATCACGCACGTGGACGGCAACCGCGTCCGTGCGTCAATCGAGTTCGATCGTAGTTTGCGCGGTGTTACCGCCGGCGACCGCGTCGAACTGACGTTGCTGCGCGAGGGTGAACGGATTAGTAGCGAGGTCAAAGTTGCGACGGTCCCGCTCGAACGCATGGATACACTGGCCTGGCGCATGGTCGGCGTCGCTGTCGCCAGCCCACGCCAAGGCGGTGTCGTCGTCGAGCGCGTACGCGCGGGCAGCCCCGCCAACCGCATCGGACTTGAGCGCGGCGACGTGATCGCGGCGCTTGGTGGCCGCGAGGTCAGCGACCTGGACGGATTCCGCAGGGCCATACATTCGTACCGCCACAGCAACAATATGCTGCTTTCTGTTGTCCGTGGACGCCGACTCTACCGTGTCACCATCCCGCTCGACCGCCTCGGCTAGCAGGCATCCCTTCTCAGGTGATGCTCCTTGACAGTCCAGCGTCGCTGCTTAGGTTTCAGGGCGAGGCTTAAACACCACAGGAGGTGACTCTCAATGACTCAACTTTCTACGCAAAACGTTCAGCGTAACAACGACCCTCTTCTCAGTCTTGTCAGCGGTTTGTTTGGGCGGCCCGCGGCAGCCGGCTTCGAGGCTTTCGAGCGCGAAAGCGACTGGCTTCCCGCAACCGACGTAAGCTCGGACGCGAACGGATACACGTTCACGTTCGACGTGCCTGGAGTCTCTAAAAACGCCATACAGGTCAGCCTCGAGGACCACGTCCTGACCGTAACCGGCGAACGGATCTCCGAGGAAACCACAGGCGAGGGAACCAGCTTACACCGCAGTGAGCGGATGTACGGTCGCTTCACAAGGTCGTTCAAACTTCCGGCAGACGCGGATGCCGAGTCGGTGAATGCGAACTACCGGGACGGCGTCCTGGTACTCCGCGTGGCGAAGCAAGAAGCCGCCAAGCCCCGTAAGATAGACATCGGCTGAGTTCTCTCCCCCGAGCGCTCGGTTCGATGTCGAAGCGCCCGCCGGGTCGGCCCCGGCGGGCCGCGATCAGTCGGCCAACTCGGCCAAGATCAACGCCGCGGTTTCGGCCATCATTTCTTTACCGATGCGCTTGAGCTTTTTGTCGCGTTGATCGAGTTTGCCGAGCAACTTACCCAGTATAGCCAAGTATTTTTCAAGTGAATCGTCATCGGCTTCGCGAAGCCGTTCGCTCAGGAGCGCGACCAGACGGATATGCCCGTCATCGATCTGTGAGAGCAGGTATGCGCTTACGTCGTCGGGGTCTCTCATAGTCTCGGTCTAGTCTCCGTCTCCGTCCGGGACAATCTCATCGTTGTAGGGCACGAGGCATGGGGTTCAGTCCGGAGGCCATCCGAATCGGCGACCGCCAAGGACGTGAAAATGAACGTGGTAAACACTCTGTCCGCCGTCACGGTTACAGTTGGCGACCAGTCGGTAGCCCGACTCCCCAATGCCTGCCTCACGCGCGAGCTTGGTCGCCACGGTAACCATGCGGCCGATCAGCGCCTCGTCGTCCCGTTCAAACTCGAGAAGAGTCTCGACGTGCTTGTAGGGAATCACCAACAGGTGGGTCGGTGCTGCTGGGTGGATATCCTTGAACGCGAATACCTCACCGTCGTCGTGGACGACTTCGGCTGGAATCTCGCCCTTGGTCATCTTACAGAATAGGCAATCCTGGGCGCTCATAGAGCCCGTTGATGCCACGCCCCGCCCGCCCACGCAAAATTCCTAAGCACACAGCCGCATGATCAGCCCGTCGAAGTCGTTGTAGCCCAGCACAAAGCTGCGGCTACGGGTAAACGCGCGCACCAGCGCTCTACGAACCGCCGGCGCACGCAAGGGCTGCCCCTGGCAGCACTCTGAGATCGCATCGAGAGTGTGGAACGGAGCGATCAGATCGCCCGCGACAACTAGATCGTACATACAGCCGTTTTCGATCCGTGCGCTGACTTCTACGGCCCCGAGCATCGACTCGGCTACGGCACACGAATCACCCGACCTAACCGCACCCCGTTCCGCTAGGAACGCGCAATGCGCAGACGCCCCGCCCACTTTGGCCGCATCGATCTCCACCGTCTCATCGTGCAGCGGTCGCACCACGCATCCAAAGTGGGCTTCGAAGTACGGTGAGAGCGCATCAGCCCAGGCCTGTAGTCCAGGAAAAGAAACACTAGCTCCTGCCTCTTCGAACGAAACTGCACCGGCGTATTGCGCGCGTGCTACGGCGGCGACCCCATCGGGATCCGCAGCGCCCAACAACGATTCGAAGCGTGCAAAGGTATCGTCAAGGGCTAGGTGGGCTTCGACCACTGCGACGCCGTCGGCAGTCACGGTGAACGACGCGTGAGCGAGAGGACGACCGTTGGCGGTGACCAAATCGCGGCCGGGATAAAATGCGTCGATCCCGGTACGTCTGCAAAGCGAAAGCACCGGCCGTAGCGCTCTGTTGAGAACTTGATCGGGTCGCAGAGGGGCGCAAGCCGGATCCAGCCAGTCTACCGTCGGAGTGATCAGTGTCAGGCCAAGGACACCGGGGCCGACCGCCACCGCCCTTCCACCGGTCAGACGTCGCTCGCAGCCGCTCGCGCTACCGAGCACCGGGGCCGGCATCCGATGGAATCTGCCGAACGCGATGGCGGGAGCAGACCGCGTGCAAATCCTCAGGCGTGCGCTGCCGTCCTCGACGGTCCTCGCGACTGCTGCCTGGTCGCGGGTGAAAGCCCGCTCGGCGTCTACCTCAGCATCGACGCAAACGAGAAGATCGCGCATGACCGGCAGCCTAGCACGCACGCGCAACACTCGCGTGCCCCGGCGAGCCGGAGCGTGATACCATGGCGGCTGTGCTCTCGAACCCGGGAACCGATGGAGGCGCAGGCTTGCGAATAAAAAAACGTTGGATCTTACTGCCGGCTGTTGCACTGCTGGTATTCGTCTTTATCCGCTCACTCGGGAAACCTCCCTCAATCGCCGACAACAGCTACCTGTTGGTCGACGTACGCGGCGCCTACGCCGAGGGCGGCCCGCCGGGGCTCCTTACGCGGCTACTGGAGGACCGTAAGCGATTCGAGGACCTACTCAGCAATCTCGAAAAAGCAGCCCGCGACAAGCGCATTGACGGTGTCGTCGTCAAGATCGGCGCGCTGGCTACCGGTTGGGGTCAGGCAAGCGAGATACGCGACGCGCTCGCAGAGGTTAGAGCCGCCGACAAGAAAGTCATTGCGTTCCTCAACGGCGAGAGTTTCGGGGGCAACCAAGAGTATTACCTGGCTTCGGCTGCCGACGAGATCTACATGCCCCCGGCCGCGTCTTCCCTCTTGAACGGCCTTTCCGCGCACTACCTCTTCCTCGGCGGCTTCTGGGAAAAAGTAGACATCGCGATGGAAGTACAACAGATCGGCGAGTACAAAACTTTCGGCGACATGATTTCGCGGCGACAGATGTCGAAAGCGCATCACGACATGGCCAACTCGCTGCTCGACGACGTCAATCTCGAGTTCCTTTCGACGCTCGCGCAAACACGCGGGTTGACGATCCCTGAACTCGAAGAAATTATCGAGTCGGGGCCCTTCTCGCCTGAGGCCTTCGTCGAGGCGGGGCTCGCCGACGGCGTCAAGTTTCTTGATCAGCTGCGCGACGATCTCGGCGCCGACAAACCAGCTGTCTTCGTAACCGAGCGAGAGTACCAGCGGATCCCGCGCGAATCGCTGGGTCTCGGAGGCGGAGACAAGGTCGCCATCATCCATGCCGCAGGCGTTTTGGTGACAGGCAAAAGCCGCCGTAGCTCCGGCATGGGTGAGACCGTAGGTTCGCACACCCTGTCTGAAGCTTTGCAAGCTGCGGCACAGGATACCTCGGTCAAGGCAATTGTGTTGCGCATCGACAGCCCGGGAGGATCACCACACGCAGCCGACGAAGTTTGGTACGCCGTGCGCCGTACGCGCACCGACAAGCCGGTGATAGCCTCTATGGGTAACGTCGCGGCTTCGGGCGGCTATTACATCGCCGCCGCCGCCGACGAGATCATGGTCGACCCTATGACGCTGACAGGTTCGATCGGCGTGGTCATGTACAAGCCCAACATCGCGGGGCTGCTTGGGCGTCTCGGGATCGGCAACGAGTCGCTGAGCCGTGGAAAGTTCTCACGGCTCATGGACATCACCAAAGGCTTGAACCGCGCCGAGACCGCCCTGCTCAGCGACCAGATGGAAGCGATTTATCGGTTGTTTACACAGCGGGTCTCGGAGGGCCGCAACATGGAGACCCAAGCCGTCGACTCACTCGGAAAGGGCCGGGTTTGGACCGGTACCCAAGCGGTCGAGAACGGACTCGCCGACCAGACCGGCGGTCTTCGCGCCGCCGTTCGTCGCGCTGCGTCCAAAGCCGGGGTGGCGGACCTGGATCGCGTCGAGACCGTCTACTTCCCCAAACCCGGCGGTCTGACCGACCAACTGATGGACGCCGGTGCAGTGAAAGCGCAAGCCATCGTTCCGAAGGCCTGGCAAAGCATCATCGAAGCGGCGCCGTTCCTAGAACTCCAACCGGGCGTTTACACGCTGGTCGCGCCGAGCCCGGTTATTCGCTGAGGCGGGTCCGCAAACACTCAGCCGATCGACATCAACCGCCTGATCCGTTCCTCTGTGGATGGGTGCGTACTGAACAAAGACATCATGCCGCGCCCTGAGAACGGCGCCACGATGAAGAGGTGGGCGGTGGCAGGGTTTGCATCCATCGGGGTACGCTCAATCCCGCCCGAAATCTTCTGCAGCGCATGCGCGAGCCCCGAGGGATCACCCGCAATGCGCGCGCCCCCTTCATCCGCGGCGAACTCGCGTGCTCGTGAAATCGCGGCCTGCACAACCATTGCAGCCATCGGCGCAAGAAGTGCCATAGCGATTATCGCGATCGGATTGCCGCCCTGGCGGTCGCCGGAACGCCCGTAGCCGAACATGGCGCCCCACTGCGCCATACGCGCAATCATCATGATCGCGGCGCCAATCGTCGCGGCGATTGACTGGATGAGGATGTCGCGATTCTGTACGTGCGCGAGTTCGTGTGCCATCACGCCCTCGAGTTCGTGGTCGTCAAGAAGGCGCATTATCCCTTGGGTCGCAGCGACCGCGGCGTGCTCGGGATTGCGGCCGGTCGCGAACGCGTTAGGGGACTCGCTCGGCAACTCATAGACCCGCGGCATCGGAAGCGCGGCGCGTTGCGCGAGACTTTGCACGATGCCGTAAAGGCGGTGATCCGGCTCAACCTCCCGAGCGCTGTACATCTTGAGAACCAGCTTGTCGGAGAACCAGTAAGAGCCCGCGTTCATCACCAGCGCAAACACAAAAGCGACAATCAAACCGGAGCGGCCACCGGCCAGTTCTCCCAACGCTAAGAGGATCCCGCTCATCGTCGCGAGCAGGAACACGGTTTTCATCGTGCTACCCATAAGCGGACATTCTAAGCACGCTATTTCGGCCCGCAAGCGAGCCTTTTGTAAGCCTCACGGTCGAAGCCGATAACGACTTCATTGCCGACAACGAGAATCGGACGCTTCATCAAGTTGACTTCTTCGAGCAACAGATCGAATGTCTCTTGCTTGCGGAGTTTGCTGCTGTCGAGTTCAAGATTGCGGTACGGCGTGCTGCGCGGGTTGACGAACTCAACAACCCCTCGGCGACCGACAAGCTTCTTGAGTTCGACTTCGCTGAGCGGTTTCTTGCCGTAGTCGCGCCACTCGACGTCGGCCCCCAGGCTATTCAGGTACGCTTTGGCATCACGGCATGTGGTGCAGGTAGACTTGCCGTAGAGTTTCATCGGTTCCCCCTTTTCTCCGGGGTTCCAGCCCGGCTCTGAATTCGGTTTAGGTTCTCCTCCACCGCCGCCTGGTCACCGCGCCCGAGCCCTTTGACGAACTCAGCGGTGACCATCCTCATGAGCGCGCCTTCTTCTGCACCCAACTCGTCGCCCATCGTCGCGAGTTCGCCCATCGCACGCGCGACACCGAGGACCGCTGCTTCGCGGTTGCCCTTGTCGCGTTCGGCAAGCGCTGCGATCAGTTGAGACTTCGCCCGTTCCACACGCGGCCCGACCCGCACGCCAAGCACGGTCTTGAGTTCGTCGAGGCGCCCCACAAAGCCCTCGATCGCCCACTGCCTGGTTTCCTTGTCGCTCACCGGAAGGCTACTGTCCGCCGGAAACGATGCTCGCGCAACCCCCACCGGGTATGCTAGCTTCACACTTCATGACGTTAAACGGCCCCTCGCCTGCAACTTTCGCGGCCCGCCGCCAACGCGTGCTCGACGCGCTGGATTCGGCAGTACTCTTTATTCCCGTTACAGAGGAAGCGGTGTTCGCCAACGACGTCCACTACGCGTTCAGGCCCGACACCAACACCAGGTACCTCTGCGGCATCGAAGAGCCGGCGTCGCTGATGCTCAGCCGGTGTGGAAGCGACTGCGACGGATTTTCACTGTTCGTCCGCCCGCGTAGCGAGCAAAGCGAAACCTGGACCGGCAAGCGGGTAGGCGTCGACGGCGCAAAGAATACCTTCGGTGCCGATCACTCTTACCCCGGCGACGTGGCGCTCGAGACCCTACGCCGGACGCTGAAACACGCGCGCACTCTTCACTACGGATTTTCGCGTGACCACAATCTCAACCGAGAGGTCGCCGAGATGGTCCACCAGGCAAACGCAGAACGGCCACGCGAGGGAGGAGCGCCCTTGGTGCTCGCCGATGCCGCGCCACTGTTGGCGGAATGGCGGCAGATCAAGTGCGAAGCCGAACTCGCACTCATGCGCAAGGCCGCCGAAATTAGTGCGCAGGGGCACAACGAGTTGCTCGCACGTGCACACCCGGGGATGAACGAGTACGAAGTTCAAGCCATCGTCGAGTATCGTTTTCGCGCATCCGGGTGCCTGGGACCCGCCTACGGCACCATTGCCGCCGGCGGTGATCGCGCAACAGTGCTTCACTACACGCGTAACGAGTTCGCGCTGCGCGACGGCGAACTACTACTCGTTGATGCCGGTGGAGAATACGGGGGCTATTGCGCCGATATCACCAGGACGTTTCCTGTAGGCA
Organism: Deltaproteobacteria bacterium; assembly: GCA_029262415.1. Classification (GTDB taxonomy): domain Bacteria; phylum Desulfobacterota; class Binatia; order UBA1149; family JAJCZL01; genus JAJCZL01. Next base: position 94,729 of record JAJCZL010000033.1, on the reverse strand, counting down.
AGGCCTATACCCCGGCCCAAGCGGATCTCTACGACCTCGTACTGGCAGCGCAACACGCAGCGATCGACACCGTCGCACCCGGCACTCCGTTTGATGCACCCCACCGCGCCGCGCTGAAAGTCTTGACCCAAGGGCTGATCTCACTCGGCATCCTCAGCGGTGACGCCGACACGTGTATCGAGAGCGAAGCCTACAAGCCTTACTACATGCACCGCACCAGCCACTGGCTCGGCATGGATGTCCACGACGTCGGCCGTTACCGCAACGACAGCGGCGGGCCGATCTCGCTGGTTCCCGGCATGGTGCTGACGGTCGAACCGGGACTGTATTTTCGCGCAGACGCCGATGTGCCCGAACACTACCGAGGCATCGGCATCCGCATCGAAGACGACGTGGCCGTCAGCGGCAACGGTCACGTCGTCTTGTCGTCAGACGCGATCAAAGAACGACGCGAGATCGAGAGCCTACGGGCCCGCGCCTTCTAAACCCAATGTATCTGGTTCTGCCGCGCGCACGGAGCCGCGCGCGTGGCGCGCAAGGTAGGCTTCAATCATCTCTCGCTCGCGCACACCCAGCCTGGTCCCGGCTGCCGGGAGTTGGCGCTGGACCATTCGGTCGATCGTCGCCCCCCACATCGCTGCGGTCATCAACGATGGCTGGTATGCAGGGTGGCAGCCGTTGCAGCGCAACGCGTAAAGCTGCGCATCCACACTCTCCGGCTCAGGCAACGGCTTAGAGCAAGCGCCGACCGTAAACAGCGCGAAACCGACAACTATCGTCATGATGCGCTTCATCCACACGCCGCGGGCATCGGTTCCACCGGGAATACGCTTACTCAGCGGCCGAGCTCCGTAGAGTACCGTGCTTCTTGATATGGTGCCTCGGCGACCGCTACTTCGATGAACGCGACCTTTCTTCGGTGAACAGCGTCGAGCGAGTCGAGAATCCGCGCGCATATATACGCTGCCATCTCCTCCGCCGATGAGTGGACGATCGGAAGTAGCGCACAGTCGGATTCGGGCACGGAGAAACGCGAACCGTCCTCGCAGAGCATTCCGATCTGACCATCGCGTCTTTTGACTTCGACGCAATCGCTCTTCATCGGAATGATCGTTCGTTCGTTCAACTCACTACAGATACTTCTGGTGGCCTTCTTGATGTCACCGAAGTCGACAACATAACCATCTTCGCCGAGGGCACCGCGAACCCGCACTGAGACACGGTAGTTGTGGCCGTGGAGCCGCTCTCGAAAACCCGGATACGCCATAAAGTGCGCGGCATTGAACTTGAAGTCGTCCTTGCTGACGAACACTTCATAACTCGAGGTAGTCCTTTCCATCGGTTTATTATGCAGCCACCGACGTGGTCGCGGGGCTGCTGCCACCGAGAAGGAAGTCTTCGACCACGCGATCGATCGCTGCGGCGGTCCCGGCAACACCGATCGCCTGCCGCGCAAGCGCGGCGCCGGGAAGGAACTTGACCAACCGACAGCCCAATCCTCGGTAGCGGCCGAGAAAAGCCCTCTCGGGCAGGTCTTCGCGTAGAAAATCGCGGAACAATTGCATGGCAGCAACCCGGCCGGCGCTGTCTGGTTGAGCGACCGGTCGGCCTTCGAGGTAGTCGCGCGCTTGTCGGAACACCCACGGATTTCCAAGGGCGCCGCGGCCGATCATATAGCCGTCGGCGCAGCGGCCATCGATACGCCGGGCGAGGTCGGCGGGCGTTACGATGTCTCCGCTGCCGAGGACGGGGATCGAAACTGCACCGTGCAACATTCGTACAACATCCCAGTCGGCCGAGCCTCGGTAGAGTTGTAGCCGGGTACGACCGTGGACAGCGAGCATCGCTGCGCCCTCGCCTTCGGCAATCTTCGCGCATTCGAGCGCGTTGAGGTGTTCGTCATCCCATCCCGAACGGATCTTCAATGTGAGCGGAATCGATACCGCCGCACGCACGGCGCGCAAAATCTCGCGCAGCCGGTCGGGCTGTTTCATGAGTCCGGCGCCGCCGCCGCGTTTGACGACCTTGGGCGCCGGACAGCCGCAGTTGATATCGACGATCTCGGCACCGGCCTCTTCGACCATCATGGCGGCACGCACCATTCGATCGACATCGGCCCCGAATATTTGCATCGCAATCGGACGCTCGCTTTCGTGGAACCGCAGCATCCGTAACGTCTTTGCATCGTCCCTGCTAAGGCCCTCGGCCGCTATGAACTCGCTAACCAGTAACCCTACGGCATCACCGCTGCACGCCTGGACGAGGCGGCGGAATGCAGTATCGGTGACGCCCGACATCGGCGACAAAACCAGGTTGGTCGTCGTGCGGATGGACCCGATCTGCAGCGGTTCGAGCGCAGACATCGGCAAAGGTTAGGGGTTTGCGGCTCTGCCTGCAAGCCCCGTCGGTGAGCAGAGCCGGCCCGTTCCTTAGGTGACGATATCGTCGAAGCGCTTCTTGCCGGGAAAGTACGGTTTTTTGGTCAGCCCGTACGGTTTCTCCTCGTATACGAACGCCTCCTCGACACGAACCCCAAGTGCGTTACAGATCCTCATTGCGGTATGAACGGTAGGTGTAATGCGCGCGTTCTTCACCCGGTTGATATAGCTCTGCGCAAGCCCGGTCTCGCGCGACAAGTCCATCTCAGTCCAACCCTTGTCGTACAAGATCTTCGAAAGCTTCGTCTTCATCCCCTCGCTCCTGTCTCACGGTATGTGTAGCCACATAGCCGCCCGTGAACACCTGCGGCAATGACACACACGGATACACTCGCGAATCAGCGCGGTTCCAGCTTCGCGTCGCGATATGAAGACGAGGGATACGGGAGAAGTGCAGGCCCGGTGGGCAATCAACAGGCCCGCGGATGGGTACCCGGTGCTCGAAACGGTCGAGGGCGCCGCGCAGCTGCGCGGCGCCCTCGACTTTTACCTCATCTAGTAGCGGTGAGCTACTCTCAGGGGCAACCTCCAACGCCCGGAGTGTAAATCGTCCCCGGGTCACCGCTACAACGGTGTTCGCTGGTTCCCTGCAGCAGGGCACGGCCGGGTCCCGGCAGGCCTGCGACGCCGTTAATACCGGTGTTGATGGTCGGCGGGATACAGAACAGCGCCGCCTGGGTCGAGGTAGTCGGACCCGGCACTCCAACGGCTGTAATCGTGTCCAAGAAGCAGGCACGACGCCGCGTGAGCGAACAGTTACCGACATCGACATCTACGTTTTGTATTACGCAATCGGCGTTCGTATCGCAGAAAAGGAACGGCTCACCATTGCCACGCAGCACCCCGTCGCAGAAGTTGTCATCGTCGGCGGAGCTGAAGCACTCGCCTTCAATGCCCGGGTTGGGTCCACCCGGATCCTTGTCAACGCACAGGCCGATGAAACCGTCGCCACCATTGCCGACACCCGGATCGCACTGGTTCGGGAACGGAGGCTCTCCAGCGCTGTCGTTGGAACTGCAGGTCCCGGCACCAACCGCCGAACAGTCAGCATGGGTGTTGCAGGCGATCTTGCTACCATTCGCAGTCCCGCTACACACCCGACAAGTGCAATTAACGAGCGGAGTGAACGGCGGGAACGAGGCAGGAAGTCCGCAGTCCACATTCGCAGTCAGAGACCTGCTCCCGGTGGTCGGATTGAGGTCAATCAGCAAACCTTGGCCCGAGATGTTCTTTCCGTTCTCGGGCAGACAGTCCAAGCTGACTCCCCCACCATTGGCGGTTGGGAAGGCAGGGAATGACGTGCTGAGCCCATCGATATCGCACGATAAGCCGTCGCTCGGCCCTTCGGCACAGGTGCCGCCCCGCAATCCGTCACCCGCGACCGGGTCGAAGTTGCCGCAGACACCGTCGCCGGCGCCCGAAGTCGTGTCACAGTCTTCGTCTCTGACGCAGTTGGTGCTCAGACCGGCGGTACACGTACCGCCGCAGATGGGACACGGCCCCAACGCTTTGTAACGCTCGGTGCCCAAGTACACGACCGAGCGCAGACGCACGGTCAGATCGCTTGCTCCTGTGTCTACATTCACGGTACCCGAGATGTCTTGGGCTAGTTTGTTGAGGATGCACGCCGGCACGTTCGCCGACGAGAGAGGCAGCAGTGAACCCAGGTAGCAATTGCAGGTTCCCTCGCACATTCCTGTGCTGGTGTTACACGGCAGCGTCGGAGACCCGCCGAGACACACCCCACCCACACCCGCGCAACCGGCGTCGTTCGTACAGATGACACCGGTGTCGCCGGTGCAACGCTTGCAGTCCGCGTCGACCGAACAGGCTAAACCGGAGCCGCAACTCGCGCCGTCAAAGCCGATCGGGTCGCTACACTTGGTACGAACGTCGTTCGAACAACGGCAGTTACCGGTCTCGGCGCTGACGCCCACTACGTCGCACTCGCCACACGTCGGCGAGGGTCCCGGACAGAACAGGTCTGCCGCGATGAACGAGTCTTGCAGGACGTCGGCGTTGTGTGCTTTGCCGGTCCAGCCGGTATCCAACTGCGAATTGGTCACGCACAGCCCGAGACCGGTATCGCAGTTCCCCGGATTGCTCGCCGCAGTACAGTCGGCGTTGGTCGCGCAGGCATCCGCAGTAACCGCCGCGAACAAACGCACAGTACTGAAGTCGGGGCACTGCGCGTCCTGCGAACCCGACAGCGTCGTCGTAGTCGTGGTCGGACCTCCTGTCGTGGTGGTGGTCGTCGAGGTCGACGTCGTCGAGGTTGTCGTGGTTACGCCGCTTACCAACGAGTAGAGCTGCTTGAACAGATCTTCGCCGCGCGTCTCTGCGTCGTTGAACAGGCACTGGTTCAGGATGCTCAGACTAGCGTCGGAGCAGGAATCGAGTTCAAGAAGATCCACCGGTGAGGAACACCGTGAGAGAACTTTGCCTTCAGCCTTACCACGGGTCTTGGCAATCTTGCTCTTGGGATCGATGCCCTCGCAGCTCGTGGTGTCCAGCTCTCCGTTCTTATCGGCTTTCTTCTGACACTTGATGCGCTCTTTCAGCACCTTGTCGTAAAGTTTTGTTTGGTTGCGCCCAAGTTCGTTGTGGCAGGTCGCCTCCGCCGGGTTCAACGGAACGATCGGCGAACCTTGCCCATCCAGGCGTAGGCTCTGAGCCGATGAACGGGTCAGGCAAATAACGCACTCGGCGACATCAGCGAAGGTCGTGATGCTCGGTACCGCCCCGGCGCATGGCGCCGGGCAGGAGGAGTAGCCGACGTCGGCCGGCGAGCCGGCCGGTGCGCACTTATCGCTTGCTCCACCGACGAGCGCACGCAGCTTATTCTCGGCTTTGGTAGTCTTATCTTTGGGATCGGAATCGTTGGAGATGAAGTTGCAGTCGATCGGCGATCCTTGCGAACTCCGACCTTTATGGCAGGCTACCAGTGTCTTGTTGATCACCTTGGCGAGCTTGGCGGCGTTCTTTGCGACGGTATCGCGGCATTTTTGCTGCGCGGGATTGAAGGCCGCGTGAGCAGGAGAACCGGCCCCCGACGCGATAATGATCACAGCCGCGGCTGCGGCAACACTGCTTAACCTCATGGATCTCCTCCTGAAGACTGACCTTCGCCCGCTAGCGCTCGCCGCGCCGTTCCCATAACAGCGCGGCGGCGCGACCGTCCGGGCACTGGTAAAGACCGCGCCCTTCTATAGGGTAGTCCTATGCTCGAAAGTTTGGCAAGAGCACAAAGCACAGAGTTTGCCTGCCGGCTGTGAAGCCGCCCACCCGCAAGCTCAACCTGGTAGGCGTCGCGTGCCCACTCAACTGGGCTAGGACTAAAGTCGTACTCGAAGAAATGCGGGTCGGCCAGATGCTCGAGGTGACAGTTGATGACCCGCGAGCCGAACGCGACATTCCGGCTGCAGCAGAGGCCAGCGGCCACGCCGTAATTGACGTCCGGCGTGTCGGCCGCACAACCCGCATCGCGATCGAACGCTAGGCGGAGCGCCACAAGCGCGTCGCGCCGCACCCCCCCTCCCCCCACACATAGGGGCCGAAAAAAAGGGCCCCTGCTTGCGCAGGGGCCCCATTCATAGTTTCTGTTGAAACCGACCGTTCTAGACGGTTGGACCTACCACATGACCACTTGGAGGGCCACGGTGTCCTGACTGTCGTCGAGCGACGTGTCGTCGAGGAAAACGTTGTCGGGCCCACCGCCGATGTCCAGATCGGAAGCCTCGTTGTGGCGGTACTCGAGACGCAAATCGACGCCCTCGGTGATGTGCCACGACCCGGTCAGCGTGATCCCATAGACTTCTCCACTGGCCGGAGCGCCGGGGCCCTTGAAGTCGAGATCGACGTATTCGAGCCGGGCATCCCAGCCCCAACAATCGGCGTCCTGACCGAGGTACAAGGCGAACGTGTCGGATTCGGCACTAACCGCCGAACCGAGGCCGCCAAGACCACCCAGTGAACCGCCGCCGTCGAGGTCAAAGAAGTTGTACTCGAAGGCCGTCTGCAAAACGCCGATGTCACCCTGAATAACCACGTTGACGTCGGTTAGATCCGCGCCCGCATCCTCGGTGGTGATCCCGGCAACCTTGAAGCCCCAGCCTCCGACGCCGAACTGTACATCGGCCGTTGCCGCCTTGTTTTTGTCGACGTCGTTGTTGGAACCGCCGCCCTCAGCGACCGAGTACTCGTTGGCCATACCGACGCCGGCCGACCACGAACCACCGTCGTAGCCGAACTTGACACCGTCGTGGTTAATCGGCTGCGCAAGCCAGGCGAACGAACGGCTGATGTGTGCGTTGCCCCAGGGCTGAATCACCTCGTAACCGATGTCGGTCGCGCGACGACCAACTGTGGTCTGAATGACGCCGATCGGGAATGTCACGCTTGCGGTGTGCAAACCGACATCGGGGCTATCTCCGTTGCTGTCGGTCTCGCCGGATCCGCCAGCGATGTCGCCAAAGAACAGCGACGCTTCGTAGCTGACGTTCTCGCTCGCACGACCTGTCGCGCTCAACTCGACAAGGTCGAGGTTGAACGACTCATCGACCGCACCATCGCCAAGCGAAGGGTACGACGCCGAGTTGAGCCCGCCAGTGGTCGTGGCCGAGCCCAAACCCGGGCTGTTCAAATCTTTCACCCACGAAGTGGATGCTGCGATGCCGACTTCTGGTCCGCCGCTGGGCTCTCCGGCCAACGCCGTACCAGCGCAACCGGCAACGAACACGCCGACTGTTGCCAAAACAACTAGTCCTCTCATTTACCTTTCCTCCTTAAGCTCTACGCTACAAATGCGGCTTCGATCTTCGATCGGATCCGCGATTCACCTACCGTCCCTGATCCTATTCGGGCCTTTTCCCTAACCGGGCCCAAAAGTGCTGCACCCCATGGCGCGACACAAACTGGAGCGGGTGCACTGAAGGTTGCTTGTTCGAGACGATACGTCGCTCCCTCCACACCACAACCCTCTTCCGAGAGCACCTCCACTACCGTCTGCTCCGATCGCAGCTGCCGCGAACCGAAGCTGTCCGGGGCCGGTCTCCTCTGCCGGGTGGGGGTCCTACCCTGCCCAGCGCGGGAACGCCCCCCTGCCCAAGGAAACCAAGGACATGACCACACGGTGCCCACCCTCAGAGCGGATGTCAAGTCTGACGCCATAGCGAAACTCACAGTCTTCGGTGACTCACTGCGTAATTTCGCACGACTTGTCAAGCAATCACCCCTGTATTCCTAACTTGCTGAGCAATTCTAGGTGGTTACCTAGACTTGCCGAGCAGCAATCCGACTCCGATACACAAGCTGCCGAGAACCACCCCGATCGGCGCTGCAGAAAAAGTCCCGGAGACCAAGAGCATGTGGCGTGGCTCGGCCATGCGAAATTCGGTGACAAACAAGACATTCCCCGGGTATTTCTCCAACCCACGCCGGGCTTTGAAGTAGGCTTCGTCCGAGCCGACTCCTTGCCAGCAGTAAATCGACCCCAAGATGCCGGCTGCGATAAACAAAGCACCAAGCAACTTCAGATACGCGGCCATAGGAATTCTCCTCTTTTACAGGTCCAGCCAAAACACCAGAGGCTTCTTCTTCCGCTTGGGTCCCTCGCGCCACTTGCGACGGGGCAACTTGGACTCAGGCACCTGCTCGAAGCCGCCCCGCTCAAAGAATGACGCGGCGCGCGCGTTTGCTGTGCACGCGAACAGCGCCTTCAGCCCCAACCTGCGCCCCTCTGCCACCAGGTGTGCGACGATTCGCTTGCCGACACCTTCGCCCGCAAAACGGGTAATCGCGTATAGACCTCTGATTTCGCCAAGCTTAGTGCGCAGGTACTGATCCGTCTCTAGCGATGCGACACCGGCGAGGCGATCGTTTTCGAACCACGCACCGTATCCAGTCAGCAACAGTCGGATCCTCTGTTGCTCGCTTCGTGCGAGAAGAAACCCCTCGCGTTCGCCGCGTCGCAAAAGCCCCAAAGCGTCAACAAAGTCGCCGGCACCGAGTTTATCAACCTCACAGTACTCGCCGAGGGTTATTAGGGTACCCGAACCTTCGTAGGTGAAGAGCTCTTCTTCCAAGCCCTCCACGGTGGTGAGGTTAACGCTGGGGCCGTCACCACCGACCGCGGCACCGACCAACTCGCGCAGCTCGGCGCGCCTCCACGTACCCAACGACCGCGAATGACCACTTATCAGTCGCTCGAGACTGCGTGCGTTTATGAATGACCGCTTGCGGCCGCCGATTTCGATCCCTCCGCGCGCATCGCAGACGACGAGCTTGTCGAAGCGTAGCCGTTCGGCAAGCCGCCTACTGTAGGCGAGACTGCTCGAACGTTGCAGATCCCGCGGACAACGGACCCAGGCAACTCCGCTCGATATCAGCTTGGCGCCGACATCGGCGAACGCACTAGAGCTACGCGCCAGGTCGGCGGCTGCGAGATAGACCGGTTTGATACGCTTGGGAAAGCGTGGGGCGACAACCAGTACCAGTGTCGGATTCGCGACCAGATCCGCGATCACCGCGAGCGAGTTCACTACCGCATCGTCATCGGGGAGCGAGAGCATGATCGCTCGATTCCTAAACGAGCGGAGGTAAAACTCCTTCTCTGCTGCCGGTACCGCCACGCCGCGAGGTCTAGTCGCCGCCTGTCCATGTTGCAAATCCGCAGCCTGGAACCTAGAACGCGCCATGAGCTGCGTCGTCATTCTTTTAGGCACGCTGCTGCTCGCCGCCCCCTGGGCGACCGCCCCAGCGGGTGCGGCTACTGTAGAGGGCGAACTGGGCGCCGTCGCCGCCGAGCACAGCCTTGCCTCGCAGGCTGGCGTGGAGATCCTACGCGCGGGCGGCAACGCGGTTGACGCAGCAGTGGCGGCCGCGCTGGCCACAGGCGTCGTCAACCCGTCTTCGTCGGGGCTCGGAGGGGGAGGGTTTCTGGTCCTCTACACGGCCGACGAGGGACGCGTACACGCGCTGGATTTTCGCGAGCGGGCTCCCGCGGCTGCGCACCGCAACCTCTACGCTAGAGACGGAAAAGCGGACACTCGCGCCAGTAAGATCGGCGGCCTCGCGGTCGGAGTTCCCGGCGAAGTCGCCGGTTTCGCGACTGCCCTGAAACGATTCGGGACGAAATCGTTCGCCGAGGTCGCGGCACCTGCTATCGGGCTGGCCACTGAGGGCTTCGTCGTTCAAGAACACCTTGCTAAGCAAATCGAACGCGCTGCGGATGAGATGAGGAGCCACCCGGCGATCGCTGAGATTTTTCTCCGCGAGAACGGGACACCCTACAAAGCCGGCGAGGTGCTGAAACGACCCGGACTCGCCTCCACGCTTTCGCTGCTGGCACGCGAAGGAGCCGAGGCGTTTTATCGCGGGCCCCTGGCCGACGAAATCGTAGCAGCGGCGCGTAACGAAGGCGGGATCATCGGCGCCGACGACCTCGCCACCTACGCGACCGTCGAGCGACAACCGGTGACGATCAGCTTTAACGGTTGGACTCTGGTGGCGATGCCACCGCCAAGTTCGGGGGGTGGAACGATCGCCGAAGTGCTTTCCATCCTGGCCCCCTACCGTCTTCGCGACCTCGGGTCGGGTTCCGTCACCTACCTACATTTGCTCGCAGAAGCGCTCAAAGCCGCTTTCGCCGATCGCGCCCACTACTACGGCGACTCCGATTTCGTCGATGTCCCACTCGCGCGCCTCACATCGCCGGAGCATGCCGAAAAATTGCGGTCTGAGTTGAGCGCAGTGCGCGCAAGACCATCGTCGGCATACGGGAACACCGCCGCACCCCACGACGCAGGCACGACACACATCTCAGTCATCGACCGCTGGGGAAACGGCGCTGCGTTGACCACCAGCGTTAACACCTCGTTCGGCAGCATGGTCGCAGTGCCCCGACGCGGCATAGTGCTGAACAACACCATGGACGACTTCAGCATTCAGCCCGGGGTACCGAACGCGTTCGGTCTGATCGGTAACGAAGCCAATGCTGTAGCAGCGAACAAGCGCCCGCTCTCGAGCATGTCGCCCACTCTGGTGGTCGGGAAACAGGGGCTACGCCTGGTCGCAGGAGCTTCGGGTGGGCCGATGATCATCAGTTCTACGCTGCAGACCGTATTGGCAACCATCGCTTTCGGTAAAGACATTGGTAGCGCGGTGGCAACGACACGAATTCACCAGCAATGGATGCCGGAGATCGTCGGCGTCGAACCTTCTCTTGATCCGGCGGTTCGCGCCGGCCTCGAGCGGCGCGGACACGCACTGCGCGAGTTCCAGGGGATTGGCTCTTGCCAGGCGGTAGAGGTCATAACGGTCGGCGGCAAGCGACGCGTGCGCGCGGCATCGGATGACCGTAAAGGCGGACAGCCGGCAGCCGAATAAGACTGCGCTGCACCGCAGCTAGCTGAAGTCGTGAAGAAAGATCGTCTGGTCGCGACCTGGGCCGACAGAGACAATACCAACGGGGACCCCGACCAACTCTTCGATGCGCGTAATGTAGGCGCGTGCCTGTGGCGGCAGATCCTCCAGCCGGCGCGCACCGGTGATGTCTTCGCTCCAGCCTTCGCACTCTTCAAGAATAGGTTCTACGCGGTCGAACTCGCCAACTGTGACGGGCATGCCTTCGACTTCACGACCGTCGATACGATAGCCGACGCAGACTGGAATCCGTTCCAACCCCGACAGCACGTCGAGCTTGGTCAATGCCAGGAAATCTACGCCGCACAGACGCACCGACTTACGAACCACCTGCGCATCAAACCAACCGCAACGGCGCGGACGACCAGTGGTGGCACCAAACTCAGCACCGTCGGTGCGCAACCGGTCACCCATCTCGTCGTGTAGCTCAGTCGGAAAGGGCCCGCTGCCTACTCGCGTGGTATAGGCCTTGGAGATACCGATCACCGTGTTGAGCAGCTTCGGGGCGACGCCCGCCCCGGTCGCCGCCGCTCCGGTGCCGGTGTTTGATGATGTAACGAACGGGTAGATCCCGAAATCGACGTCAAGCATCACACCCTGCGCGCCTTCGAACAGAACACGGCGGCCTGCAGTCAATGTGTCGTGAAGATACGTGGACACATCGCAGACATGCGGCGCGAGTCTGCGACCGCACGCGAGAAGCTCCTCGATCAGCGGCTCGAAGTCATCAGACCCCTCGCCGAGAACCGCGCGTAGATACCGGTTCTTCTCGGTAAAGCTCTGATGTAGACGTTGGCGAAAGCCGTTCTCGTCGCACAGGTCGATCATCCGCAGCCCTGTACGCCCGACCTTGTCTTCGTGTGCGGGACCTATGCCGCGGCCGGTGGTACCGATCTTGCCTTTTCCGCGCAGCCGTTCACGCGCAAGGTCTATCGCCTTGTGGTACGGCAAGATGAGGTGGGCTTCGCGGCTGATGAGCAAGCGCTCAGCGCCGAGCACAAGCCCCTGGGCGGCAAGTTCGTCGAGTTCGCCGACGAGGACAACGGGGTCAATGACTACGCCGTTGCCGATAGCACATACTGTACCCGGGTGAAGCGCACCGGAGGGAACCAGGTGGAGAACCGTCTGCTCGCCCCCAACTACCAGCGTGTGGCCGGCATTGTTGCCGCCCTGAAACCGCACCACGACATCCGCGTTCGCGGACAGCAGATCGACGATCTTACCCTTGCCCTCGTCGCCCCACTGGAGCCCGATGACCACCTGGCTGTTCGCGGCCGGTGCCACGACTTAGCCGAGATCCACCATGTCAGCGCGTGTGATGCCGTCGAGCTTACGCAACGCACCGAGTTGGGCCGCGTCGAGCGCAGAATCGACGTGGAACATCGAGATCGCATCGCCACCGACGCGTCCGAGTTCGAGGCCGGCAATGTTGATGCCTTGTTCTCCCAGCAGCGTCCCGACACGGCCGACAACGCCGGGAACGTCGCGGTTGCGGATCACTATAATGTGTCCGTCGGGGTTGGCTTCAAGGTGAAAATCGTCAAAGCGGACGAGGCGGATCACGTTACTTCCAAATACCGCGCCTTCGACCACGGTCGGGCCGTCGTCGCTGCTGAAGGTGACAAGAATTGAGTTTGCATAGGCGACGGTCTGACGCTCACGCTGCTCGATCACACGAATACCGCGGTCTTTTGCGATGAACGGGGCATTAACCCTGTTGACCGGCGTCTCCATGATCGGTGCCAGTACGCCGGCCAGAACCGCCGCGGTAACCGGGCGGCAATCAGCGTCAGCAACTTCGCCGCGGTAGTCAATCTTGACCTCGCGCATCGCCGACTTGGCGAGCTGGCCGCACATGCGGCCGATCTTTTCGCCAAGCGTAACGTAGGGTGCCAGCACGCCCGCAGCCTCTGCACTGACCGACGCAACGTTGACCGCGTTGCCGATCACGCCGTCGACAAGAAAGTCGCGGACCTGTTCCGCCACCGCAATCGCGACGTTCAACTGCGCTTCGCCGGTAGCGGCACCGAGATGCGGAGTCGCAACGACGCGCGGATGCGCTACCAACGGATGTCCGGCAGCGGGCGGCTCCTCGCCGAACACGTCGAGTGCAGCGCCGGCAACCTTGCCGGAGTCGAGAGCGTGCAACAACGCTTCCTCGTCAACGATACCTCCGCGCGCGCAGTTCATCACACGCACGCCGGTCTTCATTTTGGCGAACGCTCCGGTACTGATCAGATTGCGCGTGTCCGGGGTCAGCGGGGTATGCACGCTGATGAAGTCCGCGCGGGCGTAGAGATCATCGAGCGATACCAGCTCAACGCCGAGCCGCGCGGCGGCCTCCGCAGTTATGAAAGGGTCGTGTGCGACGACCTTCATTTTGAGCCCCTTGGCCAACGAAGCGACGATAGAGCCGATGTTGCCGGTACCGACGATGCCGAGCGTCTTGTTGGCCACTTCGGTGCCAACGAACTCGCCGCGTTTCCATTCACCCGCTCGTAACGACGCGTTCGCCTGCGGGATATGCCGCGCCATCGACAGCATTAACGAGATCGTATGTTCGGCTGTAGTGACGGTGTTGCCGCCCGGCGTGTTCATCACCACAATACCGCGCTTGCTCGCCGTAGGAACGTCGATGTTGTCCACGCCGATGCCTGCACGGCCGATCGCCTTCAGCTTGTCCGCGGCTCCAATCAAGTCGGCGGTCACAGTTGTGCCGCTGCGAATGATCAGCGCGTCATAGTCGCCGATGATCGCTTTAAGCTCATCAGGCGCGAGTCCCGGTCGCGAGTCGACCTCGAGGCCTGCAACGCGTGAAAGGATCTCGATGCCCTCGGGGGCGAGCTTGTCGGAGAGTAAGACTTTGAGCGTCATCTAAGAACCGTCGTACAGCCGCAGAAGAACTTCCTGCGCCGCTCCTGCGCCGGCACCCGGCGTAACCCTGTGGCCCATCTTCGTCAGAGCCATCTCGATCACGGTCAGCGCAACCACAACATCAAACGTATCGGCGTAACCGATGTGACCAATACGCACGATTTTACCTTTCAGATGGCCCTGGCCACCCGCGAGTTCCACGCCGAAGGTGTTGCGAACCAGCTTGGTGAAGGCACCACCGTCAATCCCTTCGGGGAGCCACACGCCGGTCGCTGCTGGGCTTGGTGAGTCGGGAGCGAGCAGCCGCAGACCGATCGCAAGCGCGCCGGTCCGGGCGGCTTCGGCCAAGATGAGGTGGCGGCGATAGACTTCCGGCAGACCACCGGACTTCTCGATAACGTCATAGACGGCATCCAACCCGGTGATCAACGAGACCGCAGGCGTATACGCCGAAGTGTCCTTCTCGAGGTTCTTGCGCTCTTTGGCGAGGTCAAAGTAGTAGCGCGGCAGATCGGAGCGCTCGTTGGCCTTCCACGCTTTCTCGCTGAGCGAGACCAACGCGAGACCGGGCGGCAACATGATCGCCTTTTGTGAACCGGTGACGAGAACGTCGATGCAGGAACGATCCATGGGCATATCGACGACGCCGACCGAGGTGATGCCATCGACGATCAGAAGACAATCGCTGTCCTTGATCAACCTGCCGATCTCGGCGACCGGGTGCAGCACTGTGGTCGAGGTCTCGCTCCCTTGCATCAGAATCGCGCGCGCGTCGGCGTGCTGTTCGAGGGCTGAGGCAACCGCTGCAGGATCGACCGCTGTCCCCCACTCGACCTCGATACGGGTAACTTGGAGACCGTAGACCTCACAGATCTCGCTCCAGCGCTCGCCGAACTTACCGCCTTCAACCACGATCACGCGATCGCCTTTGCACAACGTGTTAGTGACCGCCGCTTCCATCCCGCCGGTGCCGGTCGACGCCAGCATCATAACCGGCTGTTCAGTTCCGAAAAGCACACGCGAGCGGTCTGCCACCCTACGGAAGATCGCACTGAACTCGGGGGTGCGGTGGTGGATAATCGGCGCCGCCATCGCCAGCAGCGCCTCGGGGGGAACCGGGGTCGGGCCCGGAGCCAGAAGGTATCTCTTTAACATCGTGGCCGGTATTTTCCGGTTATAATCTAAGGGCGAATGACACTTGAGCGCGTAAGCCCCCCATTTTGTTGAGGCCAACTGCGGTTGTTATTCCCACCCATTCGGGATGTCAAGAAGCCGTGTTCTTACCAATGACAACACCTCGATCGCTCCGCACAACCACCGCGGCACTACTCGCGTGCGCAATCATTTCTGCTCCCGCAGCCGCAGCCGGGTACGATCCCGCCCCGTGGCTAGCGGGTCTGATCGAGGCCGGCGAAGAAATGTCGGTTGAACTGACACTCGCAGAAGCTGTCGCCGGCGCGGTCCATAACAACCCTTCAATCCTCGCGCGCGCCCAGGAACCGCTCGCGGCAGCCCACGACGTGCGCGACGCTCTTGCTGTATACGAGCCGAGTTTTTCTGCGCAGCTGAACCTGCGTGAATCAAAGATACCGACCGGCAATGCGCTGCGTGGCAGCGCGGTTTTGGAAGAAGACGAACGTGACGCTGATCTCGCGCTGCGCAAGCTTCTGCAAACCGGCGCGGAGCTGACACTCGAGTCGACGCACGTACGGACGTTTACGAACTCTCAGTTCCAAGGCTTGGTTCCGCAGTACATCCCCACCCTCGGGTTGAATTTCGAACAGCCGTTGCTACGCAACTTCCTCGGTTCCGTGCAAGACACCGCGGTATCGGTGGCACGCAACGACGCGAGGAGCGCCGATGCGGACTTCGAGGTCGAACTCTCCGAGTTCGTCGCCGAGGTTACCGCGGCTTACTGGAACGCAACCCTCGCAGAAGCCGATCTAGAGGTCCGGCACCGGTCGCTTGCCTTAGCGCGAGAACTCGCGCGCAAAGCGGCTGCGATGGTTCAAGTCGGTAGCCAAGCTCCGATCGCCGCTAAAGAGGCGCTCGCCGAAGCCAGCATCCGTGAGGAGGAATTCCTGAGCGCTGAGAACGCGCTCGCACTGGCACAACGTCGCCTGCAGTTTCTCGTGCAACCACAGAGCCCGAGCGGGCGGCGCACGGCTGTCGTCGTGCCGATCGACAAACACGTCGTGCAAGAAACCCGGCTCGACCGCAGGATCAGCCTGGCACGCGCCCTGCAAAACCGTGCGGAGCTTCGCCGTGCACGCCTCGACCTCGAATCCAGTCTTCGCCAAGAACGCAACGCCCGTAACCAGAAGCTACCGGCTCTAGACCTCGTCGGCAGCTACACGTTGTTGGGCCTAGGTGGTGAAGCGCAGCCACTGGGCGATCCGACCGATCCAGACAATCCGCCGACCCTCAGCATCTTCGGAGGCTCCTACGGCGACGCGCTCGACGTCATGAACTCGGGCGATTTCTACACCTACATCATCGGCCTTCGTCTCGAAGTCCCGTTCTCGAACGCCGCCGCCGAGGCAAAACTGGGACGCCGCGAGGCGGAAAGGAGGCGTGCAATTCACCAGCTGCAACAAGCTGCGACCAGCATCGCCTTGGACGTCGAGGAATGGGTCGGAAACGTAGAATCGGCCTTCAAACGCGTCGCCGCCGCGAAGCTCGCGCGCGAACTCGCCGAAACCAATCTGAGCGAACAACGCAGACGCTTCGAACTCGGAGCAGTGACGACCACCGACGTGCTCGATTTCCAAGACCGGCTGACTCGCGCTGCGGCAGCCGAAGTCCGTGCGGTAACCGACCACGCCAAAGCGCTCTCACAGCTGCTGCGCGCAGAAGGACTGCTGCTGACCGAGTACGGAATCGAGCCACCCGCCGCCCAGGCAACGGGCCCCGGTCCATGGTGGTCGCGCTTCTAGTCTCTAGCCGATCAGCGTCATGAACTCTTGGCGGGTGTCACGTTCCTGGAACACCCCTAGAAGAGCGCTGGTCACCACCGAGGTGTTTGGTTTTTGCACGCCACGCATGCGCATACACATGTGCTCGGCGCGTGCGACGACGCCCACACCCAAGGGGTCAAGCAGTTCCTGAATCGTGTCTGCGACCTGCTGAGTCATCCGCTCCTGAACCTGGAGGCGGCGTGCGAAACACTCGACTACACGCGCAATCTTACTGATTCCGACGATGTGCTTATTCGGAATGTAGGCCACGTGGGCGCGGCCGTAGAACGGCAGCATGTGGTGTTCGCACATCGAGAAAAAGTCGATGTCGCGGACGATGATCATTTCCGAGTATTCTTCGACGAACAAAGCATCGCCGAGAACGGCGCGGGGATCGGTCTTATATCCTCGGGTCAGGAATTCAAGACTCTTGGCCACGCGCTCAGGTGTTTTTGACACACCTTCGTCTTTCGAATCCTCGCCCAGTAGCTCGCCGAGGACGACCTGGATACTGTCGCGGATCGCTTTATTCATGCCGGGCTAATCCTCTTCTTCGCCGCCTTCTTCGCCCGGTTTCACGCGCTGGTACTTGCGGTAGTCGTAACCCGTGGCCATCGCCATGAGCAGGCCCTCCATACCACCCTCGCGCTCGCGCCTAAGCACACGAAGACGGGCCAGGTATTCGCGGAATTCGTCGTTTATCCGGTGGGCTTCGTCGCCCACCGAATCGAAGAATTCGTGCAAACGGCCGACTGAAAAACGTAGCGCCGCGAAGCGAAGCTCGTTGGGGAACGAATCCCATTCGGCCAGCGAAAGCGTTCGCAGCGATTCATAGCCCGCCATCAACGCCTCGAAGCGATCGAGATGGTACGACCCGTCGTTAAAGCAGAGCGCATTCACTGTCGTGGCAAGGTCGTAGATGTACTTGCCGCGGCACGCAGCGTCGAAGTCGGAGATGCATGTGACTTCTTCACCTTTGAACGCCATGTTTCCCCGGTACAGCGTACCGTGGACGATGCCTTTCGGCAGCTTGGTTTCAAGATAGTTGCCCAGGTATTCGGTCTCTTCGTCGAGTGTACGCACGATTTTCTTGAAGTAGATCGGCATCCGTCGCCGCACGTCGGCGTAGCACTCAAAAATACGTTCGAACCCAAAACGGTTCTCGATAGTTTTCTTGTAGCCGCGTCCCAGCATGTGGAGCTGGCCGAGCGCGTGACCGAGGTTGTTGATCTGGCGGAGCGTGAGTCCTTCGTTGGTCGGGGTCTCCCCCACCGGGATCTTGAAGAGCACCAAGAAGTGGCCGGCGTAGTCAATGATTTGCCGGCCGCGGCGATCCGATACCAGACGCGGGCTCGGGAATTCGTGCTTTTGAAGAAACGCGAGGAAGTCGAGTTCGCGCCGAAGATCGCTCTCTTGGTCTTGGGTGCGAACGCGAAGTTCGAAAGACCCTTTGGAGGTTTCAAGCCGGTAGCGTTTATTGCCCCAGCCGTGCAGCGGGCCACTCCCGGCCACAAGCTTAGGCAGACCGTATTCAGTGGCTAGTGCTGATAGGTCGCCTTTCTCCAGCAACAACGGAAGGTCTGCCATGCTTCTAAGCGGGTGACCGGAAGACTGCGAACCCCGGCCGAGCGTCTAATTAACCTAGAACATGGCAAAGTCAACGTTTTACCCTTGACCTTGGTCCGCCAGTGGAGCTGCACTTGCCGTGTATTTCTCGACTTCGTCGCGCAACCGCTGCTCATCCCAACCGAGGTATTCAGCCATCAGCGTCGCCGTTTGGTCGGCCACATCGCGGCCATGCGAGCGGCTGCGCAAAGCGATCTGTAACCTGCGGGAAAGGACGTCCTCGACGGTCATCGCCATCTCGTGATCAACCGCCCACAGAACTTCGGCCTTAATCTCCGGCCTGTCCTGGCTCAACCGCGCGGCCAGCGCATCATCGGCACCGACCAGCGCCGAGACCTGCGGACCGAACGCACCGTAACGAGCACGGATGTGTTCTTGCACCGAAAGTGGCTCGCCGTCGCGCACATGGCCGGGAGCCACACCGGCTGCACCAGGGAGCGCAACGTGGCGCGTGCGTGATCGGCCGATCGAACGGCCAATCGAACGTGCCGCGCGATCTACGATTTGTTCGGCAACATGGCGGTGCGTGGTCAACTTACCGCCGCCGAGCGAGATCATGCCGGAGGGGCTCTCGAAGATTTGATCGTCGCGGCTAACGGCGCTCTCGTCGAGTTCGTCCTCCGGAGCGACGAGTGGCCGCAGCCCGGCGTAGGTACTGATGACGTCACGTACCGTCACGTTTGCATCTGGGAACGCACGGTTGGTCGTGGCCACGAGGTAGTCGATGTCATCGCGGTCGGCAGCAACCTCGGCAGGATCGCCCTCGTAGTAAGTATCGGTCGTCCCGATCAGCGTCTGGCTTTGCCACGGGATCGCGAACATCACGCGGTCGTCACCCACCCCGCGTATCACCACGGCGTTGCGGTTACGGATCTTCGAGCGCTCAAAAACCGCGTGCACGCCCTTGGTAGCACGTAGCCGCGGAGCAGCACCGGGATCGTCGAGCTGACGAACACGGTCGAGCCACGGTCCCGCAACGTTGACGAAGCAGCGCGCGTGGACCGTCTTCGTCTCTCCGCTCAACCGGTCGCGCACCACAGCCGCGGCGATACGACCGCCGCTGTCTTTCTCGAGTGCCGTAACCTGGCAGTGGTTGAGAACCGCCGCTCCGGACGTGCGTGCGGCCAGCACCGTCTCGAGCGTCAGCCGCGCGTCGTCGGTCCAACAGTCATAATAAAGTGCGCCACCCCTGAGCTTGTCATGGAGCAACGCCGGCTCAACTTCGCAAACACGCTCGCGCGACAGTCCCTCGTGGTTGCGAACGTTGCGAAACGTCGCGAGCACGTCATACAGAAACAGTCCCGCGCGTAGTTGCCACAACGGCAAGTCGTCGTCTTCGTAGATGGGGAACACGAATGGCTGTGCGCGTACCAGATGAGGAGCCAAGCGGGTTCGCAACAAGTCACGCTCCCTGCATGCCTCCAACACCAGCCCGACGTCACCCTGCTCAAGGTACCTGACTCCACCGTGGATCAACTTCGAAGAGCGGCTGCTGGTCCCGGAAGCGAAGTCGTTTTGTTCGACCAGCGCGACAGAAAGGCCGCGCAGGATCGCGTCGCGTGCCACGGCGGCACCGTTGATGCCACCGCCGATCACGAAGATGTCGAGCACCTCTTCACCGAGTTGTTTCCAGGCCGCCTGCCGGAGTACCAGTGAATTCATCGAATCCCGAGCACCTTGTGCATCTGCGGCTGCAAACGAACCGGGCCGTGTTCTGCAGACGCCACTTTAAAAAACGGCGCATACGCCGGATCATTGAGAGTGGGCAGTGGCCCACCAGGCGCTTGCAGCGGCTGGAGAAACAGATACGCCCCGGGCAAAAGACGCGAAACAAGTCGGGCACCGCGGCGCACTTCTTCTTCACTGGTGGCCTGATCGATCGGCATCTTGACGTACGTCTCCGTGCCGGTCCGCGCGCAGCCGGCCAGGAACTCTTCGTGGCGCTCCCACTGCGGGCCTTCGCCGCTGTTCGAAGGAAGTTTTATATCGGCCGAAACCATGAACACGCCCTGCAGGACACGCTCGAGACCGGCGATAACAACAGCATTGGTTTCGAGTAGGCAAGGCACCGGGGGCGGCGAACTCTCAAGCCAGTGGATAATAAAGCCGTGCTGCACCATCGGTTCGCCACCGGTAATCGCGATCATACGCACCGATGGATCGCGTATGCAGACATCTTCGACGATATCGGACAAATCGTTCACGTCGATAGGGTTGTCGAGCACGCGACGCTCACCGTCAGGGAAATCGACACTGCACGCAGGGATCTTGGTAAGCGACTCGGGCGTATCGCAGTACGTGCAACGCAGGTTGCATCCCGCAAAGCGGACAAATAGGTGCCGTTCGCCGGTGCGGGGCCCCTCCCCCTGGGCGGATACGAAGATCTCGCTGAGGTAGGCCCGCGTGACGAGCGTGCTCGTGCGGCCATTGGTAAACGAACTCACCGCGCGCAGGCTAGCCCGGATAGGCCATGAAGTCACAGATGCGTTTTGGCAAGGCCCGCAGGCTAGACTTGGGTGTGGGGCGAATCGCCAATAGTTACAACCAAGAGGTCGCCGACATTGGTTCCCGTGTCGCCGGTGACCAAGTCGTCGCCGCAGGCGCGAAGCGCGGACAAACTGTCAAAGGCCGTTAGCGCGGCTGTCGCGTCCGCACCGGCACGGCGGACCCGCTGCGCGGTCGTCTGGTCGATCAAGGCACCTGCGGCGTCACAGCTACCGTCGCGGCCATCGGTGCCCGCAACCACACAGGCGAATGATCCGGCTCCTTCGAGCACTTGCGCGAGACGCAGCGCCAGGTGGGTACAGCGACCCCCCGCGCCCGGCGTGCCGCTAACCCGCACCGTAGTCTCGCCGGCCGCAACCGCTGCCACCGCACGCGACGAACCGAGCATCTTTTCGATCATTTCAGAGATGCGTGCAGCCGCATCAGCAACGTCGCCATACAGAAGCTCTTCGGGCACGTCAGCAATTTCATAGCCGCGCTCGGCAAGGTGTTCGCGCGCAGCAGCAGCGGCATGCCGGCCACTCGCGACGACTCTGAAACGCTCACGTGCACCGACAGCACCGCGCTGGTAACTCGGCCCCGACCCAATTACGGCCGGGTCGTCTCCGGCAACGTCGGATACAGCCAGCGTGGTAATAACCGCCGGTGTCGCGGCGCGCGCCAAGCCGCCACTCTTCACCGCCGAGAGCTGACTGCGGCCGCGGTTGACCGCTTCGATGGGCTCGCCGCCGAGCAACAGTCGGCGGTAGGTCTCAATCAAGTGCTGCTCGCTGACGCCTTCGCGCGGCACTTCGAATAACGATGAGGTTCCGCCTGAAAGCAGAAACAGCAGGTGTTGACCCTCGCCGAGGTTTTCCACGGCCTGAAATATCTCCGCGGAAGCGGCAAGTCCCTGTGTGTCGGGAACCGGGTGAGCGCCGCTCAATACGCGCAGACCCGCGGCTAGCCCTTCGGCGGCGACTCCATGCGGTAGTAGAACGTATCCGCGGGCCTGGACTCCGGTCGCGCGCGCCATGCCTGCCGCAGCCTTTCCTGTAGCGACTACCAGGGTGCGAGGGTCGGAGGGATCAATTGAGGGGTCCAAAGCAAGCGCCTCGGCTACCGCGCGCTCGGGATCAACCGCGGCCAACCCCGCCCGCCATGCCTGCAGCGCATCGGAGCGCAACTCACGGAGCGTGAGCGCCCCAAGCAGACGATCAGGAGGCGTCGTCGTCGGTCTCTGGGGTGTTCAGACGCGGAGTAACCATCGTGTGCGAATCCGTCTGCATTGTTCGCGCAGCCTGCTCGTACTCGTCTTGGCAAGTCACGCACAGCCTGCTGAACGGCATCGCTTCGAGCCGACCCGACGCGATCTCGCCACCGCATTCGTCGCACTCACCGTAATCGCCGGCTTCGAGCCGACCGAGCGCGGCGTCGATCGACTGCAGCTTGCGGCGGTCGCGGTCGCCGAGCAGCAAATTGATCTCACGATCACGCTCGTCGCTGGCAATATCGTAGGTGTCGCGACCGTCGCCGGCCTCGCCCTCGCGTTCCGCCTTAACATCCTGCTGGATCTCGCGAAGGATTTCCTTGCGCATCCCCAGCAGCTTGGTCGTAAACTTCTCGCGCTCTCGCTTTCTCATGGTGTTTTTGCCCCGACGCACTCACGCCGCGGGCCGGTAAAGTAATGGCGCCTTGCGCCCGCGTCAATAGGGGGAGAGCATTTCGGCGTATAAATCGTGAATATCTGCTCCGGTTACTCGCGCCCGCACCATCTTGCCCTGCAACACACCCAGACTTTGGTCGCCACCCATATGAGTGACGCCGTCAACCTCGGGGGCCTGGCCGTCGGTACGGCCAAAGTACGTCCCATCCTCTTCCCGGCCGCAAACCAGCACTCTTTGCTCGCCCCCGACGTGGCGCGCCTGCCTGCGGGCAGAGATATCCTCCTGCGCAGCCATGAGCTGGTCACGCCGGCGTTCAGCGAGCGGCTCGGGCACGCGCCCGTCAAGGAGCGCCGCAGCGCTGCCGTCTTCGATCGAGTAGCGAAAGACCCCCACCCGATCGAAAGCCTGCTCCTCGACGAACCCGAGAAGATTCTCGAAAGCCGCTTCTGTCTCGCCCGGAAAGCCGACGATGAATGTGGTCCGGATTACTGGGTCGCCGAGTTTCGTGCGGATACGGTCGAGAACGCGCCTGAGGTAATCGGCGTCCTTGCCACGAAGCATTCGCTGCAACACCGATGCGTCGGCGTGCTGAAGCGGCATGTCGATGTAGTTACAGACATTGCCCGCATCACTCATCGCCTGCAGAGCACTGTCGGCGAGCGTGTTTGGGTAAAGATAGTGACAGCGCACGCGCACGATCCCGCTAACGCGCGCGAGCCGGTACAAGAGCGCAGCCAAACCGTCGTGCTCACCAAGATCGCGTCCGTACGCGCTCAGGTCCTGTGCGATCAAGTTCAGCTCGACGACTCCGCGCGCGGCGAGCAGTTCGGCCTCGCGCCCGACATCCTCGATCGGACGGCTGCGGTGCTTGCCGCGAATCGCCGGAATTATGCAAAACGAGCATTCATGGTCACAGCCCTCTGAGACCTTTACGTAGGCGGAACCGTCGGTATCGAGAACGACACGTTCCATGTCGGCAGACGGCAAGTAATGCTTCTCGCTGATGAAGGCTTTGCCGCCACCCGCGCAGAGCGCGTCCGCGAACCTGTCTAGAGCGCCGGTCCCGACCATCGCGTCGATCTCCGGAATCGACTCGGCGAGCTCGGCCGAATAACGCTGCGCCAAGCATCCGGTGACCACCAAGCGCCGCCCTTCGGCTCGGGCTTTGATCTTCGCGAGGCGGAGAATCTCGTCGATCGAGGTCTCGCGGGCTTGGTCAATGAAAGCGCAGGTGTTGACCACGAGTATGTCGGCGTGGTTCTCCTCTGTCACGATTTCGTGACCGTCCGCCGTAGCGCGGCCGAGCATCAACTCAGCGTCAATCTGATTCTTGGCGCAACCCAGACCGGAGAGATAAATCCGCTTTTTCAATCCCGGAAGTTCTCGTACTGAAGAGGCTGGCCGAAGTCCTGATCCTTCAATAACCCGATCGCCGTCTGTAGATCGTCACGTTTCTTCCCAGTGATGCGCACGCTCTCGCCCTGGATCGCTGCTTGGACTTTCAGCTTGGCGTCCTTGATCGACTTGACGAGTTTCTTGCCGGTCTCCTGCTCCAAGCCTGAGCGGATCTTGATCGACTGACGGGCGCGGCCGCCGCCCGCCGGCTCGACCTCACCAATCTTAAGTGAGCCCAATGGAACACCGCGCTTGGCGAGTTTTCCTTCGAGCACCTCACGCGCGGCACTTACTTTGTAGTCATCGGCCGATTCGATGTTGAAGGCTTCTTCCTTCAACTCGATGGTGGTGTTGGTCCCCTTGAAGTCGAAACGCTGTATGAGTTCCTTCACCGCCTGGTTCAAGGCGTTGTCGACCTCGTGCCAGTCTACTTTTGATACGACGTCGAACGATGGCATCGTCGCTACCTCCTTAGATCCGCCTCGCTGCCCACTGAGGCGTACCGCGCGGGCCGTACGCTGCGCGCGCACGCAAGCGACCCATGCTAGCGGCCTGAGCCGGTGATGATATCTACGCCTTCCGGCGCGGTAAAATGGAACAAAGAAGGCTCGAGCGCAACGTTAGTCACGACGTGCTCGAAATCCAGATAGGTCACCGAGCCTGCGGGGTCGCGTACGATGACCCGGCGAAGCTCAAAAGTCTCTACTGATAAGATGAGATCGAGTATCTCCCCAGCGCCCGAAGAGGGCTCGAGCTTGAGGTGTACAGTCCCCGGCTCAGGGTCAAGCAACGAGAACGTATAGCGGTTCGAGAGGCCTTCGCGCCCGGCCAACAGGCCAACCAGGCCCCCTTGACCAAACGCAGTGCTGTACTCGACTTTATATACCTGATCGAGGTCAGGCTGGTAGATCCACAACCAATGGCCGTCGCCGACGACACTCTGTGGGGGGCCCTCTTCGTAGTTCCAACGTAGCTTGTCTGGTTTCTGGAAGTACAGGCTACCGGCACTCTTAACCTCACCGCCGATCCCCGAAACCTCGATTCGTTGGGTGAATGCGGCCTCGAAACTGTCTACGGCAGCCCAATGCCGTTGATACTCGGCCCAGACGTGTTCGACGGTTCCCGCAACGCTGAGCGGCGATGCTCCAGCGCGCGATACCGCCGAGCCGAAGCCCGCTGCCGTGCTGAGCAGGACGACAGCGGCGAGGAATCCCAGTCGGGTCAACCGCAATAGCCGGCTGGTCCGGCTCACCGCTGCATTGCCTGGGCGATGACCTTGCGCGGGCGCGAACCCTCGGCCGGACCTACGACGCCCTCGCGCTCCATGTGCTCCATGATCCGCGCAGCGCGGTTGTAACCGATCGATAGTTTTCTCTGCAGCCACGAGGTGGAACCCTGCCCGTGCTCGGTGATCAAATCAACGCAGCGGTCATAGAGTTCGTCGAAGAATTCGTCGCCTTCGTCGCTGTCAGAGTCCTCGCCACCGGGAGCCTCGAGCAGTTCCATGTGATAGTCGGGGTCGCCCTGC
The DNA here is from genome assembly GCA_029262415.1 of Deltaproteobacteria bacterium. GTDB lineage: Bacteria > Desulfobacterota > Binatia > UBA1149 > JAJCZL01 > JAJCZL01. The sequence goes on along the minus strand of JAJCZL010000033.1, from coordinate 69,339 downwards.
TTCTTGACGAACTCGACGACCTCGGCAATCTCGCGGTCCGAAATGTAAGGGCCGTGGAGGCGCTGGAGGAAAGAGGTGGTGGGTGCCATAAACAGCATATCGCCCATGCCGAGCAGCCGCTCGGCACCGATCGAGTCGAGGATGGTTCGTGAGTCTGGGCGCGAGGTAACCTGGAAAGAGACACGCGAGGGGAAGTTCGCTTTGATCAGACCGGTGATCACGTCGACCGACGGCCGTTGGGTCGCGACGATAAGGTGGATGCCTGCGGCACGCGCCTTCTGGGCGAGACGCGTAATCGATTCTTCGATCTCACGGCCCACGGTCATCATTAGGTCGGCAAGCTCATCGATGATGAGAACGATGCGCGGCAGATGCTCGTGGACAAAGCCTTCTTCCTCCTCGCCCTCGACAACGTACTCGTCGTCCTCCTGTTCCTCGTCTTCGTCGCCCTCCTCGTACTCCCCGTCGTCTTCCTCGCCTTCCTCGTACTCCTCTACCTCGTACTCTTCCTCTTCCCCCTCCTCTTCTTCTTCGAGCTCGGCGACGCGCATGTTGTAGTCATCGAGGTTGCGGACACGAAGGTCCTTCATGGCCTCGAAGCGGCGGTCCATTTCACGCATTACATTGATGAGAGCCGAGGAGGCTTTCTTCACATCGGTGACGACTGGGACCAGCAGATGCGGAATGCCCTCGTAGAGCGCGAGTTCGAGCATCTTCGGGTCGATCATGATGAAGCGCACATCGCGAGGGGTGGCCTTATAGAGGATGCTCAGGATCATCGTGTTGAGCGCCACCGATTTACCCGCGCCGGTGGCTCCCGCCATCAGCAAATGGGGCATTCTTGCGAGGTCGGCGTAGACTGCGTGCCCTGTGGTATCGCGCCCAAGTGCAAGCCAAAGCTTGCTTTCCTTTTCTTGGAACTCCTCGTTCGCAACCATGTCGCGCAACCCGACCAACGCACGCGAGCGGTTGGAAACCTCGATGCCCACAACATTCTTGCCAGGGATGGGGGCGACGATCCGCACGCCGTGTGCGCGCATCGCCATGGTCAAATCGTCGCAGAGGTTGACGACGCGGCTGACCTTGATTCCGGCGTCCGGCTCGAATTCGTAGGTGGTGATGACCGGCCCCGGACGAACCGCGGTCACCCTGCCACTTACGCTAAAGGTCGCCAGCTTCTGCTCGAGAATCTTCGATTGTGAGATGAGCTGTTTTTCGTTGCCGAATTCCTGGCGTTCATCGGACTTACCGAGCAGACGCACGGGCGGCAGCCGGTAGTCACTGTCGTCGATATCGAAGAGGAACTCCTCTTGCTCAACCTCATCCTTGCGGGATTTACGCGACTTTCGATCCTCAGGACGTGAAGTGATCTGCACGATCGGCCCAACGTGCTGAGCTTCAACCTCGATCTCGACTTCGAGAACCGACGGGTCGTGATCGCCACCGAAGACTACCGGTGGGTCGAAGTCTATCGGCGCGGTGACCACCGATGCGCGCTCGGCGCGGCCGCGCCTGAACGCGGCAGTCATATCGGAGAACGTCTCGCGCAGGCCGCGAATGGTCATGGCGGTGTACTCGCGGAGCGCTGCCCACACCCGACCAAAACGCTCAGCCACAGCCGCGGCAAACTGACGCAAGACCACCGAAGGAGCCACGCCGGTCAGCATGATGAATACCAGCAGTCCGATCGCTGCGAGAATCACCGTCGATCCGCCGACTCCGAAGGCGTCGTGCATCAGGGTCGCGAGAAAGCCGCCGATCCAGCCACCAGCCAGGCCGGGTTCCGCATCCGAACGGGCCAATCCAAGTGCAACCGAAGCGACCGCCAGCGAAAAAACCCCGCCGACCACGCGCAGAGGCGTGATAGGCGTCGCCCCACGTATGAAAAGAGCCAGCGCCGCCAACACCAGCAGGGCTGGAAAACAGTAAGAAGCGAGGCCGAAACCGCTGATCATGAGGTCGGAAACAACGTAGCCGACGTTGCCGACGTAGTTCGCGGCGGGCTTTTCGGGGAGATAAGAAACCAGGCTCAGGCCGAGAGTGAGCCCTACCATAAGACAAACGATTGCCTCGACTTCATGGAGGATATGCGAGGACGAAACCCCGGCTTTGCGCTTACGACTCCGCGCCACTACAGCCTACTCAACCCCAACGCCACAGCGCCGGCAGCGACGCAGTATAGCGCAAACGGACGCAGACGTCCCCTCCGGACCACCCTCATCATCGCGCCGATTGCGAAAAACCCAGTGGATGCTGCGGCAGCCGCACCGGCGAGCACGGGTCCCAATTCATCGCTGCCGAGAGCGGTGATGTCTCCCGCGCTGTGCACGAACGCCCCGCCAATCGCAGGAATTGCCATTAAGAATGCGAACCGCGCCGCGTCCCCGCGTTCCATGCCACATAGTAGGGCTCCGACCAGTGTCAGTCCGGAACGCGAAACCCCCGGCATCACCGCTACAGCCTGGAAACAGCCGATCAACAGGGCCTGGCCCCATCCCAGGCCGGCCGCCTGTTGGGTGCCGCCGTCACGGGTAGAGGCGAACCACAGAGCTGCGGCGGTTACCAGCAGCGCGCAGCCCACAGCCGCAAGCGAGTGGAACGCCTCCTCGACCTCTGAGGCGAAACCAAAGCCGACGATGACGATCGGAACCGTTGCGACCGCCAGCAACGCCACTGTCCGGCGCTCGATCTCAGCTTTTCGGGCAATCGCCGCCGCGGGGTATCCGCGCGGCCGAGCCATACCGAACACAGCTGCAGCCATCGCCGTGAGATCGGTTCGGAAGTAAACGAGAACACTGAGCAGCGTGCCGGCATGGAGGATAACGTTGAACGCCAGCGAGCCGGCGACGGTTCCCGGCAGTGTTTCCTCCGCGATAGCCAGGTGTCCGGAACTCGAGACCGGTAGAAACTCGGTAAGTCCCTGCAGCAAGCCCAAGAAAATCGCCTTCAGATACTCCAACAACCCCGCTCCTCAAGATCCAGCGACCTGTTCTTCATAACTCCATGACGTACGGAACGACGACTGGACGTGCGTTGTAAGTGCGGCGAAAATAGCGGCGCACGCACAGCCGGACCTTTTCTTGTAGCTCGGCAAGATCGGCGATTGCTTCCGGAGTCATCTCCCCCACCAGATCGACGACCGCGCGCGCACCACCGGACATTTCGCCCCACTCTTGCTCGGCCTGCGCGATTCCGCGCGTCACCAGCTCAGGGCCGGAGAGAATCTCGCCGGTTTGCTGCGAGACTGCGAGGATAACCAAAACAACGCCGTCTTCGGAGATGTAGCGGCGGTCGCGCAAAACCGTGGCGTCGACCTCACCTACGCTTTCCCCGTCGACGAGAATCCGCCCCGCAGTCACCGTCCCCGCGCGCCGTGCGCCACTCGCATCGATCTCGAGAACGTCGCCGTCCACCAGTCGAAAACAGTCTTGCTCGGAGACTCCGCACTCAACCGCCAGCCGCGCATGATGGGTCAGGTTGCGGTACTCGCCGTGCAACGGAACGAAGTATCGCGGCCGCACGGCTTCGAGCATCTCGCGCAGATCCTCGCGCGCACCGTGACCCGAGACATGCACGTCCCTGATCGCTTGGTAGTAGACTTCGGCCCCCGACTTGTAGAGCTGGGAGATCACTGCGCTGATGGCACGCTCGTTTCCGGGAATGACGTTCGATGAGAATACCGCCGCGTCGCCGGGCCCGAGCGCAAGGCCGCGCATTTCCAGCGTCGCGATTCTGGTAAGCGCAGAACGCGGCTCGCCCTGGCAACCGGTCGCAATGATGCACACCTCGCGTCCCGGCAACTTCTCTGCTTCGCGGCGGCTGACCAGCAACTCACCGGGGATGCGGATGTGCCCCGTACGTGTCGCGATCGAGACGTTATTCTCCATGCTGCGTCCGAGTAACGCGATACGACGCCCGTACTGTTCGCACAGCGAGATGATCGCCGCCACTCGATGCAGGTGTGAAGCGAACGTCGTGACGATCAAGCGCCCCTCGGTCTTCTCGAAGATCGGCTCGAGGTAGCCGCGAACTTCAGACTCAGACTTGGTCCGGCCACGGCGCTCGACATTGGTCGAATCCGACATCAACAGGGTAACGCCTTCGTCTCCAAGTTCACGCAAACGATCGAGATCGGTCCGACGGCCGTCGACCGGGTTGTTGTCGATCTTGAAATCTCCCGAGTGCACGACCGTGCTCGTCCCCGCGCGGATCGCGATCGCGCACGCATCAACGAAGCTGTGGGTCACGTGCATGCCTTCGATATCGAACCGGCCAACACGCCACGGCGTACCCGGTTCGAACTCTTCGATCCGTGCAGCCGCAGCCGCTGGATACTCTTCGAGCTTTCGACGCAGCAATTCTGCGGTGAACGGAGTCGCCCAAACCGGCGCATCGATCTGCGGCAAGACGTAGGGAAGCGCTCCAAGGTGGTCTTCGTGTCCGTGGGTCAGGACAAACCCTTTCACCTTTTTGCCAAGGCTGTGTAGGTAGCTCACGTCGGGGATCACACGATCGATTCCGAGCATGTGGTCTTCGGGGAACATCAAGCCACAGTCGATCACCACGGCATCGTCGGGGCTCTCGATGATCATGCAGTTCAAGCCGAACTCGCCGAGGCCGCCCAGCGGGACGATACGCAACGGTACCTGAGGCGCCACTACTTCAAGCTCCGGCAGATCCCACGGACACGGATTTTTCCGGACTGGGCCCCCCTGAACGCAACGTTGAGGGCGGGATTACTCATTTGTCATTGACAACGCCGGAGGCCGGTTCTAGCTTCGCGCCAGCACTCGCAGCGACCTTCAGAAAGGGCGGAGAAGCGCAGATGGCATCAGTAAACAAGGCAATCATTCTCGGCAACCTCGGCAAAGACCCGGAACTCCGCCACACTCCGGGCGGCAAAGCCGTTGCCACCCTCAGGGTAGCGACGAACGAGTCCTGGGTCGACCAGAGCGGCGAAAAGCAAGAGCGAACCGAGTGGCACGCTATCGTGGTTTGGGGCCGACAGGCCGAGAACTGCGCGCAGTACCTAAGCAAAGGGCGCTCGGTTTTCGTCGAAGGCCGTTTGCAGACGCGTAAGTGGCAAGACAAGGATGGAAACGACCGCTACACCACCGAGATCGTGGCCGATCGCGTCCAGTTCATCGGCGGTGGGCGTGACGCCGGAACCGGCGACCAGCAGGCCTACAGCGGTGCCCGCAGCAGCGGCGGTGGCAACGACGACTTCGCCCAACCGGCAGCTGACGAAGACATCCCCTTCTGACGTCCCGTTGAAGGACCCATGCGGCCACGCCACCCTTTGCTCATAGCAGCGCGCGGCGCGGCCGCTCTTCATCCCGCTTAGATCAGATCCTGCCACCCGCTATCCGCGAACGAATAGTAGCGGCCGGCACCAGCGACAACGTGATCGAGAACCGGAATGCCCAGCAGAGTTCCCGCCTCTCGCAGCCGAGTCGTTATGCGCTTGTCTTCGATCGAGGGTGAGGGATCACCGCTCGGATGGTTGTGGAGAAAGATCACAGACGCCGCAGCCGCGCGCACCGCCGGCCTGAAAGCCTCGCGCGGGTGTACCAGCGCCGAGGCCAACGAGCCCTCGGAAATTCTCACCTTCGCTAGCAAACGGTTTTTGGTGTCGAGCATGAGAGCGTAGAACAGTTCGCGTTTTTCGTCGGCGAGCAGCGGCCCGAAATGCGCGTAAACCGCCGAGGAACTCGAGATCGCCGTGCCTGCATCGAGACGCTCAGCCGCAAGACGGCGTGCGATCTCTCCAGCCGCAATCAGTCGGCTCGCACGCGCACGGCCAACACCATTTACGGCCGCAAGCTCACCGCACTCAGCTGTGGCCAATCCGCGCAGACTACCGAAGGCAGTGAGCAAATCCTGCGCCAGCGCAACGGCACCGCCGCCGCGTGGCCGCCCGGTGCCCAGAACCAGCGCGATAAGCTCGCCGTCTGACAGTGCTGCACAGCCGACATTGCTCAGCCGTTCACGCGGCAGGTCAGCACGGGAGTGGCGTTGAAGTGGCACAATCATGCGAAAGAACTGAGCACCACAGCTCCGGCACCGTCAACGCCATATCCGTCATGAAACCGTGTCCTCCGACGCGACAAAATGACCGCTCTTGCCGCCACCCTTTTCGAGCAGACGAATATCGGTGATCTTCATCCCACGATCGACGGCCTTGCACATATCGTAAATCGTAAGCGCAGCGACGGAGACTGCGGTCAGCGCTTCCATCTCGGCTCCTGTTCGCCCGTTCAGAGCTACCCGCACGCGGACGGTCAACACGGCAACGTCCTTCGCTGAGTCCCGATCCGCTGGTGCCGACTCAGTGTCGAACTCCACCTCGACAGACGCGAGCGCAATCGGGTGGCACAACGGAATCAGATCCGGTGTCCGCTTGGCAGCCATGATGCCCGCCGTGCGGGCAACCGCGAGCACGTCACCCTTGGGCATTCCGCTGGAAACGATCTTCGTAAGGGTGTCGCCCTTCATGACCACGCGCGCGCCCGCGCAAGCGAAACGCTCGGTCGCGGGTTTTGCCGACACGTCGACCATCTTCGCGCGCCCCTGCTCGTCCAAATGCGTGAATTCCGCCATCACCTTCTCCTACCCTGACTTGCAAGCTCGGTGCGAAGTCCGTATACCGCCTCCATCTTCCGCGCAGTCGCGCCGCGCGTATTGGGGCTCCGACTGGCGGCCCGCAACAGATCCGACCAGACTTCGGGATTGTCCACGAACGGTCGCGGCCGCACAAGGGGACAACGAGATAATGGCGCACCAACACCACAAGGTCATAATCCTCGGCTCGGGTCCTGCCGGCCTTACAGCGGCACTCTACAACGCACGCGCGAACCTCGAACCGCTGGTCATCGAAGGCGCTCAACCCGGCGGCCAGCTGACTATCACGACCGAGGTCGAGAATTATCCCGGATACCCCGACGGCATCATGGGTCCCGACATGATGCAGGACTTCCGCAAGCAAGCCGAGAAGTTCGGCACTAAGTTTGCAACCGGCGACGTCGCCACGGTCGATACCTCAAAGCGGCCGTTCCGACTTGAAACCGCAACCACCGAGTACACCTGCGACGCGCTGATAATATCGACGGGTGCGTCGGCAAAGTTGCTCGGGATCGAATCCGAAACCCGTCTGATGGGCTTCGGTGTGTCAGCCTGCGCGACTTGCGACGGGTTCTTCTTCAAAGGCAAGAAAGTCGTCGTTGTCGGCGGTGGCGACTCAGCGATGGAAGAGGCAGCATTCCTGACCAAGTTTGCATCCAGCGTTTCGATCATCCACCGGCGCGAAGAGTTCCGCGCATCGGCGATCATGCTCGATCGCGCCAAAGCTAACGACAAGATCGAATTCCAGCTCAACAAGACCATCTTGGAAATCCAAGGCACTGCAGACAGCGGCGGTGTCACCGGGGTTACGCTGCAGGACACGGTAACCGGCGAGAAAAACGAGTTCGCCTGCGACGGCGTGTTCATGGCGATCGGCCACAAGCCGAACACCGATCTGCTGGTCGGACAACTCGAACTGAACGCGGCCGGATACATCGTGACCAAAGCCGACTGCACCTACACGAGCGTAGAAGGGGTGTTCGCGTGCGGAGACGTGCAAGACTCCGTTTACAGGCAGGCCGTAACCGCCGCGGGCAGCGGCTGCGCGGCCGCGATTGACGCGGAACGGTGGCTCGAAGCCAACCACTAAGGCGGCCGTGACCGATCACGGCCGCCTCCCGCTTCATCGGCGAATCAAGCAGGCGTGTGTCCCTTTCGTCGGCGCAATCGCTTGCCGCTTGTACCTCGCCTATATGCGCTTGGTGCTCGCGACAAGCACCGTCGTAGTCGCCGGCGTTGAGGCCCTCGCTGCGCGGCGCAGCGAGGGCAAAGACACCGTCGTGGCGATGCTCCACCAAGACTTGCTCGCCGCGCCGGCTCTGATGCGTACGCTCGGCGAGTTAAGCACACTGGTCAGTGTCGGCGATGCCGGCGCAATACTGATGGCCGTCCTTAACCGCTGCGGCATCACGGCTACACGTGGGGGATCGAGCACGCGCGTAAGCCGCCGTTCACCGGTTTTACAGGCGTTGGTCCGCGAAGGACGCAAGCGCAAGGGTGAGGGGTTCATAACCATCATCACCCCCGACGGTTCGCGCGGCCCCGCCGGAGTCTGCCGTGGCGGCATCGCCGTGTTCGCCTGCCAAGTCGGAGTCGACGCCTGCTGCTTAGACGTACACGCCTCGCGCGCATACTACTTGCCCACCTGGGACCAAACGATGCTGCCGCTCCCCTTCGGCAAGATCACCGTTGAACTGTCCGCCCCGATCAAGCCGGTCTCGCCCTCCGACCGCGATGCGCTGGAAGCGATGCGCGTGGAGATAGAAACAACGCTTCATACGATGCACAACGGCGCGTTCGAGAAGCAGGGGATCCCACCGCGGCCACGGCTCACGCGACTGCCCGCCGAAGAAAGATTGGTAAGGCGCGAAATAGGGGGCGTCAAACCCTGACAGTCACTCCGCGCTCTACGAGGTATTCCTTACATTCGGCGATCGTGTACTCGCCATAGTGAAAAATCGAAGCTGCGAGCACCGCATCGGCCTTTCCTTTGGTGAATCCTTCAAACATGTGCCCGGGATTTCCCACACCGCCCGACGCGATCACCGGCACACCCACCGCATCGCTTACCGCTGCGGTTAGGTGGCAGTCGTAGCCCTGCTTGGTTCCGTCCCTGTCCATACTCGTCAGAAGAATCTCGCCGGAACCCAGCTCTTCCATGCGTCGGCACCACTTGACGACGTCAATCCCCGTCGGCCTGCGACCGCCGTGCGTATAAACTTCCCAGCCGTCGGCCGACGCACCGTCGACGAGCAACTCGGGATAGGTACCCGCCCACGCCGGACGCCCGTCTGTGCCCCCACCGTCGGTGGCAAGCTCCAAGTCTCCTCCGCGTCGGCGCGCATCGACAGCAACCACAATGCACTGTGCACCGAACCGACGTGCAGCCGCGCCGACGAAATCCGGGTCGCTAACCGCAGCGGTGTTGATCGAGACCTTGTCTGCTCCTGCCTTGAGCAAGCGGCGTACATCGTCTTCGCGGCGCACACCGCCGCCTACCGTAAGCGGCATGAACGCCTGGTTCGCAGTTGCCGAGACAATCTCGAAAATGATGTCGCGTTGCTCGTGGCTCGCAGTGATGTCCAGAAACGTCAGTTCATCGGCGCCTTCGGCATCGTAACGAGCCGCGCACTCGACAGGATCCCCCGCATCGCGGAGACCGATGAAATTGACGCCCTTGACGACTCGGCCGCCTTTGACGTCAAGACATGGAATGATTCGTTTGGCCAGCATAGCGTAGGGCCGGGTCACTGTCCGGCAGCGACAAGCAGTTCGGCCATGCTGACGCTGTTCTCGTACAACGCGCGACCAACGATGACACCGACAATATTGGTCGTGCCGTACTCCCGCAATCGCCGTACGTCGTCGGCGTTGTGAACGCCGCCCGAGGCGATGACCGGAACGTCGAGCTGTTCGGCCAGGTCGGCTACCGCCTCGGCATCGACCCCCTTGCCGGTCCCGTCGCGCTCGATATTGGTATAGACGATTCCGCCCGCGCCGCGGTCTTGGACCTCATGTGCGAGATCTACGGCATCCTTCTCGGTGGTTCGGGTCCAACCATCGACGGCGACCTTGCCGCCTCTAGCATCGATACCGACCCAAACGCGGCCCGGGAACTTCACCGCAGCGCGGGTGATCAACTCCGGCTCCTCGACCGCGGCAGTGCCGATAATCACGCGGTCGATTCCCATCGACAGCCAGCGTTCAATCGAATGCATCGCGCGGATGCCGCCACCGACCTGAGTCGTCACCGGCCGGGCACCGCTCTTTTCCTTGACGGCCAGGACTATCGCTTCGACCGCACCCTGGTTCGCGGTGTACTCGCCGCGTGCACCGTCGAGGTCAACGATGTGTAAGCCCGCTGCACCTTCACCGATCCACCTCGCCGCCATCGCAACCGGGTCTTCGCCGAAAATCGTCTCTTTGTCGTAGTCACCTTGGAACAACCGCACGCAGCGGCCGCCTCGAACATCGATGGCTGGAAGGATCAACACCGCCCGGATTATTGTCGAAGCCGCACGCCGCCACCAACGCCGCAATGCCTCATGGGTTGGGCTCCACGCGCTCGCCTGCAGCGAAGTCAAGCCGGAGGACGGCCCACTGCACCCGCCAAACGGCAAAAGTCGGCGAGAATCGCCAAGCCGACCGCTTGGCTTTTCTCCGGATGGAACTGCACAGCGAACAGGTTTTTCCGCCAAGCCGCGGAACAAACCACCGATCCGTACGTGGTCGTCGCGGCAACAATTTCGGGGTCGCCCGCTTCGACATAGTATGAGTGCACGAAATAAACACGGGCACCCTCTTCCACTGCAGCGAGCAATGGCGGTTCGCCGCGTTTCTCGATGGTGTTCCAGCCCATGTGTGGAACCTTAAGAGTGCCGCCTGCACCGTCAAAGCGACGAACACGGCCGGGTAGGATCCCTAGGCCGGCTACGCGCCCAAACTCTTCACTCTCCTCGAACAAGATCTGCATGCCTACGCAGATCCCGAGAAAAGGTTTTGTCGCCGCCGCTTCCCGCACCGGGCCTTCCAGCCCGCTCTGGCTGAGATTCTCCATGCAGCGCGCGAAAGCGCCGACACCCGGCAACACCACCGCATCGGCACGCTCGATGGTACGTGCATCCGCAGTTACCTCGGTATCGGCCCCGACCCGCTCGAGCGCCTTGGAGACGCTGCGGAGGTTACCCATGCCGTAGTCGACGACGGCGATCACTAGACCTCTCAGCCGCGCAGGCTGCCCTTGGTCGACGGCACATCGGCGATTCGGGCGTCGATTGTGCACGCCTGCGATAACGCCCGCGCGAGCGCTTTGAACATTGCTTCAATGATGTGGTGCGCGTTGCGGCCGTAGCGCATGTTGATGTGCAGGTTCATCCCAGCAGCGTTCATCAGCGCCTGCATGAAGTCGTTGATCAACTCGCAGTCGAACTTACCAACCCGTTGGGCTTTGACTTCGACGTTGTACACGATGAACGGACGACCGCTCAGATCGACGGTTACACCGACGAGCGCCTCATCCAGGGGTACCTCGGCGCTACCAAAGCGCAAGATACCCTTCTTATCGCCGAGCGCCTCGTCCATCGCCTGCCCGATCGCGATGCCGACGTCTTCGACGGTGTGGTGATCGTCGATGTGGATATCTCCGCGTGCGTTCACCTCAAGGTCGATCATCGAGTGCCGCGACAACGATTCGAGCATGTGGTCGAGAAACGGAATCCCGGTATCAATCTTATAGGTACCGGAACCGTCGAGGTTGAGATCCACGCGGATCGCGGTCTCCTTGGTCTCACGATTCACCGACCCTCGCCGCTGCTGCGCAGCCGCGGATTTTGCAGCGACCGTCTTTGCGGCCGATCGTTTGGCTTGCCTGTTCACCTTGACTCTCTCTTCGTGTTGGTCCGGTTTGATTTGCTTTTCGTCGACCTGGACTTGGACTTGGTTCGCGTTCTCACATCGACGGCCCGCGCGTGCGCTTCCAACCCTTCGGCGCGCGCGAGCGTCGTTATGGTCGGCGCGAGCGTGGCCAGCCCGCGCTCGTCAACCTCGATGATACTCGTTCGCTTGACGAAATCATATACGCCGAGTGGAGAGGAAAATCGTGCTGCGCCGCCGGTCGGCAATACGTGATTGGGACCCGCCGCGTAGTCCCCGACCGGCTCGGTGGTCGCCTCGCCAAGGAAGATCGCTCCCGCATTGCGGATCGAGCCGAGCAGTTTGCGCGGTGAGGCCGTGAATATCTCCAGGTGTTCGGGGCCGATTTCGTCGGCGAGTTCGGCAGCCCGCGCAAGCGAGGGCGTCACGATAATCGTGCCGTAGCGCCGGATCGACCGGCCCGCGATCTGTCTGCGCGGCAACACTGCGAGTTGCTCGGCGACTGAAGCCGCAACCGCAGCCGCCAGCTTAGCGCTCGGAGTCAAACAGATCGCTGCCGCAAGAGGGTCGTGTTCGCTCTGCGCGAGCATGTCGGCAGCGACGTTTGCGGCACTCGCCCGACCATCGGCGATAATGAGAACCTCGGAGGGACCTGCAATCATGTCGATACCGACCTGTCCAAACACCAAGCGCTTCGCAGTGGCGACGTAGATGTTGCCGGGGCCGACGATCTTATCGACACGCTGGATCGAGCGCGTACCGTATGCCAGCGCCCCGACAGCCTGTGCGCCGCCAATCGTAACCACGCGGTCAGCACCCGCTATACGCGCGGCCGTCAAGACTTCGGGACGCACGCCCTCGGCCGACGGAGGCGTGACGACGGTGATGTCCTCGACACCCGCAACTTTGGCGGGCACGATGTTCATCAGTACTGACGACGGATACGCAGCCGAACCGCCGGGAACGTATAAACCCACGCGCGCCAGTGGGGTAATCCTGATACCGGTGCGGATCCCCGGCTCGCGGCGCTCAAAACCTTTCTCGCGTTGTCGCTTGTGGAAGGCGATAATCCGGCTGTGTGCGTTTTTCAGCGCGCGTTCAACTTCAGGGCTTGTGCGTGCCGATGCTTTGTCCCAGGCAGACTCGCTGAGTGTAAAGCGGCCCGGTGCAATCGTCACACCGTCAAAGCGTTTCGTATAGGCGGCGACGGCTTTGTCGCCGCGACGGCGCACGTCGGCAAGAATCGCACGCACGGTGTTCTCCACGTTGCCGCCACTTTGGTCGCGACGCGCCAGGTGAGCCAAACGCTCTCGGCACGCCTTGGTTCCGTCTTTCAGAAGTTCGATCACGCTTTCTCCCTACGAATATCGGCTCCCAGAGCAGAAAGTTTCTCTTCGATCTGCTGATAGCCGCGGTCGAGATGATACACACGCAGGATCTCGGTGCGCGAGCGCGCAGCCAAGCCGGCCAATACCAGACAAACGCTGGCGCGTAGATCCGTTGCCATGACCGGTGCTCCCGTCAGCGAGACCTTGCCGGTGACGTCGGCGTGTCCGCCACGCAAGCGGATACTCGCGCCCATGCGGATCAGCTCATCGACGTGCATGAAGCGGTTCTCAAAGATGGTCTCCGCAACTTCAGATACCCCGTCGGCCAAGCACATCAGCGCCATGAACTGCGCCTGCAGATCGGTCGGGAATCCGGGATAAGGCGCCGTAATGATATCGACGGCTTTGGCACGGGCATCGTTGACGCAGCGGATGCCTCCCGGGACCTCTTCCACCAACGCACCGGCTGCACTGAGCGCTTCGAGAAAAACTCCTAGATGATCGGCACGCGCACCTTCGACTGTAACGTCTCCGAGGGTGATCGCCGCGGCGATCAAGAACGTACCCACCTCAATGCGATCGGCGATCACCGGATGATCGTAGCCGCCCAGCTCATCGACTCCTTCGATCTCGATCACCGAGCTGCCCGCTCCTTCAATGCGTGCACCCATCGCGGTCAAAGCGTCGGCCAGGTCGGTGATCTCGGGCTCGCGCGCCGCGTTTTCGATGCGCGTCCCGCCCTCGGCAAGCGTCGCCGCCATGAGAAGGTTCTCTGTCGCACCGACCGAGGGCATCTCGAGGATGATGTACGCACCCTTTAGACGCTTACAGCGCGCTTCGGTATAGCCTGCAACATTTTCGATCTGCGCCCCCATCCGCGCGAGACCGGCGAGGTGAATATCGACCGGACGAGAGCCGATCGCGCAGCCACCGGGCTGAGAAACACGCGCACGACCGAAACGCGCGAGCAGCGGACCGAGGGTGAGGAACGAAGCACGCATCGTACGCACCAGATCGTAGGGTGCCTCTTGGGTGTCAACGCCGGCACAGTCGAGCACCAGGGTGTTCGCTTCGGGTTCGTCAACCGAGCCACCAAGCCGTTCGAGCAGGCGCCGCGTGGTGCGGATGTCGGCCACGCTCGGGACGTTACGGAGTGTGCAGGGCTTGTCGGTCAACAGCGTCGCGAACAACAAGGGCAACGCCGCGTTCTTCGCACCTCCGGCACGAACGCGCCCGGCAAGACGCCGGCCACCGTCGATGACGATCTTGTCCACTACTTCGCGTCCGCGTTCACTGGAGGCCTTGCCTCGGCTACCCGCGGACGTCCCGACAGGTCTTTTCGTACGGTTACTTCACGCCAACCCGCCGCGGTTAAGTACTCGGCGGTGTCCGTCGCCTGCGTGCCGACTTCGAGCAGGATCCAACCGTCGCGGCGAAGGTGTGTGGGCGCAGCATCAATCAGCGCGCGCGTCACGCTCATCCCGTCGGCACCGGCGACAAGCGCGCCCAAGGGCTCCCAGTCACGAACCTCGGGAGCCAACGTCTGGTGCTCAAGTTCGGTGACGTAGGGCGGGTTGGAAACAATCATATCGAACCGATCACGACCGGCCAACGGCGCGAGCGACTCGCCTTCGACGAACTCGATTCGCCGGTCAACGCCATGCGTGCGCGCATTGAGAGGCGCGACCTCGAGTGTGGCAGCCGACTTGTCGGTTGCCACGATGTGCGCATCGGTAATCTCGGTGGCCAACGCAACCGCGATCGCGCCGCAACCGGTGCCGATGTCGGCGATACGTGGGGCCGAGATGCCCGACGCGCGCAATTTTTCGAGCGCCGACTCAACCAGTGTTTCCGTTTCCGGCCTGGGTATCAAAACCCTACGGTCGACGGCGAGATCGAGTGACCAGAACTCACGGCGCCCGACGATGTAGGACACCGGCTCACGCAATACGCGACGCTTGAGCGTCTCGCGGTAGTTATCGACCTCTGCTTTGGTCAACGGACGTTCGTAGTTAGTGTAAAGCTCGATGCGCTTCACGCCCAGCGAGTCGGCCAGTAGAACCTCCGCATCCGCGCGTGCTTCGTCGATCTGCTTGCCCGCGAGGAAGCCATGCGCCAGCTCCAAGTAGTCAAGAACCGTCTTAGGCTGCTGCTTGCCGCCCGCCGCTCCAGTATCGTACGTGCTCATTCGCCCTCTCCCCCTTCAAGCGCCTCGGCCCGCGCCGCCGCAACCAGTGCATCGATAATCTCGTCCATATCCCCGTCGATGAAACGATCGAGAGCGTACAGCGTAACGCCGACACGGTGGTCGGTAACGCGCCCCTGCGGGAAGTTGTACGTGCGGATTCTCTCGGAACGGTCGCCGCTCCCAACCATAGATTTACGGGTTGCTGCTTCCTCTGCGCGGCGCTTGGCTTCTTCCTGTTCAAACAGCCGCGACATCATCACTTTCATCGCCTTGGCCTTGTTCTTGTGCTGAGATTTCTCGTCCTGACAGGTCACAACCAAACCGCTCGGAATGTGCGTCAACCGCACCGCTGAATCGGTAGTGTTAACCGACTGGCCACCGGGCCCCGAGGAGCGGAACACGTCCACGCGGAGATCTTTATCTTCGACTTTGACATCGACTTCTTCGGCCTCGGGCATCACAGCGACGGTGACAGCAGAAGTGTGGATACGCCCCTGCGCCTCTGTTTCAGGAACGCGTTGCACGCGATGCACTCCACCCTCATAGCGCAGTCGTCCAAAAGCGTCGGAACCCTCGACCAGAACCACAACTTCCTTGATTCCGTGCGTCCCGCTTTGCGACAGAGTCATGGTATCGAGCTTCCACCCACGCCGCTCGGCATAGCGCGTGTACATCCGCAGCAGGTCGCCGACGAACAGTGCGGCCTCTTCGCCGCCGGTTCCGGCGCGAAGTTCGAGCAGAGTGTTGCGCGCGTCCAGCGGGTCCTTGGGTACCAGCCGCCGCTTGAGTTCTTCATCGAGCGCCTCTATCTGACGCCGGAGGCTGCGCGCCTCTTCGGACGCCATCTCGCGGATCTCGTGATCTGAATCCTCGCCCATTGCCGTGGCTGCGGCCAACTGCTCGGCAAGCGCGCAGCGCTCGCGGTAGACCCGCACAACCTCGGTCAGCTCTGAATGCTCGCGGCCTAGCTTGGCGAAGCGCGCGCGATCGCGCGCAACCACAGGGTCCTGCAGCATAGCCTCCACTTCAAGGAAGCGCGCCTCTACCTGCGCGAGCCTATCCATTGCGTCCATATTTCAGATGTCCGCACGGCGCCGGGCGCTGTGCGCCTACGTATTGTAACCGGACCGCGTGGGCGGGCCTATTTGTTGAGTCCGTACTTTTTGCGGAAGCGCTCGACGCGCCCCTCAGTATCGATCATTTTCTGTTTGCCCGTATAGAACGGATGGCATGCAGAGCAGATTTCAACGTGGATCTTGTCGGTGGTGGAGCGAGTGTTGAAGGTGTTGCCGCAGGCGCAGACGACCGCGACTTCCTGGTATGTGGGGTGGATATCTTGCTTCATGGCGCCTCTGGGAAACGCGCCTGTATAACAGGGCCACCGGCCGCGTTCAAGTAGCGGCAGCCCTCGCCCGGGACAACAGCCCTGTCCCTCTCCGGCCGCGCAAATCAACCGAGTTTCGAATCGGCGCGGGCAACTGCGCGCAGCCAGCCGTCGTAGAGCTCGCGGCGCTCGGCCGGCTTCATCTTGGGCGTAAACACCTTGTCCACGCGGCGGACCTTTTCGACCTCCGCGCCATTCTTCCACACGCCGATTCCGAGACCCGCCAGGAAAGCCGCGCCTTGGGCAGTGGTTTCCACGACTTTCGGTCTGTCGACCGGCACGCCGAGGATGTCAGCCTGGAACTGCATGAGGAAATCGTTGGCCGAGGCGCCTCCGTCCACGCGCAATACGCGAAGTTTCTTGCCGACATCGGCCGCCATCGCATCGGCGACGTCGCGCGACTGGTACGCCACCGCCTCCAGGGTTGCCCGGATAAGGTGGTCAGCGGTTACCCCACGGGTAAGCCCGACGATCGCACCGCGCGCATCCGCATCCCAGTAAGGTGCGCCGAGGCCGGCGAACGCAGGAACCACGTAACACCCAAGCGTCGAACCAACGCGGCGGGCCGCACGTTCCGACTCTGCAGCTTTGCGCACCAGCCCCAAACCGTCACGGAGCCACTGCACGGCAGCACCGCCGATGAAGATCGAGCCTTCCAGCGCGTAAGCCGGACCACCGTCGGACGCGCATGCGATAGTGGTGACGAGTTGATTCTTCGACGCCACAGGCTTCTCACCGCTGTAGGTCAGGATGAAACAACCGGTGCCATACGTGTTCTTGACCATGCCGGGCTTGAAACAGGCCTGGCCGAACAAAGCCGCCTGCTGATCACCGGCCACGCCGGAAACCGGCACGCGGCCGCTTCCGCACACCCCCGGTGCAGTTTCGCCGAATAGCCCCGCGGACGCCTTGACGTCGGGCAACATCTCCATTGGAACGCCGACGGCCTCGCACAAAGCCGGATCCCAACGCCGCCGCCGAATGTCGTAGATCATCGTCCGCGATGCGTTGGTGTAGTCGGTGACGTGCACCTCACCCTTGGTCAGCTTCCATATGAGCCAACTGTCGATGGTACCGAACGCAAGCTCGCCCCGTGCGGCGCGCCGCGCGGCGCCTTTCACGTTCTTCAGAATCCAGGCGATTTTGGTCCCGGAAAAGTAGGGATCGATCACTAAGCCGGTTTTACGCCGTACGGTCTGCGTGAGGCCCTCGGCACGCAAGTGCTCGCACGTTTGGGCGGTGCGCCGGTCCTGCCACACAATTGCATTATGGATCGGCCGGCCGGTGGCACGTTCCCAAACCACGGTCGTCTCGCGTTGGTTGGTGATGCCGATGCCGGAGAGCTTCGCAGGTCTTATCCCGGCCTTGCGGCAGGCCTTTCCAATCAAGCTGTGGGTTACCCGCCAGATCTCTTCGGGGTCGTGCTCGACCCAGCCCGGTTTGGGATAGTGCTGTTTAAACTCCGAGTAGGCGCGCGCACGTACGGCGCCGCGATCGTCGAACACCATCACCGTCGACCCGGTGGTGCCTTGGTCGATTGCAAGAATGTAACGGGCCATGTGGTTCTCCTCAGCCGCGCACGATCGAAGTGCGCGCGGCCAGCATCTCTGCGAGCATCGCCTGCACGCGAGCCTGCACTGCGTCTGCAAGCGCGGCCGGATCGCCGTCGTGCGGGTATTCCACGGCGGTGCCGAGTTTAAGCCGCCAAGCCAGTGGCAACGGCAAAAGACCCGCCGCTCCGAGAGCCGGAAACTGCGCGGTCACGGGGAATCCGGCGGCGTTGCCGAGGACCGGAAAACTTTCTTCGTTGCCGATCAAAGCCGCAGGGACAATCGCTGCGCCGGCGTCGATCGCCGCTGCGATCATCCCGGTATCGCTGAAACGCGCGAGCCGATAACGACGATCGTAGGTCTTCGAAAGCGCGGCACGCCCCTCAGGGAACCCAATCACGATACGTCCACGCTCCAGCAACGCCCGGCAGTTGTCTTCGCTCGGGGAAGCGAACCCGATACGGGACAACCAATCGCCGAGAAGCGGCAGCTCCAGATATCGTTCGTCCCACAGCGCGTGTATCGGACGACCCGCCGCGTGCTCAGACAAAACCGTCCACACCGCGAGCGGCTCTGCAGGGAGCGGCCATGCGCCGCGGTTGACGAGAACCAAAACACCGCCGTCAGCGGCAAGCGGCGCACCCTCGGCATGGGCAAAGCCGAGCCACATACGCATCAGTGGTCGCAGGAGTTCGCGTACAGAGTCGGCGGCTTCGGCATCGACACCCAACTCGTCGCTGGGCCTGGCGGAAACGGCGAGCGCAAGGCGCCGTAGGAACCCACGCGGCTCGGAAACAACGCTGCCGACAGCGCGCACTGCGGTCCAAGCCTCGCGCGAAGCGTCGAGTAAGAACTCCTGCAACGGAGAACTCGCCTCTGCCGGGCGCGCCAGTTCTTCGGCGACGCGTTCTTCCAATTGCGCGAGGCGCGCGAGAAAGAGGTCTTGAATCCTCGATGGGTCGGGGCGCTGCCGCGCCACCGCTACGCTATCACGCGGTTGTATTGCCACTCCGTGCCGCTCTCTCCAGTCTCACGCCGCACGCTATTGCCGTTCTCTACTGAGGGCAAACGCCCAGCAGATCTCTGCCGACGTTGCGCACACGTACTGCCGGCAATAAACAGGAGCGCAATGGCCAAGAAAGGTTCAGCAGTGTTCTTCGTCACCGGCAAGGGCGGAGCGGGCAAATCGACGGTCGCGGCTCTTCTCGCCCGCGGCGCAGTGGCGGGGGGACTCAAGGCCGAGCTCGTGCGTGTACGCGACTTAGATCCACGCGAGAACCTCTCTGCCCTCCTCCTGCGTACCCTTCGGTTCAGGTTTCTCTCCGACCGGCTCATGGACAGTTCAACGTTCAACGCAGTAGCCGCAGCGGCACCCGGACTGGCCGATCTTGCGACCCTGTCGGCGATCGTAGATGCCGCGCGTCCGCGATCCGACGCACCTGACGTGATGGTTGTCGATGCGCCCGCCAGCGGGCACTGCGTTGCGTTGCTGAAAGCCCCGGCGCGGGTACTAGACTTGGTCGGGCGCGGACCAGTCGCGACAATCGCGCGCGAGGCGCTGGCTCTCATTACCGATGTCGAGCGTTGCCGCGCCGTGGTAGTGACCATCCCCGAAGACCTGAGCGTCGCCGAAGCCGTGCAACTGACCGACCAACTGCGCGGCCTCGGCGTGGAACCCGGCCCAGGCATCGTCAACGGCGTGCTTCCCGAGTTCGCCGGCACTGCACAATCCGATTGGCTGCTAAAAAGCGGCGCGTGTGCCGATTCCTCGCGCTACCTGGCGATTAGACGGCGCCAACTCGCCTATTCAGACGCCTTCGAGCGCAAAACCGGTACCGCCATCCATATCCCCTTCGTGGGCAACGGGGCCGGCCGTGGAGCGGTACCGAGCGACGAACAAGCCACGCGAATACTCACGGCGCTGATGGAGGGCTCGCTTTGAAACGCTTCGGCGACCTCCACGATATCGTGAAACGAGCAAAGCTTGCGATATTCGTCGGCGAAGGCGGCGTCGGCAAAACATCGTGCGCGGCAGCCACTGCGCTTGCCGCCGCGTCATCGGGTCGCAGCGTCGCGGTTTTGACGGTCGACCCGGCGCCACGTCTCGGCGACGCACTCGGCCTAAAAACGATCGACGGTAAACCCAGGCGGGTCGAGTTACCCGATGGATCCGAGCAAGGGGGCACGTTGGTCGCGCTGCGCTTGGACACTAAGCGTACCTTCGATGCGATGGTCGAATCAATGGCACCATCCGAGACGACCGCGCGCGCCATCATCGCAAATCCGGTTTACCAAGCCCTGTCGGCTTCCCTTGGCGGGAGTGAGCACTTCATGGCCTTCCAACGCCTGCACGAACTTATCGAGGAGCAGGCATACGACTTGATCGTCATCGACACGCCGCCTGCTACCCACGCCGAAGAGTTGCTCGCGACACCGTTGCGACTCGGTGCCCTGCTCGAGACAGGCGCACCGGCGATCCTAGCCGACCCGGCGCGGATCCTCGCACGCGGCGGGTCACGCCTGGCCAAGGCTACTGTTCTCGCGCTCATCACCGTGATCGAGCGTGCAAGCGGGATCTCATTGACGCGGCAGGTCGCCGAGTTCATCGCCAACTTCGAGTCGCTCCTCGAAGGCCTCGAAGGACGCGCGCGCGCCATCGATCGGCTTCTCCACGAGCAAACAACAGCTTTCTGCCTCGTGACCCGGCCCGAGGCAGACCGCGTCACAGGGACGATTGCATTCGCGCGCGCGCTCGCCCGGACCGGGATCGCCACTGACGCGCTGATCGTCAATCGCATCACTCCATCCGCCGACACCACCCGAGGCCCAGGAGCCGGAGTCGCGGGCCGAGTGGAACCTTATCCGTCGCTCACAAGCGACCGCTTTCGCGGCGCACCCGTCGGCACCGAGCAAGCCGCAGCACGAATGCAGGCGGCAATGGCCGAGATCCGCGCTGCCGAATCCAGCGCCGTCGAAGCCCTGACCGCAGCGTGGGCGGACGCAGCGGCGCGCGGCCCGATCGCCCTCGTACCGGCCCTGGACAACGACGTTAGCGGCCCCGTTGAGATCGCGCTGCTCGCAGCGCTTCTAACCGCTAACGGCGGCCACCCCGGCGGCTAGAAACGCGTCGGTCTATCAGCCCAGGCGCCGACACCCGCGACCTTAGCGGCGCGTGGTCTTGCGCGCAGCCGCAGACGCTGCGGTGCTCTTTCGCGTCCGCGCTGCCGAGTTCTTTGCAGTGCGGGTGGTTTGCTTGGATGCGACGACTTTCTTTGCTGTGCTCGCAGCCGGCGGAACGGCTCGCCCCGCCGCCGCAGCAGCCGAACGTGCAATCGCCGCGCGCGCGCGAGCGCTCAACGTCGATGCGGCCTCCTCGTCCCCGATCGCGATTCCGTTTCCACTCCAGGTACCGCGAGTATCGAGTTCGTCGTACAACCGGTCGAGCTTGGAACTGACCGTCATAAGTCCAGCCTGCAAGGCGTCGAGCTTCACCTGCAGCCTTTCGTAGTCGCGCTTGCTCGGAAGGTTGACCACTGTCAGGAGCAGCTGCATGTTCTTATCCAGCCGCGCCTTGGTTCGCGCCGCGCTCTGCATGGCCTCACCCAGGACGTTGCCGACCCGTTCGGCGCCGAGATAGCTTCCCACCCGGTCCACGCCGACACGCCCGGCGAGGTCACCGACCCAGGACAACAGCGAAGCCCCTTCGGCTGCGGACTCCTGAGGGATCTTTGCGCGGCTACGTGCGTCTACTTCTATCGGGTCTGTCTGTTTGGGCATGGCGTATCGAGTCTCCTTTGCGCACAGCGGGAAAAAGTATAGAAACGGCGGATTCCATCGGCAACTCCGTTAGGCACAGGCGGTCCGCCCGCCAGGACTTGCCCAGCAGCGGCGTGCTTGGTAGGGATGTGCGATGAATTTCCGGCAATTCACGGGTATCGCGGCCTTGGCGGTCGTGTTTACTGGGGTCGCGCAACAAGCGTCGGCAGCGACGACCTCGTATTTCCGTACCGACACTCTTGCTTTCGAAGCCAGCGCTACGCTCGGAAAGCAGATGTTTGAGGCCTACCAGTGCGCAAAGTGCCACGCCATTCGCGAGGGCCAGCCGCTGAACGACGACATCATCGCGCCGAACCTGATCCTGGCCAAGCAGCGCCTGCGTCCGGAATGGATCCTGCATTGGCTGATCGACCCGCAGTCGCTCCAAGCAGGCACCAAGATGCCCAACTACTTCTTCTTCAACGAGGACGATGACGGCAACCCGATCTACAGCGACCCCGATGCCCACGAGCAGTTCAAGATCGTCGTCGCCATCCGCGATTACTTGATGGTCATGGGTACCGGGCAAGAACCCGGCGGTATCGCTGCTGCGGCTGTCTCAGGCCGGTAGCCGACTACACTACACCCGGCGGTCCTGGTCGCAGCGTGACCTCAGAGGGCTTGCACCGCTAGGATGATCTCGTCGAGCGCTGCGCTCGTATCTCTCCAAGCCTCGGCCATGAAAGCGGTGGCGCGCCGGCGAAACTCGGCCTCGCCCTCTCCGCCGACGGGGATCCCCGAGGCGGGCCGCTTGAGCGCATTCGCACGTTCAGCCAGTCTCTGCTCGAAAGTGTCCCAGTACTCACGCACCACAGACGCGCGGCGTGGGTAGTCTTTCTCGACCTCACCGAGCAACGCCTTGAACCGCCACCACGCCCCCCCCTGCTCGGGAGTCTCTCCGCCTTGCATCAGTTCGCCGGGCAGCTCGCCGCACGTGAACAACGGAATGAACGGGCCTATGCACGGACTGGCGAAAGCCGCCCAGTAGATCGCGCCGAGCGGGTTCTCGGCCTCGAGTTCGATGACCAGCGACGCGGTCGTCGTACCGACAGGGTCGGCGTGCATACACACACTGTAGTAACGTTCATCGTCCGGAGGCCGCCCCGGACTGTAGACCGTGGCCCCGTTGTAGTGATCGCGCATCAAGCGTTTGACGCTTGCGAGATCAACCGGCGCGCGCGCGGCGGCGCAGGTCTGCGCGTAGCGTCCCGACGAAACAACCGGTGGGACAACGCTGGTATCGCGGTAAGCGGCGGCGAAATCCAAACGCCCTTCGCCACTCCACCACCCTTGCGTGCATGCGTGCGCGGCGCAGCCGCTCGAAACTCGATCCCAGTCGTCAGTGATCGTGGCGTGATTGCTTGCACTGCCTGCGCCCTGAATGCGGCGCAGCGCCCAGTGGCGCGCGCTCGCCTCCAATAGGAACGCTGCGGATGCATCGGCGATAAGAAATGAATTGTTGTAGGCCCAGTGGGTGTCGAGATAGCCCGATCCACCTTGGCCGTAGCGTTCGATCAGTTCAGCGATCACGCCGGCGGCCTCGGCCGCGCTGCCGCCGCGCTCGAGCGCCAGCCGGACCAGATCCATTCCCTGCAAGCCTTGGTCGGGTACTGCATCTTTCGTGAATATTGAGTTGTTTCCGATCGCGACCCCATGATCGTTGACCCCGTGCTCGAGTCCCCACAGCCAATATGGGCCCGCACCGGTAAAACCGTAGGTTCGTTCGACTTGGTCTATTTCGATGTACTGACATCGCAACCGCGAACCAGGCTCGTGGTCATGTTGCGCGACCTGCTTGAGCGGCTGACACTCGGCAGCGGGACGGTCGCTGTTTTTCGCGAAAACAGTACTGCCGGTAGCTGTGCGCTGACCCAGCGCTACAAAGCTGTCGCAGGAGACACGCATAGTACGAGTTTCAACACGCGCCGCAGGTGTGGCAAGTGGCGACATCGCAGGGCTCCGTCTCGCGCTCGGCCAGAGCACGGCGCCGCTCCAACCAGAGGTAGCTCTTGTCTATGTGATGGTCGATGAAATCCCACGGGAAAAGCGCATCGTTCGGATAGGTGCGATGGACAAACACGTCGGGATCGACTGACACCCCTTGATGCTCGCCGCGGCGCATCGACTGAAGTTTCTGCCACCATCGGTCTTCGCCGCGGGCCAAAGCCTCGACGATATCGGCCGCCCGCCGGTCGCCGCGCGAAAGAAGCGTCTGCAGATAGGCCTCACGGGGCGACTCGCTTTCCATCTCGACGTTGGCCATACGGCCGAAGCCTCTCTTCAAACGCGCGATTTTCTTCTGCGCGCCCCCGACATCTTCCATCGGGTCCCACTGAAACGGCGTCCAAGGTTTAGGGACAAAGGGGTTCACCGAAACTTTGATCCGCCCTACCCTTCCACGCGCACGCCCGTGGCCGATCATGCGATCACGCATCTTAGCGACGATATCGACGATGCCCTGCAAATCGTCCTCTGTCTCAGTCGGAAGCGCACACATGAAGTAGGTCTTCAGCGACTCGACCCCATCGCCAACCAGTAGATCGGCGGCACGCAAGATCTCGGCTTCGGAGAGGTTCTTGTTGATTACGCGCCGCATACGCTCGCTGCCGGCCTCGGGAGCAACGGTGACTGAACGCGCGCCGCTGCTGGCGAGCGCAGCGGCGAGCCGCGGCGATATGACGTCGGCCTTGAGCGAGGACGGAGAGACACGTCCGCCCTGCGCTCGCACTCGTTCGCAAGTAGTCGCAAGGCCCGGATGGCTCGCCATCTCCGCGCCGACCAGACCGATCGTCTTGGCGAGTTCGAGGCCCGCAAGCGCATCACGGGTCACGCCCTCATGGCTACGGTGGCGCACCGGACGATACATGAACCCGGCTGCACAAAAGCGACAGCCCCACTCACATCCCCGGCTCGCTTCCACCAGGTACTGGTTGCCGAAGACCGAGTCCGGAGCGACCACCGCAGTGGTAACCGGTGCACTGTCAAGATCGCTGAGGTAACGTCGCTTCACTCGTTCGGATGCGCCCTCGGCTACGCGTAACTCGATAAGATCTCCCGACTCACCCGCACCACCATAAACCGGCTCGTACAAGTCGGGACGATACGCACCTTCAACCGACGACAGCCGTTCGCGAAGCAGTTCAAAACCGATGCCGGCCCACCTCTCGGCACCGTCAAAGGCCTCGACCACCATCTCTTCCGCCTCGCCGATCAAAAATAGGTCGAAGAACGGCGCGATCGGTTCCGGATTCAAGAAAGTCGCCGGCCCGCCGGCCATCAGCAGCGGCCAATCTCGGCGGCTCGCGCGCCGATCCTGCGCACGTGCAGGAATCCCGGCCGCGTCGAGCATACGGACAATATTGGGGTAGTCGCTTTCAAAGGAGAGTGAAAACGCGAGAATGTCGAAATCTGCTGGACTTCGCCGGTGCTCGAAGGTCCCGTCCGCGGCGGTGTCGAGAAACCAGCGTTCACACAACAGGCCCGGCAGCGTCGAGAAAAGCCCAAACACCGCCTGGTAGCCCAGGTTGGCCATCGCGACCGGATAGGTGTTCGGGTAGGCCAGACAGACACCGACCGCGCCCGATACGTTCGGTTTGAAGAGGAATTGCTCGTTGCGCTCGCTCAAACTCGGCGGCCAGTATGGGGTGAGGGGTACGGGGAGACAAACCGGACCGCAAACAATGTACCGATGCTGCTTACGTGGTAGACCTGGCGTAGGCGGACCGGAGCACCATTGGACCTAAAAGAAGCCTCACAGTTCTCCGCAGGTGAGGAACTCGAGCACTGGTGGATCAAGACTCGCTTTCTTCACTTGGAGGCGGCGCTACAAGGCTACGTTCCTACCCACGGCGTGCGTGCAGATATCTTGGAGATAGGCTGCGGCACCGGCGTAAACCTTCAGTACTTGCGCGCTCGCAGCCCGTCACGATCAAGGGTCGGCAAGCTGACGGGCGTCGATGTCGCGCTACCAGACGGCTTTACCACGCGGTGGGCAACGCCCTCCGACCGGTTCGAAAACTCACTTGCACGCGTCGAGGCCGAAAGCGCGGACGTGCTGCTCGCCATGGACGTCATCGAGCACGTTGACGACGACACTGAGTTACTAAAGAACTCGCTCGAAAAGATCAGACCCGGCGGCTTGGTGTTCGTAACGGTCCCGGCGTTCCAACTGCTGTGGTCAGGACAAGACGTGTTCTTGGAACACCGGCGGCGTTACACGAAACGCACGCTTGGCCGTGCCGGCGAAGCAGCCGGCCTGGAGACCCTGCGGCTCTCCTACGTCTTCGGCCATCTATTCGTACCAGCCTTGGTGATACGCCGACTCGCCGGACGCGGACACCGGATCGGCAGCGACCTCGTGCCGACCGGCAAAGCATTGAACGGATTGCTGTTCGCAGCGGGTAAAATCGAAGCGGCGTTCCGCGGCAACCCGCTTTGTGGAACTTCAGTCGTGGGCGCTTTTCGCAAGCCCACGCCCTAAGTGAATCTAGCGGATCGTGCGGCCGCGACGATCGCGCCAGCGCTTGCGGAGATAGGCGGGGATATCGACCGCCCGGTCACCTTCGGCATCGATACCTTCGAACGCGAATTCATCGTGATCGGGGGCTTCCGCCACCGCAAGAGTTCTGCGGCGCGGCGTGGAATCCGGCTCTTCAAGCGAATCGTCGAGCAGCGGTCGACGACGGCGTTGGGCCTCCATCGCGGTTGCTCGCGCAATCGTGGTGCTACGCTCGGGATCGACGATGCGTCGCTGCCCTTCGGCCTGCGTTGCTGCTCTCTGCGTCGCTGAGTCGGCCTCAACCTGCGCTTCAACCGGCGGACGGGCATCGCGGATTGCGTCACCGAAACCTGTGGCAATAACCGTGATGCGTACTTCGTCGTCGAGCTCGGAGTCGTGAACCAGACCGACAATGATATTGGCGTCTTCGTGCGCCTGCTGCTGCACCATATCGACGGCGTCGTTCATCTCTTGGATGCCGAAGTCGGAGCTGGCCGTGATGTTGACGAGCACCCCGCGGGCGCCTCCAATCGAAACGTCTTCGAGCAGCGGGCTCGAAATCGCGGCGGTCGCGGCATCGACCGCACGCGTCTCACCGTTGCCGCTACCTGCGCCCATCATTGCCATGCCCATCTCACCCATGATCGTACGCACGTCGGCGAAATCGACATTGATGAGGCCCGGCTCGGTGATGATCTGCGAGATACCGCGTACCGCTTGCAACAAGACGTCGTCGGCTTGGGCAAAAGCTTCGATCGTCGTGGTGTTGCGACCGGCGACCTCTATCAAGCGCTGGTTTGGAATCGCGATCAGCGTATCGACTGCGGCGCGTAGTTCGCGCACGCCGTCGTCGGCCTGGCGTAGCCGTTTGCGACCTTCAAAATGGAAAGGTTTGGTGACAACGCCGACCGTGAGGGCACCCAGGTCTTTGGCGATGCGCGCGATGACCGGCGCGGCGCCGGTACCGGTGCCGCCGCCCATGCCGCAGGTGACGAACACCATGTCGCAGCCGATGAGTTCTTCGCGGAGGATTTCTTCTTGCTCGAGCGCTGACTTGCGGCCGATGTCGGGATTTCCCCCGGCGCCGAGCCCTTTGGTCAGTTCAGATCCGATCTGAACCTTGACCGATGCTTCGTTGGTGCCGAGGGCTTGGATGTCCGTGTTTGCGATTACGAAATCCACGCCGGAAAGCCCAGCGCGAATCATTGTATTTACGGCATTTCCGCCGCCGCCGCCTACTCCGACAACACAAATACGTGCGCGGCTTTGATTCGCCCCTACCAACTCAATCATCTACCACACCTCCTCGGGCCAAAAGCCTCGACGCGAGAGCCAACAATGTACACCCAGTCGTAACGCTTTGCGACTTCCAGCGCGGGCACGAAAAGGAGCCAGGGACGTTTTTCTAAAAGAACTCGCGCAAGCGGCGTTTGAGCCACTTCGGCACCACCCGTGAGCCGAATTCGCTGCCCCACGCGGTCGGTAATTCACCGCCGGCAAGACCGGTCACAAGACCGACCGCAGTCGCCCAGGACGGATCGTCAACTTCTTCGGACAACCCGCTCACCGCGAGCGGCTCACCCAAACGCACCGGCAAGCCGAGCGTGCGATGAGCGATCTCGACCATACCCGGCATCATTGCTGAACCGCCGCACAAAACCGCACCGCTGGTGAGCCTGTCGGCGTAGCCGGAACGCTCGATCTGTTCGCCTACCATCTCAAAGATTTCTTCCATGCGCGGCTCGATGATGTCGGCAACAAGCTTGCCTCCGATCAAGCGCGGCGCGCGGCCTCCGACGCCTTCGACTTCGACAATCGCCTGGCGGTGAACCAGGTCGATGCACGCACAGCCATGATGCTTCTTAAGGCTTTCGGCCTCGCTCATCGACGTCTCGAGAACACGCGAGAGATCCATCGTCACGTGGTTACCCGCAACCGGGATAACGCATGAGAACACCACGACGCCGTTGTGGTAGAGGGCCAGGTCTACGGTTCCTGCACCGAAGTCGATGACCGCCACCCCGAGTTGCCGTTCGTCGGGCTCAAGCACCGCTTCGCCCGCGACAAGCGAACTCGCGAGAACCTCACCAACCGATAACCCTGCCTTATTGCAGCACTTTTTAAGATTTGACAGCGCCGATTCACAGCCCGAAACGATATGAACGTTGGCCTCGAGGCGCACTCCACTGAGCCCGACCGGGAACTGTATGCCGACCTGGTCGTCGACGACATAGTCGCGGCAGATGAGGTGCAAGATGGTCTGCTCGGCGGGCAACGGCACCGCTTGCGCCGCCTCGATTACGCGACGCGCGGCGCGGGCGGAAACCTCGCCGTTGTCAACGGCCACCACGCCGTGACTGTTGGTGCCGCGGATGTGGTCACCAGAAGCGCTGATGGTAACCTCGTGGATCTCGCACCCGGCCATGAGTTCAGCTTCACTCAGTGCAACGCTGATGGCTTGCGCAGTCTTGTCAACATCGGCGACGCGCCCGGCCTTCATACCGCGCGACAACGCACTGCCGACACCAAGGATCTCCAGGCCGGCATCGGTCTGCTCTGCGATCACGATCGCAACCTTTTGGGTACCGATGTCGAGACCGGCAAGGATGGGACGCTTCTTAGCCACGGTCGGACTCCAGTCGCCCAGCGGGGCGACCTCCTGCGGCCACGGCGCGCGGTACGCGACCGAGTGTGACCTCGGCGCGCGCCGAGATGACCCTGTCCATGCGGCCGGCCCGCGTACGAACGACCGCACGATCGGGGTAGGTCAGGTCGATCTCCGCAACGTTGTCTACCCCACGAGCGACACTCGTAAGCACGACCTCGAGTCGATCGAAGCTCTCCACCAAGTCCGACTGCGCACCGACGCGCACTACGATGCGCGGCGCCTCCGGGTAAAACAGCACCCCACCCTCGGCATCGACTTCAAGCTCGGAGATCTCCAGTCCATGACCACCGGCTTCGGCCAACACGTCAACGAGCCTGCGTAGACGGGCTACCCGTTCGCCGTGGGTCGCGGCGTCCTGCCAACCCACCAGGTAGGGTAAATCGGGACGCTCGCTCGGACCTTCCTCACGAAACACCACGCCTTCTTCGTCTACCAGGTATACAGAGCCCTCGACGATCGTTGCGGCGACAGCGACACGCTTGAAGATTCGCAGGGTTACGCGGTCCGGAAAGCGCCGGATAACGTCGGCACGGCGCACCCAACCAGGCTTTTCGAGTTCACGGCGGGCTTGTTCAGTGTCGATGCGCCACAGGCTGGTACCCTCGAAAAGGCCTGCCGCGGTGGCAAGCCTTTCGGGGTCGGTCAACTCAGCGTCGCTGGCAATCTTGACACTGCGTAGTTCGAAATAGCGATGATCACTGACCGAGGGCACCAGGTAGCCGACGAACAGATACGCAGCTGCGGTGAAAACACCGCATGCAGTGAACGCGACGGCCAAAAGCCGACCCGCAACCAACATATCGCTCTTAGCTTTTCTAAGAAGAGGCCTCAGCCACATCCCACTCTCCGACGAGCCGCACTTCCGGTTCTAACCAGATACCGCTCTTCCACCACACTTCCTCTTGCATCCGACCCATCAGCGCGCGCACGTCGACCGCCTTCGCACCACCCAAGTTCACAATGAAGTTGGCGTGCTCAGGCGAGATCTGCGCGCGACCCACCTGCGTTCCCTTAAGACCGCTGCGCTCGATCAGCTTCCCGGCGTAGTTATCGGTAGGATTCTTAAATATGGAACCGGCGTTTGGGAAACCGAGCGGCTGATGTCGCTTACGCTTCTCCTGCACCGACTCCACAAACGGCCGCAGCCGTCCCACCGACGAACGCGTGAGCCTGAAGCTGACAGAGGTTACCACGATCCGCCGGTCGAGTGCTAGGTGACGGTAGGAAAATCTCAGGTCGTCACCGCTGAGTCGCAGGATCTCGCCGTCTTCGGCAACCGCGTCGATCGCTGTAATCGCGCTACCAATCTCGCCCCCGAACGCGCCGGCATTCATCAAAGCACCGCCACCGACGCTGCCGGGGATCCCCGCCGCAAACTCCAGTCCGGCAAGCCCCTTGGCCACGGCTTCACGGACGAACCGGGCCAGTGGTGTGGCTGCGCCGACGTGGGCGTCACATGTACTCTCGCCCGCGTCTTCAATCCACGCGCGAGTATCGAACGCGCGGCCGAGCCGTACCACCAAGCCGCGGATACCGGCGTCGGAAACCAGAACATTGGTTCCACCCCCAATCAATGTCACCGGGATGCCGTGCGCATGCGCGACCGCGAGGGTTTCGGAAAGCGACGCAATGTCGGGAGGCTGAAAAAACAGATCGGCGGGACCGCCGATGCGAAAAGAAGTGTGTTTCTCCATCGGCTCGGCGTGG
The DNA here is from genome assembly GCA_029262415.1 of Deltaproteobacteria bacterium. Lineage (GTDB taxonomy): Bacteria > Desulfobacterota > Binatia > UBA1149 > JAJCZL01 > JAJCZL01. The sequence goes on along the minus strand of JAJCZL010000033.1, from coordinate 38,707 downwards.
CGAATTCCGCTCTGCGAAGACTCGCCGAGCGTGGAGAAGAAGACCTCGTACCTCTTAGTCACCGAGGCGCGCAAGGATTTCCTGGCCGATCCGCGTTATATCACCGGCGCCAAGGGTCAAGACCATATCGCCCGGCCCGAGCCGTGCCGTGACCCGGTCGGCCAGTCCGGCCCCCGAACCGACGTGGCTGACCCCTCCTTTGTGCAAGCGGTTCATCGCTTCGACCAGGCCTTCGGCGGTGATTCCTTCGATGTCGGACTCCCCGGCTTTGTAAATGTCGGTTACCAACACCTCGTCGGCATCGCCGAAGGCTGCGGCGAACTCGTTGTACAGGTCTGCCACCCGCGAGGGGCGGTGGGGTTGAAAAACCGCGACGATACGACGCTGCGGAAAGCCTTTGCGCGCAGCCACCAGCGTCGCGAGAATTTCGGTCGGGTGATGTCCGTAGTCATCGACTACGAGAACGCCGCCCTTCTCGCCCTTGACCTCGAAGCGCCGCATGATGCCGTCGAACCCGGCAAGGGCGATAGCACAATCCGCAAAACTCATTCCAAACTCGAGCCCAGCGGCAACAGCAGCGAGTGAGTTGAGAACCATATGGCGGCCCGGCAGTGCAATCGTGATGCGTCCGAGCGCAACCCCTCGGTTGACAACTTCATAGCTGCTCGAAAGACCATCGTAGGAGATCTCGACAGCGCGGAAATCGGCGTCTGCGCCGGTACCGTACGTGGTGTAGCGTTTCTTGATGCGCGGAGTAAGCCCGGCAACTTCCGGGCAATCGACACACAACACCGCGCGGCCGTAGAACGGGATGCCGTTGATAAAAGCGACGTAAGAGTCGATGAGCCGTTCCATCGTGCGGTAGTAGTTCAGGTGCTCGCGATCGATGTTGGTCACAACCGCGACCGCGGGCTTGAGTAACAAGAACGTACCGTCACTCTCGTCGGCCTCAACAACCATGTAACGTGAGCGGCCGAGCCGCGCGCTGGTACCGCCCAACGATTTCAAACGGCCGCCGATTACGACGGTTGGATCCAAACCGCCCGCGCCGAGCACCGCGCCGACCATCGACGTGGTAGTGGTCTTTCCGTGCGCCCCGGCAACCGCAAGTCCGCACTTGACGCGCATGAGTTCGGCGAGCATTTCGGCACGGGGAATCACCGGAATACGTAGCTTGCGTGCTTCGCGTACTTCGGGGTTTGCGTCGTCGACAGCCGAAGAAACGACAACTACATCGGTTGACGGATCGACGTTGCCCTCTTCGTGGCTGAAGAAAATCTTCGCGTTCTGCTTCGCCAGCCTACGCGTGGCCTCGCTCTCGGCGAGATCGGATCCGGTAATCCGGTAGCCGAGCGTACCAAGCACCTCGGCAATGCCGCTCATGCCGATCCCGCCGATGCCGATCAAGTGGACGTGTCCAAGGTGACCCGGCGCAACTGCAGCCGCCGCAGGAAGATCGATTGCCGCCCACGCGGGGCGCTTTTCAGATAATGACGCCATCGGGCTATTGTGGTCTTGGTGCTGCACGTGCAACCTCCTCGAGGACCGCGAGGACACGATCAGCTGCGCCGGAAAGCCCCATCCCGCGTGCAGATCCAGCCATGGAGTCTAACCGCTCAGAACTGTGGAGCAACTCGCCGACGACTCTTTCGAGGCTCGCGGCGGTCTGGTCGTCGTCCGTCACGCAAAGCGCCGCGCCGCCGGCTTCTACCGCCCGCGCGTTCTCGGTTTGGTGGTTGCCCGCGGCCGCCGGGAACGGCACCAACACCGCCGGTGTCCCGGTTGCCGCCAGTTCGGCGACCGAAGTGGCACCGGCGCGGCAGATCGCCAGACGCGCGCGCGCGTAGGCCGCGGCCATGTCGTCGATAAACGGCGTCACCTGCGCAGCAATTCCCGCCTGTTCGTAGGCCGCACGAACCGCCTGTTCGTCGGCGACGCCGGTTTGGTGGACGATAGGCGGCAGGTCAAAAGTCAGCGCTAGACCTGCAAGGGCCCTGATCACCGCGCTGTTGAGGCTATGCGCGCCGGCGCTGCCGCCAAAGACCAAGATCGCGTCGCGCCCCTGGTAAGACAAAGGCGCGTCGATCCCGGCACGCAAAGGATTGCCGGTGTGCCGGACCAACCCGGCGGGGAACTCGGGTTCACAGCCGGGAAAACTCGTACACACTGCAGCGCTCACACGCGCAAGCACTCGGTTGGCCATCCCCGGTTTTCGGTTCTGTTCGAGCAAGACCACGGGAATCCTAGAAAGCGCCGCAGCGGCGACGCCGGGCGCGGATGCGTAGCCGCCAAGACCGACGACGACGTCGGTCTTGCGCCGCTTGAGTTCGATACGCGCGGCAGTGATCGCTTTGGCGAACTTAAGCGCGGCGCGTACCGCCGCGGCCGCGCCACGCCCACGTATCCCTTCGAGGTCTTGGGCGATGAGGGTAAACCCCGCGGGTTCGACCACGCGCGCTTCGATTCCGCTCAGCGCACCGAAAAAAACCGTATGGTCGGCGCGCCCGGTTTCACGCAAGCGTTCAGCCACGGCCAACCCGGGGAACAGGTGTCCGCCGGTTCCGCCCCCGGCGATCACAACATTCACCTCTCGCGTAGCTCCCGTGACAGAGACATCAGTAACCCGACCATAGCCAGGGTCACCATCATCGCCGACCCTCCATAGCTCAGAAACGGCAGTACCATGCCCTTGGTGGGCAGCAGGCCCAGTGCAACACAGACGTTGAAAAGCGCCTGCACGATGATCACGAAGGTGACGCCGCCGGCCAACATCTGTCCGAACGAATCGGGGTGGCGGTGGGCCACGCGAAAGCCGCGATAGGCCAGCACCGCAAAGCAGACCAGAATGATCGTCGCTCCGAGCAACCCGGTCTCTTCGCCAATGACAGAGAAGATGAAATCGGTATGTGCCTCAGGCAGCCAACCTGCTTTTTGCCGCGAACCGCCCATGCCTACACCAACGAATTTCCCGGAGCCGAACGCACGGAATGACTGCGCGAGTTGGTAGCCCGCGCCGCGCGCATCGGCCCACGGGTCCATGAACCCAACGAAGCGTTGCATCCGGTAGGGCTCCAAGTACACCAGCAACGCCGCGCCGACTGCGCCCAGCGTGCCTAAGCTTCCGACCTGCCAGAGGGGAATTCCACCGAGAAACAACATCGCGCCGGCTGCAACGAAGATGACGGCGGCAGTCCCGAAATCGGGTTCGAGCAGCAAAAGAGTTCCGAACAGCGCGGCAACCCCCAAGATGGGCCCGGAACCGTAGCGCCAATCTCCGATCTTGTCGGAGGCACGTGTCAATGTGGCTGCCGCGTAAACGACGAACGCGAGTTTTGCGAACTCACCCGGCTGCAGGTTGACCGGGCCGAGATTGACCCAGCGACACGCGCCGTTGCTGCAGTGGCCGATTCCGCTAACCAACGGCGCGACCAAGAAGGCCAAGGACCCGATCAGAAGCGGTGTGGCCAGCGCTTCGACTTTGTCGGAACGCACCCGCGAGAGCACCAGCATCGCCGCAGCGCCGAGCAAAACCGAGGCGATGTGCTTGCTCAGCATCCAATAATTCGATCCGTACTGCTGCTCGGAAATGAAGTAGGTCGTGTCGAGGACGAAAACCAAGCCCGCGAACACGAGCAGCAGCGTCGAGCCGATGATCCACGGGTCGGAGCGATCCGTAGATCGTACGCGGATCCTGCTCTTGCGCTCAGCTTGCCTTGCTTTTGCCACCCAACTCCTCAACCCAGCCGACGAACGCCTCGCCCCGCGCGGCGTAATCGGCGAACTCATCGAAACTCGCGCAACCCGGGGCGAGCAGAACGTTGTCGCCCGGATCGGCCAATGATAGCGCAATATCGCACGCGGCGCGCATCCCCGCAGCGCTTTCGACGCGCGCGCAGGTAGCCAACGCCCTTGCGACAAGGGCGCGGGCCTCACCGTATGCGACCACACCTTTGAGTTGCGAGGCAAGGACGGCCAGTTCGTCGAGATCCCCGCCCTTGGCCTTGCCGCCTGCGAGCAAGACCACAGTCGCCGGCGGAAACGTAGCTACGCTGCGCACCGCCGCCGCTGGATTTGTGGCCTTAGAATCATTCCAAAAACGCAAACCACAGTGCTCGCCGACCAGCACCAGGCGATGCGGCAAGGGCTCGAATCTCGCGACAGCTGCGGCAAAGGCCCCTGCGGACACGCCGGCGGCGCGCGCCAGAGCGGCAGCCGCGGCGACATTCTCGAAATCGTGCGGCGCAACCGGCCAAGACGGCGCCAGCGTCGCCTCCCAGTCGGGCGTTCGCACACAGCGGCGCAGCGGATCCGCAATGACCCGTTCGATCACCGCGGCGCTAGTACTTGCGACGCGCTTAGCGTCGCGTCCAGACGGCACGCCGAACGCAACGATGCGCAGGCCCTTGCGGGCAAAACCGTCGGCCCGGTCGAGAAACTGATCGCCGAGAACCGCGCTGCCGGTCTTCATGTTTGCGAAGATGCGCAACTTGGCCGCTAGATACGACGCCATCGAGCCGTGCCGGTCGAGGTGATCGGGGGCGATGTTGAGCAGTGCGGCGGCGAACGGCGCAAATTGCTCAACCCATTCGAGCTGAAAACTCGAGACTTCGACCACGCACGCGTGGTAGTCGCCACCGACCGCGTCGCACAAAGGTTGCCCGAGGTTGCCGCCCGCGAACACCTTCATTCCCGACTCGCGCATCGCCGCGGCCAAGAGACTCACCGTCGTGCTCTTGCCGTTGGTACCGGTCACCGCGTAAAGCGGCACCTGGATATGACGTGCGGCCAGTTCGATCTCGGAGAGCACCGGTTTACCCGCGGCGAGCGCCGCGCGCAGCAATCCGTGCTCGGCCGCGACACCCGGACTCGGCACCACCAGACCGACGCGAGCAAGCTCGCGGTGCGCCTGCTCCACCGTCAACGCACGGGCGGTTGCAGGAAAATCCTGCTCTCCCGTTGCCAGTTCGGAATCACCGGCGGTATCGTCTGCGATCAGAGGCTCGCCGCCGCGCGCAGCGACCAAGCGCGCCGCAGCCGCGGCGCTGCGACCGCGCCCGACAACGAGAACCGGCAGGCCTGGGGAAAGCGGCGAAGCCGCTGGAACCGGCAACCTAGTGTCTCTGTCTCCCGCCACGGATTCAGCGTAGCTTGAGCGAGGCCAGGGTTACCAATGCGCAGATGATCGAGATGATCCACGCCCGGACGATAATCAGTGGTTCAGGCCAGCCGGTAAGCTCGAAGTGGTGATGAATCGGCGCCATGCGAAAGACCCGCTTGCCGCGTAACTTGATCGAGGTCAGTTGAATGATTACCGATAGCGCCTCGACCAGAAACACCCCGCCGGCGATGATCAAGACCAGCTCGTTTTTGGAGACAACGGCAACGGTCCCGAGCGCAGCGCCGAGCGGAAGCGACCCGACGTCGCCCATGAACAGCTGGGCCGGGTAGGTATTGAACCATAGGAACCCGAGACTCGCGGTCGCGATCGCGGCGCAAACAATCGCTAGTTCACCGGCGCCGGGAACGCGCGGGATCAGCAAATACCCAGCGATCTTCGCGTGCCCTGCAGCGTAGGTGAGGATCGCGTAGGTGGCTGCGGTGGTCATGACTGGGCCGATCGCCAGCCCATCCAGCCCGTCGGTGAGGTTCACCGCGTTGGAGGTGCCGACGATAACCAACACTGCAAACGGGATGTAGACTAGACCGAGATTCGGATTGAAGTGCTTCATGAACGGTACCGAGAGCGTCGGGTCGAACTCCGGCCGCATGTAAAGCGCGGTCATCGCAACCGTCGCGACCAGCACCTGTGCAGCAAACTTCACGCGTGCGGAAAACCCGGCGTTGTTGCCGCGTGTCACCTTGAGGTAGTCGTCCCACCAGCCGATCGCACCAAATCCGACAATGACGAGAACCGTCATGATGACGTAGAAGTTGGTCAGGTCGGCGGTAAGCAGAACCGAGCCGAGCATCGCGGTGAGGATCAAGAAGCCGCCCATCGTCGGCGTCCCGGTCTTGAGTGCGTGCCCCTCGGGAGCAAACTCGCTGACCGGTTGGCGAATTTGGCCCGCGCGAAGCGCGCGGATCAAGCGCGGGCCCAACACGAACGAGAGCACCAACGCGATCAGCGCCGCCAGAACCGAGCGGAAAGTGAGATAGCGTACGACATTCAGAAAGCTATATTCGGCCGCCAACGGCGCGAGGTAGTAATAAATCATCTCAGCTCGCCGCCGTCCTCAACGCATCAATCACCCTTTCCATCGCCGATCCGCGCGAACCCTTGACAAGCACCGTGTCACCCTCGGTCCAAAGTTCAGCTACGGCTTCGGCCGCGACGCGTTGGTCGCGACAGGCGCGTGCCGTCTTCGGGTCGAGCCCGGCGGCAACTGCGCCGCGCCGGATCGCGTCGGCGTAGTCACCGACGGCACAGACCAGCAGCGGCGAGATCGCCGCTGCCGCGGCTCCGGCTTCTTCGTGGACACGTTCGGCATCGTCACCGAGTTCGAGCATGTCGCCGAGAACCACGATGCAACGCCCTGCCGCACACTCGGCCAGCGTATCGAGCGAGGCCCGCAGCGAATCGGGGTTTGCGTTATAGCTGTCGTCGACCACCAAAACTCCGTTCTTTAACATTTCCGGTGCCAGCCGCATCGGCGGCGGCACGGCATTGGCCAAGCCGCGTGCCACCGTTTGCGTATCCACACCGAGGACGATTGCGCAGGCCGTAGCCGCCGTCGCATTCGTAACATTGTGTCCGCCGGAAAGCGGGAGGTCTATAGCCACGGCCCCGGAGGGGACCACAAGACGGAACGTGGTGCCGTCAAACCCGCGCGCTACGATCGCGTCGGCGCGCACCTCGCCGCGGCTCCCGTAGCTGAGCTTTTTCCCGGGAAACGCCCGTCCGAGTGCCGCCACGCGCGCATCGTCGGTGTTGATCAGCACGGTTGCCCCAGCTTCGAGCCCCGCGAACAATTCGCCTTTGGCCCTCGCGACACCTTCAACGGAACCTACGCCTTCGAGATGGGCCGAGCCGATCATCGTGATCATTGCGTGGGTCGGGCGTGCAATCTCGGTCAGACGCGCGATCTCGCCAAATGCATTCATGCCCATCTCCAGCACGGCGACGCGGTGCTCGGAAGAAAGCTGGAGCAAGGTCAGCGGCATGCCGATCAGGTTGTTGAAGTTGCCTTTGTTCGCCAACACGCGGTCTTCACCCCAGGCCTCGGCAAGGATCACGCGCAACAGTTCTTTGGTCGTGGTCTTGCCGTTGGAGCCGGTGATGCCCACGACCGGCAGGTCGAAGCGGTTACGATGAGCCGCGGCAAGATCACCCAGAGCGCGTAACGCATCAGACACAACCACGATGGCGGCCGTTCCGGGATCCGTGGGCGGACGCTCACACACAACAGCTGCCGCTCCGGCCGCAAGTGCCTCATCGACAAACGCGTTGCCGTCAAACTTCTCTCCGGTGAGCGCGACGAACAGATTTCCAGTCGCGATCTTTCGCGTATCGGTGCATACACCGTCAAACCGGGCGGCCGCAAGGCCCGCCGTGAGTCGCCCGTCGACTGCACGCAAGAGATCGGAAACGATCACGTCCGGCCCCGCACTTGCTGCTGCAACGCCGCAACGATCGCACGATCGTCGAGGTCATGGCGGACCCCGTTTATTTCTTGATAGTTTTCGTGGCCTTTGCCCGCGATCAACACCGCATCACCCTTCGCTGCTATTGCCATTGATAACTCTATGGCCTCACGCCGATCAGTCTTGCGTATGTATCCACGCGCACCGCCGGCGAGTTCATCCGCGTCGCGCAGCGTAAGACCGGCCGAAACCTCAGCAACTATACCTTCGATGATCGCCTCGGGATCCTCGCTACGTGGGTTATCGGATGTCACAACCACCACGTCGGCAAGCCGTGCAGCGGCCGCCCCCATCAAGGGTCGCTTACCGCGATCGCGGTCGCCTCCGCAGCCAAATGCCACGATCAGGCGCCCGGCCACAAACGGGCGCAGTGATGCAATCGCGCGCTCGAGCGCATCCGGAGTGTGCGCGTAGTCTACCAACACAGCAGGGTCTCCCAGGCCGATGCGTTCGAGACGTCCCGGCACCGGCCGACAATCACGGATCCCTTGTGCCAGCTGCTCGGGCGCGACGCCAAGCGCCGCTGCCGCTGCGACTGCCGCGGCTATATTGGCGGCGTTAACCTCTCCGACCAACTGCGTGTGAACACCGATGGTGTTGCCGTCAAGTTCGATTTTTAGCTCCATCCCGCGCAACCCAGCATCAGCCACACGTACCGATACACGCGCATTTGCCGCCGGGTGTGTCGAGAATGTCCACACATCGGCGCGTCCGAGTTCATTTACAAGACCGGCTACTCTAGGGTCGTCGAGGTTGAGAACTGCTGTAGCACCGTTCGGTTCGATGTACTCGCGTATGAGCAACGCCTTCGCCTCAAAGTACGCGTCTTCGCCTTGGTGATAGTCAAAATGATCACGCGTCAAGTTGGTGAATACACCAACAGCGAAGCGACAACCGGCCACCCGTTGCTGGATGAGAGCGTGCGACGAGACCTCCATCACGACGCTGTCGACACCCGCGTCGCGCATCTCGGCGAGCACCGCCTGAACCTCACAAGCCGATGGCGTGGTAAGCTTGGACTCGCGCTCAACGCCTGGCCAGCGCTGCACAATCGTGCCCAATACGCCTACGCGACGTCCGCCGGCCGCAAGGATGCTCTCGAGCACATAGGCTGTGCTTGTCTTTCCATTGGTCCCTGTAATTGCGACGACCGACATCGCAGCGCTGGGCTCCCCCGCGACGATTGAAGCCGCGTGTCCAGTCGCGCGCGCGACATCGGTGACACGCAACGAAGGCAGTCCGCAGTCGTCTGCGTCGGCAACACATATAACGGCCACCGCCCCGCGATCACGTGCCTCAGCTATGTAGGCCGCGCCATCGACACGGGTTCCGCCGAGAGCGGCGAAAAGGGCGCCTGGACCGACAAGACCGGAGTGTTGCACTACACCGCGAACGCGGACGCCCGCAACTGCAGACCCAGAGGCCCCGGCAACCACTGCAACTCCTCGAGCGCGCAGCGCGGAGATCAGCTCGCCGAGTTCGATTCCTTTGTTGGTGTGGTTCATCGAAAGCGGCACTGCCGCTAGCGCGCCACGACAGCTTGGACGACGCCGTCGTGGGCCAGGATGAGTGTAACGCGCGCCGCATCCAGCAAGGGCTTGCCGGGCGGGGGCTGTTGCGACACCACGTAGCCGGAACCCTGTACCCGGATGTCACACTCGCATTCCTGCAAAACACGCATTGCGCCACGCAGGCTCAAACCCGCCAAATCGGGGAGGGCCGCACCGGGACGGACCGGAGACGGCATCGGCGGACGCTCCCAATGCGGTACCGCGCTGGCTTCCAATAACGGAATCGTCTCGAGCTCGAACTGCTGTCGTGGCTCGCCCTGCCGGCCGGGCGACTCATGTTCGGTCGGCGTGCGGTGGATATGTAGATAGTCGAGACTCGCCTCAGCGATGCGTTTGAACACCGGGGCGGCAACTACACCACCGTAGTGGTGTGTTTGCGGTTCGTCGATAGCAACCGCGATCACCAGCTGGGGATCGTCGGCAGGCAAGTAGCCGACAAACGATGCTACCCAGTGGTCCTTGCTATAGGTGCCGTCGACGACTTTCTGTGCAGTTCCTGTTTTACCCGCGATACGAATCCCTTCGATCATCGCCTGCGGTGCAGTCCCGCGAGGCGAAACCACGGCCTCCAGCATCTCGGTAACAGTCGCTGCGATTTCCTCGGAAACCACCCGTTGCTCTACGCGTGGCGCACGGTCGACAATGACATCGCCGTTGGTTCCGGTCACCTCAGAGACAACATAAGGCTCCATGCGCACACCGCCGTTAGCAAGGACGCTGAACGCCGAAGCCATTTGCAGCGCGGTCACACTGACCCCCTGTCCAAAGCTGATATTGGCCAGTTCGATCGGGCGCCACTGTGCATGGGGGCGCAACAGACCGGGCAACTCACCTGGGAGTTCGATAGCGGTACGACGCCCGAACCCGAACTTGCCGAGGTAGGCGTGCAGCTTTTCGGCGCCCATCTCGATCCCGATCTTCGCCGCACAAATATTGGATGACACTCGCAGGATATCGGCGATATCGAGTACGTCGTGCGGCTTGTGGTCGTGGATGGTCCGTCTGCCGATGCGCATCGCACCGTGTTCGCAATCGTAGCGAGACTCCGGCGTTATCGTACCCACCTGCATCGCCGCCGCCACCAACAACGGCTTGGTGGTCGAGCCGGGGTCGAACAGATCGGTGATCGCGCGATTGCGCCGATCGCCGACGACAAAACTGTTGTAACGGTTGGGGTCGAAGACGGGACGGCTTACCATCGCCAACAACTCACCACTGCGCGGATCGAGGATCACGACGGTCCCACCGTGTGCGTCCACCTCACTGATACGCGCGGTGAGCTCGCGCTCGGCGATGCTCTGCAGCGTCGCGTCGAGCGTCAGCGTAACCGTGGCACCCTGGTTCACGCCGGCCATATCACCGGCGTCGAGCCGGGCCCTACCGTGCGCGTCGGTACAGACTTCGACACTTACAGCTTCGCCGCGAATCTTGTCGTCGAGTGCGAGTTCCACACCCTCGAGCCCCTGGGCGTCCGCGCCCGAGAAGCCGACCACGTGTGCAGCCAACGAACCGTGTGGATAGCTGCGCATTTGATCTTGGTGAACGTCGATTCCACGAATCCGCGCGCGCTCGATCGCGCGCGCAGCATCGACGCTGATGTCCTTGGCCAGCCAACCGAACCTGCCCTTGCCTTCCTTTAGGCGCGCATCAAGCGCATCGACCGGTATCAATAGGTAGGGGGCAAGACCTTCGGCATCCGCAGGGTCGTACTGGTAATCGCGTCCGCTTTTGGAAACCCGATTCGCCTGTACCGAGGTCGCCAGCGCCGCACCGTTGCGATCGAGGATCGGACCACGGTAGGCCATCTTCACGCTTTGTCCGCAGGTGATGTCGCGCACTTGATCGACGAACTTGCTGCCATCGAGAACGCTCAGCGTATACATCCGCCAGAAGATCGGAATCAACGGTGCCGTGCATACGAACGCGACGAAGAAGAGGCGTCGGCTGAAGCTGTTACGGCTACGCGCCATCTCCCTCCGCCGCATACACGGTAACGACTTGGCCGGCCGCAGGCTCGCGCAATCCGAGGACAATGTTCGCGCGCTCAGAAAGCAACGCCGGCGACTTCTCGCTGTTCAACTCTGCGAGCAACTCGCTGTGCTCGTGATCGAGTTTCTCGATGACCGCCGTAGTGCGCTGAACCCGGTAGCCGAGCTCATCGACCTGCAATCGCACCCAGACCTGGGCGCCGATCAAAGTGATGACCGCGAGAGCCGTGACGCCGAGACGCCAACGCCTGCCGACCACAGCCGGATCGAAGACCATCTGCTGCCAACGCGCACCCCAACCAACGACTTTTCTGCGGTTCCTTGCCATCCCCTCAAATCCTCTGCACACCGCGCAGCCTCGCACTGCGTGCGCGCGGGTTGCGCTCCACTTCCTCAGCGCTTGGACGCTTCGGCCGCCGGACGATTAAGTTTACCTTCGCACGCCACGAACAACCACAGATCGGCGTCTCCGGCGGGCAAATACAGTCCGAGGCCCACTTGCGAAACGCGTGCTTGACGAGCCTGTCTTCGAGCGAATGGTAACTCAGCACCGCCATGCGTCCGCCTGGACGAAGGCATTTGAAGCCGTCTTCGAGAAACCTCTCCAGTGTCCCGAGTTCGTCATTGACGGCGATACGAAGCCCCTGGAAGGTGCGCGTGGCCGGATCGTGCCCCGGACGGCCGAACACACCGGCATCCTTAACCGCACGACGTAGGTCGGCGGTGGTCTCGAGCGGCTCGCGCAAGCGTCGTTCGACGATCGTACGGGCGATCCGTCGAGAAGCGCGCTCCTCGCCGTAGCGATAGATGATATTTGCGAGCGTCTTCTCGTCGCGGGTATTGCAAAGGTCGGCCGCGGTCTCGGTCAAGCGCTGATCCATGCGCATGTCGAGCGGCCCGTCTTTCTGGAAGCTGAACCCGCGCCCAGGCTCGGTAATTTGGTGGGTCGAGACGCCGAGATCGAGGATCATGCCGTCGGCACCGTCGCCCCATCCGTGGCCGGGGAGGAGTTCACGGATGCGCTCGAAACTCGAGCGGGCGAAGCTTACGCGGTCTAAGTAAGCCGCAAGGTTCTTCTTCGAACGGGCCAGAGCGTCATCGTCCCAGTCCACCGCCAGAACTTCTCCGCCCGGGGCAGATGCATCGAGAATCGCGATCGTGAGGCCACCATCCCCAAGCGTCGCATCGATGTACCGTCCCGCGGGTCGGGGCTCCAGCATCTCACACACATCCACCGCCATTACCGGCAGATGACGCTCTGACCCAGCCTTATCGACCACGGCTTGGCCTCCACGAGGCGCAAGCAACCACTTTTTCCGTGACGCCCCCTACTCCGCCCGCGACCCCACCTGAAGCGATCGCATGCCAACGGAAAAGACGGCGGTTTCCACCGCTACAGTTTAAGCTGTTTGACGTAGAACTCCTCGTTCAACAGCTTGAGGTCTTCGACCTCCTGCGCGGCATAGGACGTCGGCGACCACATCTCGAACTTCTCCGGTTCGACCGCGACGCATTTTACATCCTTGACTATTTTCGCGTGTTCGCGGAACTTGGGAGGGAGGAGGATCCTGCCTTGTTTGTCGAACGCAAGCGCAACCTGTTGTCCGACGATCCCACGCCGAACCGGCTTGCCGTTCAGGCCGGCGCCCTCCACCTTGCGAACACTCTCGAGTGCCTCGTTCCAACGCGCCTCGGTATAAAACATCAAATGAGGCTCTTCCCGGGGCAGCGAGACCGTCGCCATCACCTGTGCGGTATGGCCGGCGGCCGCGAGCGCATCGCGCCAAGGGCGTGGGATTGCCACCCTGCCCTTTTCGTCGATTGCGTGTTCGTAGGTTCCAGAAAACATGCGAATAGTTCGTGGACATGCCGCGTGTCGCACACGCGCCTGCTAGCGAGCCCCCGGCCGACTGACATTTTTTTAGGGGTACACTCTCCGTTACCACATGGCCCCACACACGCCCACGAATTGCCGTTTTATAAACTTAATCGGGTCGCGTCAAGCTTTTTCTGCAGCTTTCGCGTTGCGCTCCCCCACTGCAGCCGACATGGTCTCCATCTACCTGTTTTATAAATCTTTTTAAATTGGCCGACATAGCCCTCCAGTAGGTCGAAATCGACGCCTCTCTTTCCAAGCGTGGGGGCAGGTGGGATCAGATTTCGCGAAACTGCCGATTTGGGCTTTTTCGCCAGCGCGTTCGATGAACACAAGCCAAGAAAGACGTCTGAAGAAGATCCTTGCCCTGCCAACCGCGCCGTTTCGCGAAAACGCGGTCACCGCCTACGCGACAGAGTTTTGTGGGCGCAGCCGTATCCCGTGTTTCAACGACCCCGCCGGCAACGTAATCGTCGGCGCGAAAGACCGAGCCGCATACCGCACAATTGCGCGAGGAACGGCAAGGGAACCGCTGCGTCTCTTCATCGCGCACACCGACCACCCGGGCTTCCACGGACTCGAGCGTCTCGGCCGCAACCGGTTCAAAGCCATTTGGCACGGCGGCTCTCCGGTAAAGCACCTGCGCGGCGCGCGCGTGTGGATCGCCGACCAAGCCGGCTACCAAGGTCACGGCGAGATCACCTCCGCCAAGATTCACAAGGCAGGCTATGCGATTACCGAGCTTACCATCCGTGCCGCCGACCCCGGCATTCTCGAGCGTCCGGCAAAGAGCCTCTTTGGTGGGTTCGGATTCCGCGCTCCGGTTTGGCAAAGCGGCGAACGCATCTATACGAAAGCCGCCGACGACCTGGTCGGCGTGTTCGCAATCTTGGAGACCGCGCTCGCGCTGAAGAAAGCGCGGTCGCGTCGTCCGTTTCTCGGTCTGCTCACCCGCGGCGAAGAAGTCGGTTTTGTCGGCGCGGTCGCGCACTTCGAACTCGGCTGGCTCCCGCCTGGCAAGAAACAGCCGATGTGCGTGAGTGTTGAAACTTCGCGAACGCTCCCCGGCGCTATCATCGGGAAAGGCCCGGTCGTCAGGCTCGGCGACCGCCGTACGGTATTCGACCCGGCCGGGCTTTCGGTTTTGACCGAACTCGCCGCGCGGTTGCTACCCGGCAAACACCAGCGCCGCATCATGGACGGCGGCGTCTGCGAAGCCGCGGCTGCGACCGCGTGGGGACTGCCGGCGATCGGAATCTCGGTGCCTCTCGGCAACTACCACAACCAGGGCTTCGAGGGCGGCGCGGACTGCCGGGGGCCGCAAGGCCCGGCCCCGGAGTTCGTGCACGCCGACGACGTGAGCGGGTTGTTGCGACTATGTCGCGGCCTGATGGAGCCACGGCTCGGCTGGGACGACGCGTGGAGAACGACGCGCGCGCGTCTCGCCAAGAACAGTCGTCGCTACCGGCGAGAGTTCGCCTAGCCCATCACAAACGCGTTGAGTTTGTTGCCGTCCGGATCGCGAAAGTAGCCCGCGTAAAAGCCGCTCTCACCACGCGGCCCCGGGGCGCCCTCGTCAACGGCACCGAGTTCCAGCGCTTTCTTGTGGAAAGCGTCGACTTTCTCTTTACTCTCCATCAGCAAAGCGACCATCACGCCGTTGCCGACGGTCGCAGCGTTCTCGTCGAAGGGTTTGATCACAGAGACCGCCGGCATCCCGGCAGGCGTCGCCCACGCGATGAAATTTCCATCCTCCATCATGCGCTTTGCGCCGATTGTGCCGAGAAGCTCGTCGTAGAACTTAGCGGCGCGGTCGATATTGTTGGTACCAAGGGTGACGTATCCGATCATTGCTTACTCCTGCAGCGGTGGGCCGATGTTGCTCTTTAATTCCAAGAGCACGGTTGAGGCAATTGCGCCGAAACACGGTACCGAGCCGGCGTGTAGGCCGGATTCTGTCGAACACGGCCATTTCAGACCGTGCGCGGCAGCCATTCATCTGGGCCGGTGGTTGCCCACCGGCTCAAGCGACCTAAACCCGGGAGCATCGGACGGGCCGTCCGCTCCCCTATTCGGTCTTGCACCGGGTGGGGTTTACAAAGCACCCGCCGTTACCGACGGGCCTGGTGGGCTCTTACCCCACCGTTTCACCCTTACCCGCCGCCGCACGAGGCGACGGTGGGCGGTTTACTTTCTGTTGCACTTTCCCCGCCTCACAACGGGCCGCCGTTAACGGCCACCCTGCCCTGTGGTGTCCGGACCTTCCTCCCACGCCGAAGCGCGGGCGGCTGCCCCGCCGACTCTGGTACCGATGTTGTGGAGCTTAGAGGAATCGCCGCGCCAAGAAAAAAGCGGGCCGCTGTTCTCGACCTGTGTGGCTACTGCTAGGTGCCGGTATCTACTTCGACGGTGACGTAGAGAATACGCTGGCAGCTCTGGCAGACGCGGATCGCACCGGTCTGCATGATCTCGTTGAGCGTTTGCGGGGGAACACGCATGTAGCACCCGCTGCAAGAACCGGCCCGGACCTCGACCACGGCTTGACCACCGCGACGCGCGAGAACGTTGTCGTAGTGACGGCGTATGCGAACTTCGATGCCGGAGGCCAAACGGTCGCGGCCCTCTCTGGCGTCAGCCAACTCCGCTTTCAGACCGTCTATTCGCGCCTGCGCTTCTTTGATTTGAACATGGTCGGCTTCGGCGAGTTCTGAAATCTCTTTCTTGCACGCCGCGATCGCCGCGTCGGCGTCCTCGACCTGTTGCATGAGAGTGAGCAGATTCTCTTCGTCGCGAGAGACCTCCTCGTCGAGGTCTTTGACCTCGCGCTCGTTCATGTGGAGTTCGCGCTCGTTGCGCACCTTGTTGATGCGTTGGCGTCGTTCGCGGAGTTGGTCTTGCCGTTCGCTGACGTGGCGGTCGGCCATCGCGCGCTCGGAGATGAGCTTCTTGCGTCGTAGAGCGTGGTTCTCAAGCTCTGTGGCCGCGGTATCCATCTTCGAGCGGCGGTCGGCCAGGGCGGCCTCGTACGATTCAACCTGGCGCCGCTTCTCAAGCAGTTCGAGGTCGATCTTCTGTAGTTCGTGTAAAGTCTCGAGATCCGATGCCAATATACTTCCTCTCGCAGCGATGCGTGGTGGGCCCACCAGGACTCGAACCTGGGACCAGAGGATTATGAGTCCCCTGCTCTAACCAACTGAGCTATGGGCCCGTCGCGGAGGACTAGCCCACAAAACCTCGCAGCTTCTTACTCCGGCTCGGCAGCCGCAGCTTGCGCAGGGCTTTCGCCTCAATCTGCCGAATACGCTCGCGCGTAACGGCGAAACGGCCGCCGACCTCCTCTAGTGTATGGTCCGTTTTCTCACCGATTCCAAACCGGAGCTTGAGGACTTGTTCCTCGCGAGGGGTCAGGGTCGCCAGAACCTTCCGGGTCTGGTCCTGCAGATTCATATTGACGACCGCCTCGGCGGGCGCGACCGCACGCCGGTCCTCGATGAAATCTCCGAGATGGCTGTCCTCTTCATCCCCGATCGGGGTCTCGAGCGAGATCGGCTCACGCGCGATCTTGAGGATTTTGCGCACCCGGTCCACAGGCAACTCGACGATCCCCGAAAGCTCTTCGGGCGACGGCTCGCGGCCGTGGTCTTGCAGATACACGCGCGTGGCGCGGATCAACTTGTTAATCGATTCGATCATGTGCACGGGAATTCGGATCGTCCGCGCCTGGTCGGCAATCGCGCGCGTGATCGATTGTCGGATCCACCACGTCGCGTATGTCGAGAACTTGTAGCCGCGCTTGTAGTCGAACTTATCGACCGCCTTCATCAAACCGATGTTACCCTCTTGTATGAGGTCGAGAAACTGCAGCCCGCGATTGTTGTAACGCTTCGCAATCGAAACGACCAAACGTAGGTTCGCCTCAATCAGTTCACGTTTGGCTTGATCGGCCTCGGCCTGCGAGTGGTTGATCCCACGCATCAACGCATCGAGCTCTTCGAGAGTCATCGAAGTCCTGCGGACGAGTCCATCAACTTCGGCGATCGCCTTCTGCAAACGCGCTGCCAGCCGGCGAATCCCCTCGGCATTCATGCGCAGCGTGCCGCAGATGCGCTGGTCTTTGGTACGGTCTTGCCCAAGCTGGCCGGCGTACTCGAGAATTTGTTCCGGCGTACGGCCGGTTCGCTTCTCGGCCCCGTCAAGAGTTGAGCGCAGCCGTTTCAACTTGGCGTAGAACAACCCGATCTCGGATCCACAAATTTGCACCTGCTTGGGATGCAGTGGGATGTCGCGCAGGTTTTTGAGCATCCGCGCGTTGAGTTTCGCGACCTGCCCATCGATGCGTTCGGCCTCGCCGCTCGCAGCGTTCCGCCGCCCCTCCGCCTCGAGTTCTTCGACCCGACGGGCGACCTTGCAGATCTGTCCGAGCTGGCGGGTTACGCGCTTGTGAAGCTCTAGCTCGTCTTCGCTCGGTACCAGCTCCTGCTCTTCGGAATCGACGTCGGCGTCAGCCTCTTCTCCGTCGTCCGAGCCCATGTCGGGCTCCGCGAGCTTGACCACCGAGCGCACGCGGATACCGCCCTCTTTCATCAGCGTGCTCAGCCCGAGTATGTGATGACGACCAAAAGGCGAAGTAAATACATAATCAAACACGTCGTTTTCGCCGGCCTCGATCCGCATAGCGATCTCGACCTCGCCCTCGCGCGAGAGCAGCGACACCGCCCCCATGTCGCGCATATAGATGCGGACGTAGTCGGCGGCCCTGTCGGCGTCAGGTTCGGGGTCCTTACCGTTTGCCTTCTTGGCTGCGGCTGCGCGCCGCTTCTTTGTGAGCGGTGTTTCTACGTCGACTTCGCCCAGAGGGTCGTCGCGCAACTCGACTTTGCTCTCTCGCAAGGCCGAAAGAACATCGTCGATCTCGTCCTGATCGGTAACGTCCTCATCGAGAAACTCATTGACGTCGTCGTAGGTAACGAACCCCTGGTCCTTGCCGAGTTCGAGAAGACCTTCGACGCCGGTCTTCCCCGACTTGGAGGTCTTCGCAGCGGTCGCGTCTGTCGAGGCCGCTACGGATTCGGTCTTCTTCGCCTTCGCGGGCTTGGTATCGGTAGTCTTCTTCCTAGGCATCTGGCAGTCGGCTCGGCTTGAAACTACGTACGCTTTCGTCTGATGCGACGTCCACGCCTAGTTCTTCTTGTTTTCGTAAGTCGCTTAACAGTTGACGATTTTGTCGCTTACGCGCGGCGCGCTCAATGCCGCGTACACAATCCTTTATCATATGAGCACACACGCCGCGGTCAGAGAAGGCATCTTCTGATAATCTTCTCGCTACACGGCTGCGATCGTGATCGCCGAGAAGCTCCAGATACGTTCCAGTATCTCCGACTCGTCCCTCCTTCATATCGTCGATAACGCGGGCAGTAACCTCTTTCCATGCGCCCTGCTCCATTTGTTCGAGAATGCCGCAGCGCGCAGTCTGCTCGATCATCGAAGAATCCGCGAGCAACAAGGTGACGAGAAGCTCGTCGGGGCCCGGGGCTCCGCCGCGTGCGGCCGCGTCGGCAGACCGGCCCGGATCCCTGCCGCGTTCGACCGTACTACCCATTTCTGCATCACCGGGATGCGGCGGTTCGTCTGCACCCTGCTGCGAGCGCACGGCTGCCCCCCGCCCAGACCCACCGCGACCTCCTATGGCACGCGGTGTTGCCGTCGCTAGGACTTGCTCCGAGATTCCCGTCCAAAGAGCGGCTTTCTTGAGCACGATCTCGCGCTCGAACGGATTGTCGATGTTGCCGAGCAGTCCGGCCAGCTCGCCGGCGGCACGTGCGCGGCCTTTGTCGTCGTCGCCTTCGCGCGCGATCACATAGCGCATATAGCTGTCGATCACCGGAACCGCGCGATTAAGGAGTTCATTCGTCTTGGCCGCACCCTGCGCACGCACAAAGCTGTCGGGATCCTCACCGTCGGGCGGCGTCGCAGCGCGCGGCCAAAGACCCGCCTCGAGAAAAACCGGGAGGCTACGCGCCGAAGCGTCGCTGCCGGCACGGTCGCCGTCGAACAGCGTAACCACCTCACCTGCGAAACGTTTTATCAGACGCGCCTGCTCCGCGGTAAGCGCCGTACCACAAGTCGCCACGACTGCGCCTATCCCAGCCTGCGCAAGTGCGATGACGTCGAGGTAGCCTTCGACCAGCACCAAACGCGACGTATCGCGCAGTGCTTCGCGCGCCTCGTAGATTCCGTAGAGCGCGCGGCTCTTATGGTAGACCTCCGATTCGGAGCTATTCAGGTACTTCGGAACCGCATCGTCGGTGATTCCACGTCCACCGAAGCCGATTACGCGGCCCTGGGTGTCACGGATCGGGAACATCAACCGGCGCCAAAACCGATCGCGCATATGACCGTCACGGTCAACAACCAGCCCTGCAGTGGCAGCCAGCGCCGGTTCTACCCCGTCACGCTTGAGCGAGCGGAGCAGCCCGTCGCCCGAGGGCGGCGCAGCCCCAACCAAAAAGCGCTCGGCGGTGTCTTCATCGACTCCGCGGCGCTCCAGGTAGTCGCGGAAAGGCTGGGCTTCAGCGGCCTCGGTAAGGTAGCGGCGAAAATATCGGGCGGCGTGAGCGTTAGCCGCGAACATCTGATCGCGTTGTGAAGACGGTCCCTGCCCTTCCTCAACGACCTCGATACCGTAGTGCGAGGCAACTTTACGCACCGCCTCTGGAAAGCTCAGGTTCTCCACCCGCATCAGGAACTTGAAGACGTTGCCGCCCTCACCACACCCGAAACAGTGGAAGAAACCCTTCTCGTCGTTGATCGAGAAAGAAGGCGTCTTCTCGGCGTGAAACGGGCACAGAGCCGTCATGGTGCGCCCACGACGCCGGATCTGCACATGGGGCGCGATGAATTCAGAAATCGAGGAGGCCTGGCGAATTTCGGAGATTTTATCTTCTGCGATCACGCCCCGACCTCAGTACGCGCACTCAGCTGTCCGCCCCTTGCCGAGGATCGGTATCGGTGTCGGGCACGAGTGCGGCCTTGGTGTCCACGAGAAACGAGAAAAAACCCATCGACATGCCCGACAGCCCCATCGCCAGTTCCGACTCCCGGAGCCTGAACTGAAACTTTTCGATAGGACTGAATACTTTATCTCCCAGGACTTCACGGTATGCCACGTCCGAGGCGGCAACGGGAGTGCTGAGCAATGCCAGTACCGTTCCGATCAGCAACGCCCCTTTAAAAGCGCCGATAAACAAACCACCTACAGCGTTTAGAGGAGAATCGCCCTGGTCGGGCAGCATCCGCCGTCCGATCATCCTAACCAGACGCATCGCCGCAAGCCCGGGAAAAAACACGGAAAAGAAACCAACGGTGGGCGCGACGGCGGTCGGCACCGAAAGACTATCGATGAGCCACTGTGCGGCCGGCGGAGCAAAACGGATAGCCGCTGCGATCGCGACTACTACTGCGACAACCGACATGACCTCGAAGTAAAGGCCGCGCCAAAACCCCCGCAGGGCAAAGGCCGCAATCAGGACAATCAGTACAATATCGAGTGTATCCACAGGGTCGGCTCGGTCGGATCGCGGATATCGGACGGCGCGCAAGAGACCACACCTACGCTCTCCCTTGTAGTCCAACGGTTTCGGCAGTCAACGCGGTTTTTTCATCCGCAACGGAATCGGGTAGCGTGCGGGGCTGATGAATACGAAACGACTACGCACGAGCGCGCTCGCCGCGCTGGTCACCGCCTTATTCGCGGTGGCCCACACGGGTTGCACCGGAATGAGCTTTCTTCAAGGCGGTCCGACGCGGCCGGCGCCCAAACACACAGTTTATGAACTCGACAACGGGATGAAAGTCTTGATTAAGGAAGACCACTTCTCTCCCGTCGTCGCGATGCAAGTCTGGGTTGACGTCGGCGGCGCCGACGAAACCGACCTGGACGCGGGCATCGCGCACGTGCACGAGCATATGCTGTTCAAGGGGACTGCGACGCGTGGCGTCGGAGAGATCGCCTCCGAGGTCGAAGGCGCGGGCGGACAGGTCAATGCGTGGACGGCGTGGGACAATACCGTCTACCACGTGGTACTCGCCTCGCGTTACGCCGACCAGGCGCTCGACATCCTCGCTGACGCGGTACGTCATTCGTCGTTCGACCCGGTCGAGCTGCGCAAAGAACTCGGTGTCGTCATGGAAGAGTACAAGCGCGGGCTCGACATGCCGGGCTCGCGGCTATTTCAGACGCTGTTCGCCTCCGCATACGAGCGACACCCCTACCGGCGTCCGGTAATCGGCACCGAGGAGTCGATTCTCGGGATTACACGCAAGAAAGTCCTTGACTTCTACAGCGGCTATTACGCCCCGGAAAACATCACGCTGGTGATCGTGGGTGACGTCGATGCCGGCCACATGAAAGAACGCATCGCCGAAGAACTCGGCGGTTTCGCCTCCGCCGAGGTCAAGCGTCCCGAGCGGCCGGTCGAACCCGCGCAGGCCGGACTGCGCTTTAGCGAAGTCCGCATGGATGTCGAAGAATCGCACCTCGCGATCGGTTTTCACATCGGATCGGCGACCCACGCCGCTACACCGACTCTGGACGTGCTCGCGCAAATTCTCGGCGGCGGAGCCAGTTCTCGGTTGTACGAACGGCTGGCGGTACGCTCACAGCTGGTAACCGACATCAGCGCGTACGCCTACACGCCACAAGACCCCGGCCTGTTCATGATCTCGGGTTCGTTGGAAGCCGAGGACGCAGAGCCGGCGTTCGACGCCGTGATGGACGAAATTTCTAATATCCGGCGTCTGCCTGTCAACGCCGAAGAGCTTGCCAGAGCACGCGCAAATCTGGAAGCCGAATTCATCTACCGCAGCCAAACGGTGCAGGGCCAAGCCCGCGAACTCGGACAGTTCATAACAATGTACGGCGACCCCGAGTACGCGACCACCTACCTGAAAGCCTTGGCCGCGGTCACACCAGCCGACTTGCAGCGTGCAGCCCGGCAATACCTCTGCGCGGACAACGCGACAGTGGTCACGTTGGTTCCCGAAAATACCTCCTCCGCGCTCGACGAGGGGGCTGTAAGACGCATGGCGCGCGCGATCAGCGACGCAGAAGCGCAGATTGATTGGGCCTCGGCCCCTTCTGCGCAGGCAGTCGCGGCTAAAGCGGTGCTTGCGCTCGAGCGGCCCGACAGCGAACCGCAGATCTTCACGCTGCAGAACGGCGCCCGTGTGATCGTACAAGAACACCACGATGTGCCGCTTTTCGCGGTACGCGTCGGGATGCTCGGCGGGTTGCTTACGGAAACGCCCGAGAACAACGGGATCGCGGGTTTCGCCTCGGCAATGCTCACGCGCGGCACCAAGACACGCTCACGCAGCGGATTCGCCCGCGAAGTCGAGTCACTCGCCGGACACCTCGACGGGTTCTCAGGACGCAACTCGATCGGGCTCAGCGGCGGGTTCCTCTCCTCGCACTTCAATGAGGGCATGGACCTTTTCCTCGATGCTTTCATAGAGCCGGCTTTCGACGGCGACGAGGTCGAGAAGACGCGCCGCGAGATTCTTCTTGCGATCAAGAACCGCGGCGACAACACGGCAACCATCGCCTTCGACTTGATCTACGAGACGATGTTCCCCGGCCATCCTTACGGCATGCGGACGCTCGGCGAGACCGCGAGCATCGAGTCGATCACCAGCCAAGACTTGACCGAGTTCTACTCGGCACTGCGTGATCCGTCCAAGCTGGTCTTCTCGGTCGTCGGCGACGTCGACGCCGACGCGGTGATCGCAACGATATCGAAACGTTTCAGAACCCAGCTCCACTTCGACAAGAACGAGTTCAGCGTTCCGACCTCGCCGAAACCGACGCAAGTGCAGCGCGCGCACGTTGACGTCGAGCGCGCACAGGCGCATATCGTGCTCGGCTTCCCAGGTGTGAATGTCCGCAGCGAAGACCGCTATGCCGTCTCTGTGCTGGAAACGATCCTGTCCGGGCAAGGCGGGAGGTTGTTTTACTCGCTGCGCGACGTGCAGGGTCTCGCCTACAGTGTCACAGCGTTCTCATCCGAGGGTCTCGCCGACGGAATCGTCGGTGCGTATATCGCCACCGACCCGTCAAACACCGGCAAGGCGATCCGTGGTCTACTCGCCGAGCTCAAGAAGATCTCCGTCCATCCGGTAGACGCAGGCGAGCTCGAACGTGCCAAACGTTACCTGATCGGTTCGCACGCGATCGCGCTACAAACCAACGGCGCTATCGCCGATGAGATGCTATTCAACGAGCTCTACGGCCTTGGCTTTCTCAACGGACGCAAGTACGAAGAACGAATCTCGCAAATCTCTATCGACGACGTGCAAGCAGCCGCGCGCCGCTATTTGCGCCCGGAGATCCGCACGGTTGTAACCGTCGGTGACAGCGAAGTCGGTAAAGAAAGCGCGTCGCTGGATTAGCGCGCGGCCAGCACCCGGTCGGGAAAGTCCGATACGATGCCGTCAACGCCGAGGCGGCAGAGCCGCGCTATCACTCCGGGGTCGTTCGCGGTCCACGTCCAGACCCGAAGCCCTGCCCCGTGCGCGCGCTTGCATAAATCGTCGTCGGTGACATCCACGGGGGCATGCAGGTTTTCGGCTTGCAGACGCCGCGCCGCAGCAAACGCATATTCATGACTGCCCGATGTAAACAAAACACCGAGACGCGCGTCGGGAACAAGATCGCGTAAGCGGTCGATCGCCTCGCCGTGAAAAGAAGAGAACACCACCGAGCCGAATGCATCACGATCGGCGACATCGGCAACAACGCCGCGCACCAGCGCCTCGAAGCCGGCGGCGGGTTTAAGTTCAACGTTGAGGGTCACGTGGGGGACAAGATCATCGAGTACCTCTGCGAGGGTGGGAACCCGGCAGCCTTGAAACCCATCGCCGAACCACGAGCCGGCGTCCAACTTCGCGAGTTCGGCGAACGGCGTCTCTTCGACCCGACCGTGACCATTGGTGGTACGGCCGAGATCGCCGTCGTGAATCACCACGACACGACCGTCGGCACTCAGCCGCACATCGAACTCGATCGCTTCGGCGCCGAGTTCCAACGCTTTCAGAAACGACGCGCGGGTATTCTCCGGTGCAACCCCGCAAGCACCGCGGTGACCGATCGCGATAGGGCATGGGTTCACAACTGATGAGGCTAACAACCAGGGGCTGCGTAGTCTAGATGGCTTGGTACGCGCTGGTTCTCGATACCACCCCGGCAGACGCCGAGCGGCTCGAAGCTGAGCTGAGTCTGTTTGCGGTCCGCGGCTGGGAAACCCGGCACCCGCAGGGCGGACTCACCCAGTTCGTCGTCTACCTTGAGATCGGCGGTGAATCGGCAGAAGAACGCGCGACCGCGGCCGAGCGCGCCGCGCGCTACGTCGTCGACAGCCTGCCGCGCGATCTCGTTGCCGGGGCCCGCATCACTGAGGTCGACGAAAAGCCCTGGACCGAGAATTGGCGCGGCCACTTCCCGCCTTTGCGTGCCGGGCGCCGACTACTCGTCGTCCCACCTTGGCATGAACTTAGCGACGCTGAACGCGCGCGCGCGGTGGTTCGGATCAACCCCGCGATGGCCTTCGGAACCGGCCACCACGAGAGCACTGCGGGTTGTCTGGAAATTCTTGACGGCTTGGTCCAACCCGGCGATATCGTCGCCGATGTCGGCACCGGGTCGGGCATTCTCGCGATCGCCGCTGTGCGTCTCGGCGCCGCCCATGCCTATGCAACAGACGATGACCCTGTAGCGGTGAATGCCGCGAACGAGAATATCGTCATGAATAATGTTGTGGATCGGGTCTCGGTCGAGACACGCTCGGGCGCGCCCGAGCTACCGCCGGAACGTACAGGATTCCAAATCCTTATCGCCAATATCTATGCCGAAACACTCGTTGCAATGAGGCCCCAAATAACGTCATGCGTCATTCCTGGTGGGCATATCGTGCTTGCAGGCATTGGGTCGAACCGGCTACCTCTGGTACAAGACGCCTACCACGGGCCGGACTGGATAACGGTCCGCGAGCTACGCGATGGCGCGTGGGTCGCCCTAGCCCTACAGCGGAGCACCGGGTGATCCGTTTTTGGGACGCAACAAATTGTAACCATCTCAATGCTGAGTGGACGAAAGAAGTGAGGGCGAAGCGATGATTACAGCCGCCGCTGCAAACCATCTCCCCAAGACGCGTATCTTCGTAGATCCCGAGCGGCTGCTCTCTGATCGCGCGATCCTGAGCGAGAACGCGTGTCGCCGTATAAAGAACGTCCTGCGACTATCGATCGGTGACGAACTCATCGTTTTCGACGGCCAAGGGCGCGAAGCACTCGGAGTTCTCGAAACCTACCAGGGAGAGAGCGCGATTGTCCGGGTCTTGCACGACCTCGGCACAAGCACCGAGTCGTCGCTCGACATCACCATCGCGCCTTGCCTGGCCAAGGGTAAGAAGAACGACCTCGTCGTTGAGAAAGCCGTCGAGTTGGGCGCCAACCGCATCTGCGTAATCACCTCTGCCCGCAGCGTGGCCAAACTGAAACCCGAGACCGCGATCGAGCGTGTCGAACGTTGGCGCCGCGTCGCCGTATCGGCCGCCGAACAGTCGGGCCGCGCGCATGTTCCGATTGTCGATCGCATGAGGACTTTCGAAGAATTCGTCGCCTCAAAGCCATCCGATGCGCTAGGCATCCTGTTTACGACGGGAGCCGATCCCGATCCGCCGGCAACCCTACGCCAGCGCTATCCCGATACCTTCAAGGTTGTCGCCATAGTCGGGCCCGAAGGCGGGTTTGAACGCAGCGAGATCGAGCTTGCCCGCGAACACGGCTTCACGCCGGTCGGTATCGGACCGCGCGTTTTGCGCGCCGAGACCGCAGCCATCGTTGCCGTAGCGGTCTGCCAGCACTTGTGGGGCGACCTCGGCCGCAAGCCTCCCGCAGCGCGCCGTTTCAGCCTGTGAAGTTTCTCCACGTCATCGATCCGATCGAACGCTTCGACATTACCAAAGACACTTCGTTCGTCTTTCTCAGCGAGGCGCAGAAACGCGGACACCAGAACTACGCGTGTTCGATCTCCGGCCTGAGCGCCGGAGCCGATGGGGTTGCCGCCTACGCAGCACCGCTAAAGGTAAAGCCGGTACAAGGCGAGCACTACGCCTACGACAAATTCGCACGCGTAACCGCAGCGCAGTTCGACGCGGTGTTCATGCGTAAGGATCCGCCGTTCGACACCGACTTCTTCTTCTCCACTCACCTTCTCAGCCTGATCGACGAAAGCCGCACGCTGGTGTTCAACCGCGGTTCGGCGCTGCGCGAGGCGACCGAAAAGCTCTTCATCTTGCGCTTTCCCGATCTCATCCCCGAGACGCTGGTCACCTCGGACAAGACTGACCTGTTCGCTTTTCAAAAAGACGTAGGCGGCGACATTGTAGTGAAGCCGCTCGACGGTTGCGGCGGCATAGGTGTTTATCGGATCATCGAAGGCGACCTAAACGCCCATGCAATCATCGAGTCGCTCACAAACCACGGCGAGCGTCCGTTGATGGCACAACGCTTTCTGCCCGAATCGCGCCGTGGCGACACGCGCTTGATCTACCTGGACGGGACACCACGCGGCGCGATGCTGCGCGTCCCGCGCTCCGACGACCTGCGCGGCAACCTCCACGTCGGCGGCACCGGGGTAAGAGCTGTCATCGGCCCCCGCGAGCGCGAGATCTGTGAACGCCTGGCGCCCGACCTCGACCGTCTCGGCATCTGGTTCGCCGGCCTCGACATCATCGGCGGCCTGCTCACCGAGGTGAACGTGACCAGCCCCACCGGTATCCAAGAGATCAACGCGCTCGAAGGCGTCACCCTCGAGGCAGACGTGATTGACTTCATCGAGCGCAAGGTCGGCGAACTCGGGCGCTAGGCCGGGATCTTACTTGACCCCCCGCGCATGCGGCGCTAAGTGTCTTCGTTCCCGTTTCAAGGGAGTGCCCAGGTAGCTCAGTTGGTAGAGCAGTGGATTGAAAATCCACGTGTCGGTGGTTCGATTCCGCCCCTGGGCACCATCCGCATCGCAATCCGGTTCACCCACTCATCTCGCACTGCTCGCCGGCTCGCAGCACTCGCGATTCCGCCCCTGGGCACCAGCTAAACTAGGGTCCGTACCGGGCACATGGTTTACAGCCGAGATCGCGCCCTCCCCCTTGACCTGCCCACCCGGGTTTTCCTGTTCAAGAAAACCGCAGTTTTCAGGAAAATGCCTGCCGTCGCGCGGCGAAACCCGGCCGGGCTGAACCAAAACCATTTCAGTCTCTTTTAAATGGTACCGGCCGATCGATTCACCCCGTACGCGGCCCAGCACGCGATCCTACGGCCGATTATTCGTACAGAAGACGCCGGAATGGGCTCGGAATCCGCCCGGCGGTGAACCGCCTCAGGTTCACCTCAGACGATCGGAGTCGAGGCTTGCCACTGAGCATGATTTAATTTATGAATCCTATTCAGTCATGCCTGACACGGTCATTTCAGGGGTCGGAGCAACCCCGGTAGGGAAACTGGCGGGCGCGACGGCCTGGTCGCTCCAGGCCCAAGCGTGCCGAGCCGCGGTGGCGGACGCAGGCCTCGAACTCGCCGCCGTCGACGGTCTGTTGGCTGAACCCGGCTATACGCAACCGGTCATAGACGGCATCACACCCCACTATCTCAGACTCGGAGAAATGCTGGGTATGTCTCCGAACCTCTGTGGCACAGAAGTTCTCGGCGGCGCGAGTTCGGTGTCAATGGTGCAGCGGGCCGCAAACGCGATCGCAGCCGGCCTGTGCACGCATTGCCTGTGCGTCTACGGTGACGCGCCGGTATCGGCGCCGGGCACATTTGAGTATGGCCGCGGCGACGACGCTACGCACGGATTGTTCGGAGCGGTGGGCCTGCATGCGATGGCCGCACGCTTGCACATGGAGCGTTACCGAACCACCGAAGCTCAGTTGGGCGCGGTCGCGGTCACTGCCAGAGCGCATGCGACTCTAACCCCACACGCCCAGTTCAGGGAACCGCTCAATCTTGAAGCTTATCTGGACTCCGCGTACGTCGTCGAGCCTCTGCGCAAGTACGACTGTTGTCCGGTCTCCGATTGCGGCGCCGCGGTCGTAGTCTCGGCCGCTCGCCAACTGCCGGCCGACGGACCCGCACCGGTGCGTATCGCCGGCATGGGCCAAGCCCACTGTTTGGCACCGATGCTTGACGCACGCCACCTACGACAGCTTCCGGCGGCGCGGTCGGGAGCGACCGCGTTCGCTATGGCCAGTGTCGGACCGGCCGACATCGATCTATGCGAACTATACGACTGCTTTACCATCGTCGTTCTCATGCAACTCGAGGATTACGGATTTTGCCGCCCGGGCGCAGCGGGGGCCTTCGTTGCCGCCGGGGAGACCGGCCCCGGCGGTAGTCTGCCGGTCAACACAGCGGGGGGCCTACTCGCCGAAGGCTACGGAGGGGGGATGTTGCATATTGTAGAGGCGGTGCGCCAGTTGCGAGGTGAGGCCGGCGACCGTCAAGTCGATGAAGCACGACTCGGCTTGGTCAGCGGCCACGGACTCGGACTCAACACTCACGCGACACTGATTCTTGCGAGCACAGCGGCATGAGCCACAAACCGGTGCCGAGGCCCGATCCGATCTCGCACGTCTACTGGCAGCGTTTGCGGGAAGGCCGTTTCTCTTATCAAAGCTGCCGGGCTTGCGGTCAGTGCTGGTTACCGCCGGCACCGATATGTCCTAGATGTTGGGCCACCGACACCGAGTTCATCGACAGCGCGGGGTACGCGCGCTTGCTTACATGGGCGACCTATCACCGTGCGTATGATCCGGCTTTTGCCGACTCTCTCCCTTATGTAGTCGGTCTCGTCGAACTCTCCGAAGGGCCGCGTCTGATGGCTGGTATCCGCTGCGATGACCCGACGCTTCTGCGTGTAGGCGTCACCCTTAACCTCGAACTCGAGCCGCGTGAGAACGGATTTCTAGTTCCCGTGTTTGTTCCGGTGCTTGCAAACAAGAGAGAAGGACATGCCGATTGATTTCGAGGTAGATAAGCACACGGCCGTGATCTCCATCAACCGGCCCGAGGCGCGCAATGCGATCGATCCGGAGACCGCAGATGAACTCAACGCTGCGTGGGTGCGTTTTCGCGACGATGACGAGCTCTGGGTTTCGGTGCTCACCGGCAGCGGCGAGAAGTCGTTCTGCGCCGGCGCCGATCTGCGCCGAGTCCGGGAATTCTACGCCGAGCTTACCCCGAGCGAGCGCAGGCAACGCTCGGAACATCAGCCGGGTTTCGGTGGGATCACGCGCAACCTGCCGATCTTCAAACCGATCATCGCGGCCGTCAACGGCCATTGCTTGGCGGGTGGTCTCGAGTTGGCATTGGCTTGCGACTTCCGCTTCGCCTCGCCTCACGCAAGCTTCGGTCTGCCCGAAGTGCGCTGGGGCATCGTTCCCGGCGCTGGCGGCACACAGCGTCTTGCTCGCGCCGTCCCACTCGGCATTGCCATGGAAATGATATTGAGCGGACGGGCTATCGATGCCGAGACCGCGTTGCGGATCGGTTTGGTCAACCGCGTGATCACGCCCGCCGGCCGGTTACTCGACGAAGCGCTGTCGACGGCGGCGACAATTTGCTCGAACGGACCGCTCGCAGTGCGAGCTGCGAAAGAGGCCGCTCTGCGCGGGCTCGATCTTTCATTGGAAGAAGGCCTGCGACTCGAACAGTTCCTTGCCGAACCGGTACGCCAAAGTGAAGACGCGCGTGAGGGAGTAGCGTCTTTCGCCGAAAAACGACCGGCACGGTTCAAGGGCAAATAGGCGGACCATGGCAGCCGGAAAGAAACGCCGCAGCATCGGATCCTATGTCGCCTCCGGGGACTACTCGGACTACTGGAGCACCGCCATCAGTCGCGCCGGTGAAGGCGAGATACTGTTGCGCGGATATCCGATCGAAGAAGTGATCGCACGGCTGTCCTACGTCGAAGTCGTTCATCTGGTCATCCGTGGAGAGCTGGCGACGCAGACCGATGCCCAGGTGCTTGAGGCAGTACTTAAGAGCGCTGTCGATCAGCAGTTGATCAACTCGGCAGCATGCGCTGCACGCTATACCGCGTCTGCTTCGCCCGAGAGTGTAATCCCGGCGCTAGCCGGCGGCATGCTTGCAAGTGGAACCGTGACCGGGTCTCCCCAGCAGTGCGCGGAGATGTTGTGCGCGGCACTCGAAACGGGAGAAGCTGCCAACACGGTCGTCGAGCATTGGTTGGCGGCACCGGGATATCTGCCCGGCCTCGGACACCCACTGCACAAACAGGTCGAGCCGCGCGCTGCTGCTTTGCGGCGATTGGTCGAGCCTGCAGGTGCTTGGGGAAGCGCATGCAGGCTTCTCGAAGAGATTGCCCGGGCGTTGGGTCTACGTCGCGGTACAGGCGGTAGCTTACCCGTAAATCTCGCGGGGATGATCGCATGCGTGATGGTCGATCGCGGTTGGCATCCCCTGGAGATCGGCGGTCTCGGCGCTCTGGTCTACGGTCCGGCGCTGGTAGCCCACGCTGTGGAAGAGATTCAATCGGGCGTTCCTTTAAGAATCATCCCCGCCCAACTCGGTGCCCGCTATACCGGCCCGGCCTTGCGACATCTGCCGCCGCGCAAGGGGAGCGATTCTTGATCCAGCATCCCTACTCTTCGTGTTTGGCCTCTGCCGCGCAACGCCACGCTGAGCGAGTCGCGGTCATCGACGAAGATGGCCAGACAACGTACAGCGAGCTTGATGGGTGTGCTTCTTCATTGGCCGCCTATCTGGCCGGCGCCGGACTCGCTCCGGGTGATCGCGTAGCCATTATTCAAAGGAACGGTCGCCGCTACATGGAAACCGTCTGTGCGGTAGCACGAGCGGGCGGTGTCTACGTGCCCATGCTCGGGCTCCTACCCGATCACGACCACGATTTTATCGTCGGCGACAGCGGAGCCAAAATCGTCGTTTGCCTCGATGCGCAGGCGGCTCCGCGCTGCTCACGGTTTCTGGATCAATCCCAAGTCAGCCGTGTGATTTCCGTCGCAGCGGCGGGCGGCGTATCGAGCGGCCGGATGGTTGCGTACGACGACGCCGTCGCGTGCGATCTTGCTGCCGAACCGCTCGGCGCAGAAGCGGATCCCACCGCTGCCGCGCAGATTCTCTACACCTCGGGAACCACCGGGCGTCCCAAGGGCGTTGTGCACTCACGCGCGGCGGTCGCCGCAGCCATCGCCGGTTGGTCGCAGTGGACGGCGATGCAAGACGGCGACGTTGTTCTGGGGCAGTTCGCCCTCAGTCACTTCGGCGGCAGATTGATGGATGCCGGCTGGTCCCACGCCGCAACCATGATCGTATGCGCACCCGACGCCGGCGACATCCTTGCGGCCATCGAACGCCACCGCGTCAACATCATGCTCATGGTCCCGACCTTGATGCAGGCGTTGGTTGACCACACCGACGTAACACGCCGCGACCTCAGCTCGTTGAGAACCATCGTGTATGCAGCGGCGCCCGCCTCCGCGCGGCTAGTAGCCAGAACCATGCAGGCCTTTCCCCGTGCCGGCCTTGTTACCGGGTTTGGGCAGACCGAGGCCTACGGACTCAACACACTCATGGGTCCAGCCGAACATTTGCACTGGCTAGGCGAGAACCCTGCGCGCTTGGGGTCGATTGGTCGCTGCAACGACGGTTTCGCCGAGGTAAGGCTGGTGGACGACAACGGACGTACGGTGTCCGAGCCGGGCCTTGAGGGCGAGATCTGCGTGCGTGCACCGTGGGTGATGTCGTCTTACTGGAATCGTCAAGACGAGACCGCGGCTGTGTTGCGCGACGGTTGGCTGCACACACGCGACATCGCACGACGCGACGAAGACCACTACCTATACATCTGCGACCGCAAACACGACATGATCATTTCCGGCGGCCAGAACGTCTTTCCGCGAGAGGTCGAAGAGGTTCTCCAGGCTCATCCTGCGGTTCTTGAGTGTTGCGTCATCGGCCGACCCGACCAACGGTGGGGAGAAGCTGTAGTCGCTGTGGTTGTACAGCGGCCTGGAGCGTCGGTGTCGGAGACCGAACTCATCTCTCATTGCCGTTCATCTTTGCCGGGGTTCAAGACGCCGAAAGAAATGTGCTTTGCGGCCGATCTCCCCAAAAGTCCCGTGGGAAAAATTCTACGGCGCGAGGTTCGCAAACCGTACTGGCACGGGGTGGAAAGTTCCGTGCACGGAGTCCAATAAAGTCATGGCCAAGCTGAGTCCCTATTTTAGAGAAGAGCACGAGAGCTTCCGGCGTTCGGTGCGCTCGTTCGTCGAGAAAGAGATGGTGCCGAACGCCGACCAGTGGGAACGCGAGGGAATCTTTCCGCGCGGGCTTTTCACGCGCGTCGGCGAACTCGGTTACCTAGGAGTGCGTCACCCGGCCGAGTACGGCGGCAGCGACTTGGATTTCACCTACACCGCGATTCTGTGCGAGGAGCTGGTCCAGTGCGGCAGCGTAGGAACAGCGGTTAACCTCATGGTGCAATGCGAATTGGCTACCTCGATCGTTACCGCGCTCGGTACTGAGGAACAAAAACAACGCTTTCTCCCCGACGCCATCGCCGGCCGAAAGATATTCGCGCTTGGTATCTCCGAACCGTCGGCAGGATCCGACGTTGCCGCCCTACGAACTACGGCTCGGCTCGAAGGCGACGAGTACGTTATTGACGGCAGTAAGATTTTCATCACGAACGGAACAAGAGCCGACTTCATATTGCTGGCGGTTAGAACCGGCGGCGAGGGTGGATCGGGAATAAGCACCATCGTCTGTCCCACCGATATCGCCGGGTTCTCAGTTGGTCGTAAGCTCGAGAAAATGGGCAACCACGCGGGCGATACCGCTGAACTGTTCTTCGACGGTTGCCGTGTGCCGCGTGCCAATCTTCTCGGCAGTGAGGGGGACGGGTTCAAGGCGATCATGCATCTGTTCCAAGGCGAACGGCTGGTCTTATCGGCCTTGGCCTGCGGACTGATGACCCAATTGTATCGGCTCGCCTACGAGTACGGATCTGGACGAAACATTTTCGGAAAACCGATCATCGACTTCCAGGTTTGGCGCCACCGCTTGGCCGATCTTGAAGTGTTGATCGAGGCGTCCAGGCAACTTACCTACTCGGCGGCCTATCTGCTGAGCCACGGGGAAGCTGCCGGTCGTGAAGTCTCCATAGCGAAACTGTTTACGGCCGGTGCGGTCAAGCGTGTAGCCGACGAAGCTTTACAGATTCACGGCGGCTACGGCTACATGGAGGACTACCTGGTGTGCCGCCTGTATCGCGACGTAGCGGCCTTCACCATTGGAGCGGGATCGAGTGAAGTGATGAGAGAGATTATCGCCAAAATGGCGACAGCGCGTTAGTTAGAGGAGAAAACAAATGGGCTACAAAATCGGAGCGGTCGATGCGTGGGCAACACTTATACCCGCCGGTACTCGTGACAAATGGCCGCAACAGTTCTGGTCTATCTTTGAGCGTTACGGCGTCGCCGAGCGTTTTAACGCTGGGTTTACCGTCGAGCAAGTGCTTGCTGAGATGGACGCGGCTGACACCGAATGGTTGGTACTGTCGGCGTTTGGGTACGGCGGCTTCGAGATTTGCTCGAACGAAACCGTCGCCGAAACAGTGCGCGCACACCGCGACCGTTTCGTCGGTGCCGGCACCATCGACCCGCGCGGAAAACCCATGGAGGTGGCCGCGCGCGTTGAATACCTGGTAGGCGACCTCGGGCTGCGTTGCATTCGTCTCGAGCCCTACGCCTACGGCAACGATATGACGGGGGCGCCACCCGTCGACAAGATGTACTGGCCCGTCTACATCAAAGCCTGCGAACTCGGCGTTCCTGTAGCGATTCAGGTCGGGCATACGGGGCCGTTACTTCCAAGCGAATGCGGTCGTCCGATCTACCTCGACGAGGTTGCCCTAGCCTTCCCCGATTTGAAGATTCTCGGCTGCCATCTCGGCCAACCTTGGCACGAGGAAATGATGACTCTGGCCTGGAAGCATCCGAATCTCTACGTCGAGACATCGGCCCGCTATGCATCGCGCTGGCCCGAGTCATTCAAAAAATACGCGGGGGGCTACGGACAAGACAAGGTCATTTGGGCGACGGACTACCCTCTGTGTGACTTCAAACGTGCCTACGACGATGTGCTGAAGCTCGGCTTCTCAGACGAGGTCAACGAAAAGATCCTGCGCAGCAACGCGATGCGCGTATTCGGAATCCAAGCGTAGTCAAAGGAGTTGTGAGTCATGAATGACGCCATACAGGTCGAGGTCGACGACGGCATCGGCACCATTACGTTGAACCGGCCCGACCGTCTCAATGTCATAGACATTCCGACCCTCGATGAACTTATAGCCGCGTTAGGCAAGCTTGCCACGGATTCACAGGCTCGGGTGATCGTTCTTGCCGGCGCCGGGCGGGTATTCTGTGCCGGCGCCGACCAGCGCGAGATGATCCCCAGGGACTCCGCCGAGTGGGAGAAGATCGTGGACCACTACCTCGATCCTGTCCGCGCGATTTGTTCTCTGGAAAAACCGGTCATTGCTCGTCTGCACGGCGACACCGTCGGCGGAGGTTTGGGGTTGGCCATGGCCGGCGACTTTCGCATCGCCGCCGCCGGCATCCGATTAGGGGCACCGTTCGTCCCCATCGGACTTGCCGGCTGCGACATGTCGGCGGGATACTTTCTGCCGCGCCTGGTCGGGCTCGGGCGAGCTACCGACTTGATGATGTCGGGTCGCCTGATCGACGCCGAAGAGGCCGAGCGAATCGGTCTCGTCACCCGGGTAGTACCCGCCGACCAACTCGATGAAACGGTTGACAAGCTCGCCCGGCGTCTGGCCGACGGTCCGCCGCGCGCGCTCGCCTACACGAAGAAGGCGATCCGCCGCTCGCTCGACTACACGATGGAGGGCGAGTTCGACTATGAGATCTTCGCTCAGGTGCAGTGCTTACAAAGCGAGGACCACCGGGAAGGACTGGCGGCGTTCCGAGAGAAGCGAAAGCCGGTGTTTACAGGAAAATGAAACTGCAAGCCGGGCGTTACTACTACTCACTTCCACCGGAGACGGGCGTATGACCGATGCGTTGCTACGAGACGACGAAGCCGAATTGCAAAGACAGGTGCGTGCCTTCGTGGAACGCGAAGTCATTCCCCACGCGAGCCGATGGGATCAGGAAGAACGTTACCCGCGTGAGCTGTTCGAAAAATTGGGCGCGCTGGGTTGGCTCGGAACCGCGTTTCCCGAGTCGGTGGGCGGCAGTGGCGGAGGATCGGTCCTCTACGCGATACTGTGCTCTGAGTTGGCACGCGGCTCGGCGGGAGCCGCGCTGGGGATCTACGTCCATACCGCTCTCGCGTGCAGCGCACTTCTTCACCTTGGCGACAAATCGCATCATGAAGTCTTGTCGGCCGCCCTGCGTGGGACTGCTGTGGGGTGTTGGGCCTACGCCGAGCCGGGTGCCGGCGCCGACGTTTCCAGTGTATCCACGCGCGCTCGCCGCGACGGCGACGAATACGTGGTGGACGGGAGCAAGCTATACATCACCAATGCCCCCTTTGCCGACTTCATGGTCGTGGTAGCCTCGACCGCTC
The DNA here is from genome assembly GCA_029262415.1 of Deltaproteobacteria bacterium. Taxonomy (GTDB): domain Bacteria; phylum Desulfobacterota; class Binatia; order UBA1149; family JAJCZL01; genus JAJCZL01. The sequence goes on along the minus strand of JAJCZL010000033.1, from coordinate 2,948 downwards.
CCGACCAAGGCCTCAAAGGGATGTCTTTGTTCTTGGTCGAACGCACCCGCGAAGGGGTGAGTACCGGCAAACCGATGAAGAAGCTGGGGATGGGCGCTTCGGAAATGTCGGAGATCGTCTTCGATGGATGCCGTGTACCTGTGAGCAACCGGCTTGGCGAAGAAGGCAGCGGATTTCTCGCCGCCATGAAGGTACTGGTGTTGGGCCGCATCGCGGCCGCATCGTTCGGTGTCGGGCTCGGCCGCGCCGCGCTGGAGAATGCAGCTGCGTATACCCGTGAGCGCGTTCAGTTCGGCGCGCCGCTCGTCAAGCAGCAATTTGTTCGCTTTACGCTCGCCGACATGGCTACGCGCCTGGAGGCAGCTTGGCAGCTCACACTGGCCGCGGCGCGTCTCGTCGACGCGGGTAAGCCCTTCGACAAGGAAGCCTCCATGGCCAAGCTGTTCGCCTCCGAGACCGCTACCTGGGCGTGCGAGCGGTCTCTGCACCTGTGCGGCGCCCAGGGATACATGAGCGAGAGCCCCGCACAACGCTTTTACCGCGATTGTAAAGTCCTCGAACTAGGCGAGGGCACCAGCGAGATTCAGCGCGAAACCATCGCCCGCTATCTCGTGAAATAGCCGCCCGGTGCGTAAGTGAAGCAAGCGGGAGAAACGTTATGCCGATAGAAGAAAAGCGCCGAGAGCTTCTTGCCGCAATTCCGCGTTGGTACTCTGGGTACGCGCACTTCGTTTTGATCAACGTCGTCGCGCTGCTGACTATCCGATTGCTCCTGCGCGGAATCGACCAGGCCACGCCGGGGCTGTGGTTGTTTTTTGTCGGGTTTTTTGTGTTCGCGAACGGCTTCGAGTGGTGGATCCACCGTGGGCCGATGCACCATCGTACCCGTTTTTTAGGTCTTCTTTACCAACGCCACACACTCGAGCATCACGTTGTTTACACCGAGCAGTCGATGGTCATCCGAGATGCTTCCGAACTCTACTACATCCTGTTCCCGTGGTGGTTCTTACCCGCGATTCTCATTGCGAATGTGCCGGTTGCAATGGTACTCGGCCGCGTAGTTTCGCCTGATCTCGGATACCTGTTTTACGCGTGCATCCTGGCCTACTACTTGGTCTACGAATGGTTCCATACCATCCATCACTTTCCGCCCGAGTCGTGGATCGGACGCAGATCCCTGGTTCGCTGGGTGCGTATCCACCACAGGAGGCATCACGACCCCGCGCTCATGGCTCGTGGAAACTTCAATGTGTCGTTCCCGTTGTGGGACCACCTTCTGGGGTCGTGTCTGGCACCGTCTCCCAGTGAGACGGAATAGGAGGAGGTTTATCTATGAGAGCAGCCCTTCAGGCGGTCAAACTACACGATTGCTGCATCAACACCTGCGAACAGCGAAAGGTGATCGGCGACCCCAAGAGCGATAGGAGGAGAACGTCATGGCGAGTATGCTTGCTGCACGGTTAATCAAAGCGGGCGAACCCTTACGAGTCGAGCAGGTTCCGGTGCCCGATGTGGGTGCGCAGGAGCTGCTCGTCAAAGTCAGCGCATGTGGATTGTGTGGTACCGATTTGCACCTGGCCGTAGACGGCGACTTGCCGGTAATGCGCACACCGATAACGTTGGGCCACGAGGCGGCCGGTCTCATTGCGGCGATCGGTAGCGATGTCGCCGGTTTACGGAAGGGAGATCGGGTCGCTCTTTTTCCCTCTGCTTGTTGCGGGGCGTGCCGGTTTTGTCTCGCCGGCCGTGAGTCTCTGTGTGAGGTGTCGCAGGTTTACGGTATGGCACGCGACGGAGCGTTGGCCGAGTACGTAGCAGTACCGGCCCGGTCGGTCATGGTGCTCCCCGACGGCGTACCCTTCGACGTCGGGGCGATCGTTACAGACGGCGTAGCTACACCTTTTCACGCCTTGCGTTCGCGCGGCAGGCTTCGCGCCGGAGAGACCGTCGGCGTGTTTGGGTGCGGCGGGCTCGGCACCCACGCGGTCATGCTCGCGCGTATGATGGGCGCGGCACAGATCATCGCTGTAGACGTAAATGCAGCCGCGCGCGATCGCGCCGTCAGCGTCGGTGCCGACCTCAGTTTGGACCCGGCCGAAGGTGACGTCGCCAAGCACATTCGTAGGCACCTCGGTGGTAGGGGGCTCGACCTGGCACTGGAGTTCATCGGTCGCGCCGACACCGTTGAACTTGCGATTCGCTCTCTCGACAAGGCCGGCCGTGCGGTCATCGCCGGCGTAGGGACCGGGCGTCCCTCGCTTCCGCCCTTGATGGCGTTCGTCGGTCGCGAACAGGCCGTGCTAGGTTCGTTCGGCATGGACCGTAGCGATATTACCGATCTCTACGATCTTATCGCCGCCGGACGTCTAGACTTGAGCGCGTCTGTTTCCGCACGCTATCCGCTCAAGCGTGCCAACGATGCCTTGCAACACCTAGCCGCCAAGGACGGTGGGGTAGTGCGCGTCGTAGTCGAGCCCGGGGGCTGAGGGACCTATTGCACTCAACAGGTAGGAGCCGGATCGAATGGATGTAATGGAGAGAAGACAGGGACGGCGTGCCCGTGAGCGTGAGCAACGGCGCACCGAGATCCTCGTTGCGGCTCGTCGTATATTCGCCGAGAAAGGGTTCACGCAGGCGACCATCGAACAGATCGCCGACGGCTGTGAACTCAGCCCCGGTACGATTTACCTGTATTTCCGCAGCAAAGAGGAACTCTACATATCGTTGCTCTTTCAAGCGATGGAATTGTTCGAAGAGCGCTTTACTAAGATTCGATCGTCCAGGCGCCGTCCTGATCGTAAGGTGCGGGCGGTGTGGAACTTTTTCTACGATTTTTACACCGAGTACCCGGAGCTTTATCGGGTGTTTCTCTTTCTACACTCCGACAGGCTCCACGAGCTGCTCTCGGACGATGTTGTTGCCAGGGTAAACCGTCAGTCGGCAAAGAA
>JAJCZL010000032.1 GCA_029262415.1 Deltaproteobacteria bacterium | reverse complement strand
AGGGATAAGATAGAGGCTTGGAGGAGAGATTACAACGAGTACCGCCCTCACAGTTCTCTGGGCGACATGACCCCAGCTTATTTTGCCGAAATATCGGCCCAGAAAGAGGCCGGAGACGCAGCTTAAAGAAGCCGGAAATCTGACATTTTGCCTGGTACGGTTTTCGGGGGACAGTCAATAGGTGGAGAAAATTCACTCTAAGGGTGGACCGACTAATGGGGGCAGGTCACTACCTTCAGACGGGATACAATTTGAACAGCTCGTCAGAGAGATGTTAATTCGTAGTGGGTTCGAGGTTCATTGGACCGGTGTTGTCCAGATGCTGGGCGTGACCTTGTAGTAACAGAGAAACAGAAGGGGGAATGTATGAGAATTTTATTGACAGTAGTAGCCATGTCTGTGCTCCTGCTTTCTGGCTGTGCAGCTACGAAGCATTGGTCTGCTACTGGTGGTAGTCGCTCCGATGCAGTTGTGCGTCTATCGTATGAATATGGAATGTTCGAAGTACCTCAGGTCGATGAGCAAGAGGCGATCCTCATTGCTGGTTCACGCTGCAAGATTTGGGGTTACAGCGGCGCAGAGGCCTTTGGTGGCGTCATCCGGGTCTGCAATATGTATGATAGCTATGGTGGCTGTACCGGTTGGCTAGTAACCAAAGACTTTCAGTGTACCGGCACTGGCAGTTAACAACAACATGATATATCCCAAACTGACCTGCCACCCTAAAGCCAGTCCAGAGGATTTAATAGTTACTATTAAAATCAATATTTTCATGTTTCCTCTGACATGCGCACTCGTAGTCAACTATTATGCATCACCTCCTTATAGTGTGTTCTGCTCAAGAGCATGCTATGAAGAACTCGTATGAGTTTATGCGAAGTTGCGATGACAGCTTCTTTATAAGAAAGCCCTTCTCTCTTCCTTTTTTGGAAGTAACTTCTGAAGACATTGTCCTTGCGCACGATGCATGAGGCCATCATGTATATTATGCGCCTGAGGTGGCGATTCCCCCTTTTGGATATCCTGCTTTTCCCCTCAAACTTGCCGGACTTGTGTGTCGATGAGTCGAGCCCCGCAAAGGCAATGAGATTTTTGTAGGATTTGAACCTGTTGCAGTCTCCGAGTTCGGCGATGAAGGATGAGGCCGTTGTGTCCCTTACGCCCCCAATAGATTTTATGATCTCGATATCCTCAACCCTCGTTCCCTGGCAGAGCTCCACAAGCATTTTTGAGGTACTCTTTTTTCTTTCAATCATATACTCAAGGGTGGCTAGCTTATCGGGCAGTAGCATCTCCTTTGCAGTACCTCCGGCCGCTACAGAGGCCTTTGCAGCCTCTATGAGAACGGTGTGAGGAACTGGCGGCTTTTTTCTGCCATCTTTGTGAGTGAGAGCTCTTGCAATCGCTCCGTGTCTGGCAGTCCTGATCTTTCGGGCTGACGCATACTTCATCAGGAAGCTGCGCATCGTTTGGGAAAAGAGATTACACATGGACTCAAGCTCAGGGAACGTTATCTGGAGCATTCTCCGTATATCGTTCTTCATGGCGGCTATGAGGCTTGTAAGCGACTCATGCTCCCTGGCAAAGTCCTTCAGGTCTTGAAACAGTTCGGACTGCTCTGTCTCCATAAGGGTGTCACTGTGAAGAAGAATGAACTGAGCTATGCTCATCGCGTCCTTCTTGTCCGTCTTGGTCTTCCTGAGCGAAAGGCGCGAGAAGTTGGCAATGAGCAGGGGGTTTATAATAAAGCACCTGAATCCCTTACCGGTGAGGAAAGAAAAGAGGTTGAGGTGATAGCAGCCTGTGGACTCCACGGCTAAGACCGGATCAGATGTGTTTTTACAAACAGCCATCGCAGCCTTATAGAGCCTGGTGAACCCCTCGGCGGTCATCGCAAACTCTAGGTAAAAGACCTTATTGCCCTCGGCATCCAACCCCTGGGCGGTAGATAAATCTTTGGACACATCTATGCCTACATAGAGATTGGGCACGGCAACACCTCCTTAAGTTAAGCGTTGTTATAAGGCAGGAAGCGCCTCCCGACCAAACCTCCATCTTGACAAGGGCTCAAAGGCCCAACCAACTAATCATGGTTTTGGGAAGCAGGGAACACACTACAAAAAGGGTTCTAATACCCAGGTGAAGCTTAAGTTCTCCTGCCCTTATTAGGAAGGGCAAAGTCCCTTCCTAAGATATTTATAACATAAATGCATTATAGGAGGTGAAGTCTACACCTTAAGCTAAACAACCTTTTGCTAAATTCGGAATCAAGCTTAGACTCATACAAGTAAAGGGCACCCATCTTTCACGAGATGGGTGCCCTTTTTATATATTCATAAAAAATAAACATGGGACAAAGATGGGACAAAATGACTTGGGGAAAAGAAAGGCGGCCATCAACTACACGATGCCCGCCATAAGCTGTTGTTTTCATTGGTGCCGGAGGTGGGAATCGAACCCACACGGAGTTTCCCCCTCGGGATTTTAAGTTTAAAAATAACGTTTTTGTAAGGGCTTGATTTTACTCTGGTTTCCCCTTTTTTACCATGAAATCAGATGCTTATGAATTTTCTATAGAGTTGATTGAGTTGACCTGAGTTAATAGAGTTTAGCTGAGTTTATCCCAATTCTATCACGGGTGGGATGGGGTGCAATCCAGGTTATCACACTAATTTCTTAGTATGGGAAAGGTCTTCAAGCATTTAAGGCAGACTTAAGTTTTGATATGGCCTGTTATACCCTAGTGCGCTCATGGGTGACATGTTAACCTTTTGAATAGTGCATATAGCAGAACATTTGCTGATTCTTGTATTTCATCTTGTAGAATGCACCTCCGTACTAACGTCTCTCTCCCAGCATTGTCTGAGAGCTAATCTCATTAAGTACTTCCCTCTTCATTGAACAATTAGCAGGTCATGAGTATAACAGATAAGTTTGAGACTATAAAATCACAGAAAATCAACTCATGTCAGCACTCTATCTACTGCCCACTACAGACAATAACGTTTTTAAAGACCAATTTAATTGAAATATTAAGAATTTCTATTAAGATGGGTTACAATATGGCTACAGCTCAGACGTAAGTTCGCTTAGACAACGAAATAGGTTATTGATGCAGAGCCAAGTTGCTTCCCAGGCAAAGATAAGCCGACCACAACAAGAAAACATATATTATCGTGATACTTTCTTTAACATATTGGACGAGTGCAGAAGCAAGCCTCTCATCTGGCTCACAGCCCCGCCAGGAGCAGGAAAAACAACCCTTATCAGTAGCTACGTAGAGTCCAGAAAATTACCATGCTTATGGTATCAAGTAGACTCAAATGATGCAGACCCAGCTACATTTTTTCATTATTTAGGACTCTCCGCATTCAATGCAAATCCCAGAAGAAAAAAGCCCCTGCCACACCTTACTCCAGAGTACATCTTTGGACTTCCAGCCTTTACTCAAGAATACTTCTCAGAAATGTATCGCCGAATTAATATTAAATCATTTATCGTCTTTGATAATTACCAGGAAGCACCTTATACTTCTATCCTGCATGAAATAATTCATAATGCTCTTAGCTGCATACCAAAAGGAGTAAACATAATTATTATAAGCAGGTCATCTCCACCACCAATCCTTTCAAGGCTAAGGTTAAAACAATTAATGGAGGTTGTTACCTGGGAAGATATCCGCTTAACCACAGACGAGGCATATGGCATTGCATCAACCAAAGGGAAAAAGAATCTTTCAGATGCCGGAGTAAGAAGCCTTCTCTTGAAAACTGATGGATGGGTAGCAGGCCTAGTATTGCTGCTTGAAAGCGAAAAGTCGGAGAGTCTTCCGTATGAATTTTTTCAAGATAAAGATCATTATGAAGTCTTTGAGTACTTCTCAGACCAATTCTTCCAGAAACTTAAAGACAGTGAAAAAGCTTTTCTGGTTTTAACATCTCTTCTTCCATGCATGACCGTACAGATGGCCGTGGCTCTAACAGGAAATCAACTCTCTTCACGCATATTGGAGTCACTTAATAAAAAAAGCTATTTTATCCATAAGCATCTTGGCGCTAAAACGCGTTATCAGTTTCACCCACTCTTCCGCGAATTTCTTTTAACGCGTTTGAGCGGGGCCAGAAGCTCAAGCGACATGGCTCAGTACTCAAAGAAAGCCGCTGAGCTTCTGGCCGCAGATCTTCAGCTCGACCACGCGGTAACTCTATTCTGCAAGCCTAAAGCGTGGGATTCCATCGCTGAGATAATATACAAAGAAGCCGCTTCCTTGCTAGATCAGGGCAGGCACAAAACACTGATGAAATGGTTAGATCTGTTGCCGGAGGATATCTTTACCGAAAATCCATGGCTACTTTTCTGGAAAGGTAACTGCTTTCTCCCTTATGATCAAAACATTAGTAAAGGTAGTTTTGAGACGGCCTTTAATATCTTCTATAAAGCAGATAATCCTGAAGGCTTGTATTTGAGTTGGTCAGGAGTTGCTGATTCTATTATACACGCATTTGATGATTTTAAGCCGCTGGACCACTGGATAAGTATGCTTGAAAATATTTTACATAAATACCCCTCTTTTCCCTCTAAAGAAGTGGAGGCCCGTGTAACGCTTTTTATTTTTTTAGCACTATCCTTCAGAGCACCTGAGCATCCAGATATGGGCCGCTGGGCAGAAAAGACCTATACATTCTTCAATGAAATCCCTGAGCCGAATATTAAAGCTAGATTCGGCCTCTGCCTTGTGGATTACCTTATATGGACAGGAGACTTGCAGAGGGCGAACCTCATTATAGAAGAGCTTTCAAAGGAGTTCCGTCATAATGAATATACTCCTTTATCGCTCTTATCGATTAAACTTAGCGAGTCATTGAATAATTGGTTTCTCGGTAGATTCAAAGAGTGCATTACTAGCGTTACCGAAGGCCTTGAAACATCAGAAAATACAGGAATAAAAATCTTCGATTATTTCTTCTACGGTCATGGCGCCGTCAGCTCTCTTACAAGCGGAGACCTTGACCAGGCAAGTAAGTATATTAAAAAGGCGGATGCGGTCTTAAATAAGAGGATGCGTTTCTGTGCATCGTACTATCACCATATAGTAGCCTGCCATAAGCTCTTAATAAATGACTTTGCTGGAGCGCTGGAGCATGAAAAAGTATCCATGGCCCTTTCAATCAAAGTCGGCTCACCATTTGCAGAAGCCATGACTCATACAAGCATGGCGCTTATATGCTATATGCTTGGAGAAGACAAAAGAGCAGACAAGGAGACTGGAATCGCCCTTAAACTCGCGAGGTCAACCGGCAGCACCATTATTGAGTATATTGCACATTTATTTAACGCCTACTTCGCCCTTGACTCCGGTAATAGAAGGCCGGCGGCAGAAACACTCCAAAAGGCAATGAGCATCGGACGCATGAAGGGGTATGTGAATTTTCATATGTGGCATCCTGATATTATGGCTAAGCTCTGTGTTTTTGCGCTTGAGGAAGAGATAGAGGTTGAGTACACCTGTAGGCTTATCAGAATTCACGATCTTTTCCCGGAGAAACCTCCTTTGCATCTAAAAAACTGGCCCTGGCGTCTAAAGATATCCATAGCGGACGGGCTGGAGGTTGAGATTGACGGGAAGCCCCTTCAGTATAGCAGGAAACCACCGAAGATACCGATCGATATGATTAAGTTACTAATTATCTTTGGAGGGCGGAATGTTCCTGAACACAGAATATCAGACATACTATGGCCGGATGCCGATGGTGATGCGGCATATAATGTTTTCACAACTACATTAACACGCCTCAGACGCTTGCTTGTTGTTGATAACACCCTACTAGTTAAAGATGGAACGCTAACCCTTAACCCGCGCCATTGCTGTATCGATATCTGGGCCTTTGACGCTATGATGGGTAAATTAGATGACGTAAGTGCCAGAAGTACACTTCATGATCTAACTTTATTTTTGGAACATACTCTTAGTATATGGAACGATGGCTTTGATGCGGTCTTCGATGAGATCCCTGAAGCAATGAGGATCAATAAACGCAGAAAAAACAGAGTTATTCGTTCCTTCATAGCTGCCGCATCTAAATGTGAAGAGGCCGGGGAAATAGATAAGGCAATTGAAATATACCGAAGTGGAATTAAAATAGACAGTTCTAGCGGTGAGCTCTACGAAAGATTTATCAACTGCCAGAAAAAACATTTTTATAAGCGAGATGGACAATCTACGTATAGTTATCCTTCCATTCGACATCAAAAACAGACAACAAAATCATCCAATAAAAAAGATCGTATATAAGTAGAAATATGCATCCATCAGAAATTTGAGCTTCACTCTTGCCTTACTAACCACTTAAGACCTAAATAATATATACTCCATAACATTAACATTTCATAATTAACAACCGAACAGTCAAGTGCAAGGCAAGAGAGCTATTACGTTCTCTTGCCTTTTTTGTTTTCCTATTCCCCCAATCTGTAAATCATCTGTAACTTCCCCCCTGTTATCTAAACATTAGAAACCATAATTCTTCTCTAAACTGCGCTGAAGCGCCTGACACAAGATGCGTGTACTAAGTAATCCGCTTCAAACGCTCTAATGGGACCCTAAAACCTAGCGGGGATTGAGATATGAAAAGCAGAAGCTTACTGATCAACTACTGCGGTTATCCTTCAACACCAAACGCATTCATGCCGGATAACGGGCTCGCCGTCTTGGCTGGGTCTCTACTTAAATACGGTCATGAAACGTTGATCCTTGACTACAACACACTCGACATAATGGACCTTCTTCCTAATGAGTACGGTATAAGGCTCCGTAACCTGCGAGAGTCTCCGAGCGATAACGCTGATGAGCTAAAGAGCTTATATGGCCGCCTTGAAGGAATACTGGAAGAAAATCTAGCCGAGAAGGCCGATGAGCTAAGCAGGATAATTAAGCAAAGAAAGATAGACTTTATCGCCTTCAAGCTATGGACGGGAAAAAGCTTCGTAAATACCATCAAGCTCGCCGGGAAGATAAAGAGTATGAGACCTGATATCAAAATCTTCGCAGGAGGACCCCATGTAGATTATTTCAGGGATAGAATCTATAAGGTCACTGATGTCTTTGACGTCCTTGTTTATGGAGAGGGCGAGGAGAGCATCATTGGTCTTGCAGACTACGCAGTCGACAACCGCGAGCTCGATACCATAAATAACCTGATTATAAAAAAGGACGGACAGATAATAGAGACGCCGGAGAAGAGGATAGAAGACCTGAACGACTCTTTTCCCATCTATGACACATCCGTCTACCCTGCAATGGAAGGCGACAAAAAGCTTAAAGTATTCATCTCGGAGTTCAGCAGGGGGTGTCCCAATAAGTGTAACTTTTGCGGACATTCTAATAAAAGCGGCTCCAGCCGCAGAAGTAAGAGCCCCGACAGAATACTAGAAGAGTTCGACTATGTTGCCAAAACCCACGGGTCGCGCGTCTTCAGGAACGGAGACTCCAATACTCCAGGCCCCTTGATTAAAGATGTTGCGGATAAGATCATCGAGAGGGAAATTCCAGTTGAGTACGCACTGATCAGCCATATTGCAAGCCTTACGCCTGAGTGCCTTAAATCTTTAAAGAGATCCGGGTGTTTTTCACTCTTTGTCGGAATAGAATCGGGAAATCAGTATGTCGTAGATAATGTCATCAATAAAGGCCTGAACCTGGAAAAGGCCGTTAAGATCATAAAAGAGGCCCGCAAGCACGGACTCTTTGTTGTAACGAGTTACGTCTATCCAACCCCCGGCGAGACGGAAAGGACCAGGAAGGACACCTTTGACTTTATAATGCGCTCCGGCGCAAATGTGGCGACCTTTTGTCCGCCGATAGTCACTCCCAGAAGTGCTTGGGGTGATAAACCGGAGAGCTTCGGTATTAAATTGGATGACGATTACTTTGATCAACTGATGTCCTTCACGCCAGATCTTTTCTATCCACCGACTGAGTGGAAGCCGCTTGGATATGAAATTAATGGGAAAAAGTTTCATGAGATTGCAGTGGAGTCAGATAACTTTGCCAGGTATGTAGAAGAAGAAGGTAGGAAGAAGAGTGGGATCATTACACAGGTCATGGAAGATGCCGCCCTGATGGCCAGACATTGCGACATGGGGTTTGGCGAATTCCGTGACTCCGTACGCGACTATCTTACCGTCGGTGATAAGGATTTGATGGGAGCTCTCTTAAAGAAGATCAACTCAAGCGTAGCCAACCTCCCTGACGTAGGACCCATCACAGATCCTTCCAGGGAAGCTTGCCGAACTGTAGCTTAATTTTTACAAGAAAGGTGGTTGTTCTAATGAGCATCGAGATTGAAAGGGCGAGAACAGAGTCCAAGAGAACTACATGCTTCAAAGTAAGGTATGATGTGTTTGTTAGTGAGACTGGGTACATTGAAGACCATGACATGCACGGCTTAGAAAGCGATAGCTTTGATGTATTAGACAATACCTATCATTTTCTGGCTTATTATGACGGTGAGCCTGCCGGTGCCGCAAGGCTAATTCTGCCAAATGAAGAGGTGGCCCAGAGGACAAATACTCTTTATGGCCTGCCTATAGAGGCATTATTCAATCTAAAGAATTATAAGAATAGCAACATGCGCATTGCCGAAATATCGCGATCTAGTGTTAAAAATAAATATAGAAGTACAAAAACAATATTCTACCTATGGATGGAGCTTATTAACTTTGCTCTCTCAAGGGGGATTACAGACCTTGTAACCAATGTGAATCCTGAGACGGATAAATTATGCGACGCATATCTCTTATATTCTAAATTACGCTCAGAGAATCTACAGGCTGATGATATCTCCGTTAAACCAAAAAGGCCCGGCATTGGTAAGATCAGGAACTTTAGGTTTCCCTTGTATGGAGATACCTGCTGCAGCCTTGAGACAGGTGACGACTCTCGTACTGATATACCAATGCCTCAAACACTAAAGCTCTTTAGCAGGGTCGGGGCACGTTTTACAGGAGAACCAGTATACTGTGAGAAGATCGACATGTGCGCGCTACCAATGAACTGGAGGCTTAAAGATATAGAAAAGACCTCATTCGGTAGAATATTCAAGCACAGAACATCTTTGAAAGAAGTAGCGAACTAAGAAAGAATAATTGCGTAAGTTGCTAGTACCGCTTAGCGGAGTTGATGGTCTTAATGATGGGCAAATGTAGTTAACAACACTATAACCCGGCCCGGGTGAGTATCTAAAGTTAACTTGTCAGTGGACCGTACAATAAATAATATAGGGTGTAAGATTACGTGTCAAGCAAAATCAATTGAAGTCTAAACAAGGTTGCCTCTCGCGTGGGCTTCCCTCTGAGCGGCGTAGATGCAATATTTTTTATCTTCTATCATTATATGATCTAAAAGCCAGTTCCTAGTCATATTCAAGAAGTTTGACTTCAGAGTCATTTTACCTGTGAGGATATCTCTTGCAGCCTCGCCAAGAATATCCTTAATTTTTTTGTGTTTCCTCATATGCTCATTAAGGCCAGGATAGTTAATGCTCTTCATGTATTCCTCTTCAAAGAGGAAATGAAAGTCTGTATAATCTATCATCTCTCTTACATATTCTTCCATTTTCGCATTAAAAGCCTTGTAATTGTCACTCAACATGCTTTCATGCATCTTGTTGAATATTCCAATCCAATTCTTGTGTTGCTTGTCTATCACTTCAACCTGAACGCTAAGCTCGTCACTCCATGTGATTAGCCCCATTGTTTTCTCCTAGCATGTTTTGTTACCTCTTAGGCGTTGAACCAAACTTATGCTCTGGTTAATAAGCCACCTAGTTTTAGGTATGAGTTATTTATAGCATTCTGTAAATGACAAATTAGTGACAGATTCGAAGGTGATGGAGGCTCCATGCCTGGTTAACCTATAGAAAAATAATGTACTAAAAATTGATTAATATACCTTATTCTCAATTCTCATAGATTTTTCTAACAGGAGGAGGTATGTCTAATTCTAAAAGAAAAATCAAAGTGGCAGGCTATATCCGAGTATCCACACTTGACCAGGTGCGTGAGGGAGCATCATTGAAAGTACAGGAGAATTCAATCCGTAGCTATGCTTCTGCTCACAGGTTTGACCTGGTTAAGGTGTGCAGGGATGAGGGTGTCTCCGGTGCAAATGTCGATCGCCCTGGACTTGATAAATTGCGTGAGGATGCAAGGGCTGGTAAGTTTGAAATTGTAATTTTTAAGAGTCTTTCAAGGTTTGGAAGAAATGCTATGGATTTGCTGTCACTCTATAAGGAGTTTGAGGACGATTATAGTATTGAACTTATTAGTATAGATGAGGGCATCAAAACAACCACTGGACTTCCCCCGGTTTAGTGGACACCGAGTTAAGCGCTCTTAGCTCCTCGAATACGAATTTATATCATTACGCTTCATAATAAGTCTATATCTATTATCGGCAATTTTGAGACAAACCTTATAGTTGGCAAATGGTAATCATCTGACTTGACTGTACTCCTGCCTTCATTTATTGTCAGCACTTATGCCTCAAAAAGAAAATCATACAGAGAAGAAAATATTATAGTCTCGGGAGCGTAGAAACCACACACAAACAAGCCCGCAATAAGTCCGCAAGGGGGTTTTAGGGAAGTTGGGGAAAGAGGAAAGAGCGTAACATGTTGATTTTATTGGTGCCGGAGGTGGGAATCGAACCCACACGGAGTTTCCCCCTCCTTTTAAATCCATGATTTTAACATAAAACATGGACCAGTTTTTGGGGGGCAGGTCATATCACCTCTCTTCATTCTATAGTCCTTACGAATGTAAATCTTGGCGTGAGATAGTGCTTGAGTTTCTGAAGGCGAAGAAGAAATTTGACATAGACAAGGACCCTTCGCTCTTAAAGAGGTGGACCAACACCCGGCCAGCCGAGACATAGGGGCTTCAGGTAAGCGATAACGTCCTCTTTAGCCGCCGGGAGGAGTACAGTCCCGAGGTGCCAATGGGCGTAGGTAGGGGTGGTCACCACCAGCGCTGACGTACAGGATAACAGGATTGAGGTAATAGTGAAGGGATGGGGCAAGGGTGAGGAATCCTGGTTAATAGAGCACAAGGCCGTCAAAGAAGAACAAGGGCAAGGTGACACTATTCTTCGTGGGCACTGATACGTCCAAGGCCCAGGTCTATGGGCGGCTGCAGGTAACGGAGTTCGGCCCAGGGTGTATGCACTTCCACAGGGGCCTCGATGAGGAGTACTTCAAGCAACTTACGGCAGAGAAGGTGGTCACCAGGTAAAGGAAGGGGTTCCCTATCGCGAGTGGTTAAAGACCAGGGCAAGGAACGAGGCGCTTGACCTTAAGGTCTATGCCACTACCGCTCTCGAGATACTTAAGATGTACAGGAACTTCGACCTGAACAAACTTGTCGACATGTTAAACGCTTGCCCAGGCTCCAGAGAAGTCGGCTTTAGCCAGTCAAATCCTGGCCGCCGGGTAATTAGCAAAGGCATCAATATTTGAAAGAGGTTGCTACTTATGCCAAAGTTCTATACTGTAAAAGAGGTCGCTCGGATATTTTGCAGCTCAACATATACGATCCGTCGCTGGATAGCCGAGGGCGATGTCTTCGAAACCGTTGTCAAGGTCAAAGACGGTTATCTCATCTCAGATGAAGAGATCCAGCGACTCCTGAAGGACAGTTAAGAAGATCCAGAGCTTTTAGAAATTCACTCTAAGAATGGAGCGATTGACAGGGGGGACTATGGTGTTACTCCCCTAAGACCTTGCCAGTATCAGATGATATGAGTTCCGGTAAGATTTCATCATATACGCCCCTTAACTCATCAGGCTGAACAGGTTTGCTGAATAGGTAGCCCTGTATGATGTCGCAGCCGAAGCCCCTGAGTACCTTAAACTGCTCTATTGTCTCGACCCCTTCGGCGACGACCTTACAATTAAAACCGTGGGCTATATTCACAATCGTCTCCACTATCTTCCTATCGTCAAGGTCTTCCGTGATGTTCCTTATAAAGGACATGTCTATCTTTAAAACGTCTATCGGCATCCGCTTCAGGTGTTCGAGGGAAGAGTACCCTGTGCCGAAATCGTCTATCGAGAGTCTTATACCTTTGCTCTTTAATTCGTTCAGCATCTTTACCGAGTCGTCTACGTTATCCATCGCCACACTCTCGGTTATCTCTAGCTCCAGGTATTTCGGGTCTAAGCCCGTCTCCTCCAGTATTCTGGTGAGCGTATCCATGAAGGTCTTATCCTTTAGCTGGTAGAGAGATACATTTACAGCAACATTAAGTCCCTTCAGCCCCTCTTCGTGAAGCTTTACAATACGCTCGCAGGCCTCTCTAAGCACCCACTCGCCGATGGAAACGATAAGCCTGGTAGTCTCAGCCACGGGGATGAACTCGGCGGGAGAGATAAGACCCTTCTCCTCATTACGCCAGCGAAGGAGCGCTTCCACTCCGACTACTTTGAAAGTCTCAGTATCGACCTGCGGCTGGTAATCCAGATAGAACTCTTCTCTGTCCAACGCCCTGCGGAGTATATTTTCAAGCTTAAGCCTCTCAAGGGCCTTTGCGTTCATGGAAGGGGTGTAAAGTTGAAATGTTCCCCCTCCCTCGTCCTTTGCCTTGTACATGGCGGTATCGGCGTTCTTCATAAGCATTGTAACCTCTTCCCCGTCGTGTGGGTAGACGCTTACGCCTATACTAGCAGTCACGAAAAACTCATGCCCGTCTATCTCAAAAGGCTCCTTGAAGATCGAAGCTACCTTCCCGGCCACCACCATGATGCCGCTTAGATCCTCCTGGTCGGCCACGAAGATCACGAACTCGTCCCCGCCGACCCGCGCCACAGAATCCGAAGAGCGGGAGAATTTCTCAAGCCTTTCTGCCGCAGCCTTTAGAAACTTATCGCCGATAACGTGTCCGAGGGTGTCGTTAAGGTTCTTGAAATGGTCGAAGTCCATGAAGAGGAGTCCGAGGAGAGTGTCGTAACGCTTGGCTCTCGAGATCGACTGCTTTAAGCGGTCCAGGAAGAGAGTCCTGTTAGGGAGTCCCGTAAGCTGGTCGTAGTAAGCGAGCTTTTCTATCGTCTCTTCGGACTTCTTCCTTTCGCTGATGTCGCGTATCGTTCCGGAGAGGAGGAGAGAACCGTCTATGTTAATTTGGCTCAGGACGAGTTCTATTGGAAAAACATTCCCGGACTTGCTTTTTCCTTCAAGTTGAAGCACCTGCTCCATTACATGGCTATTACCTGTGTTAATGAACCTGTTAAACCCTTCCATATGGGCTTTGCGGTACTCTTCAGGCACAAGGACTGAAATATTTTCTCCGATGAGCTCACCTTCTTCGTAGCCGAAGGCCTGTTCTACACTGGTGTTGCTCTCTATGATTACACCACTTTCGTCTGCTATGACTATCCCGTCGAAGGCATTCTTATGGAGCATGCGGTACTGCCTCTCCTTGGCCTTGAACCTTTCTTCCGACTCCTGTTTATTAATCCTATTTCTGGCTAAGAAGGCACTTAGTATCATGAGAAAAGCAACAAGGATAACATAAACCGCAAGGTATCGCTTGAATAAATTACCGGTTATGTATTTGTTAGGTAGGTAGGAGATGAACTTCCAGTATGGTTCTGCCTGTGACATGTCACGCAAGACAACGTCCTCTGATAGACTTCCGTCGAATTCGCTATGTGCAAAGTTTCTACCGGATTTGTATAGTGTCGAAAATGTATATTGTCCCCTTCCTATCATGTTTTCATCGGATGAGGTGGCGTCAGAGGTTATGTAACCAGAGCCATCAAACTGTCCTGAGGGTCCCTCTGATATTTGATGCCATATGTCAGGTTTGCGATTGCCAAAACTGTTCTCTTTTTTATCCTCGAACAAGAACGCAAACTGATCCTCAGGACTGCCGCCGTAAAGCCAATACCCGTCAGGGTCAAGGATTATATGTTTGTTTTTAGAATCATACGAGAGATGCTTGAGCCTTTCTAAGAGTATATTTCCTAAAATACTTAAGACTACTATTCCCTGTTTTTCTCCATCTTCATTATAGATTGGCGATCCGATTTGAATGACCGGCCTCCAAGGTATCTCTATCTCTCCGTACTCTATATTAAGGTCCACTGGAGAGACATAGACACCACCTTCCTCAAGTTTTATTGTCTCTTTGAAGTAATAACGGTCTTTCTTATTTTGAAAAGTATGACTATAATCCGGTACTGCTATTGAGTCTTCTTCATTTCTAACTATCTTTAGAAGTTCCATCCCAGAGTTGCTTATAATCCGCACTTTATAGCAAAAGGGCTTAAGGCTACAGTATGCTGACAGTTCCCAGCTGAGATTAAAAAGCCCCTCTTTGTCAAGCTCGACAATGTTTTTTTTCATTTCTTCATGGGTGGAGAGCAGCAGGACATCCGTAGCAGTACTATTTAGATAATCAGTGGCCGTTTCAGCAAGACTGTTCGTGAAATGCCTTTCTGTAGCTAATGCTTTTTCTTTGCTAGAATTTATTTGGATCTGATAGGCACTGAATAGCACAAATGTTGTGAGCACAATGGCAGGCAAGAAAAGGCACAGAAAGTAATAGCTCTTACCATGATGCTTCGTATGAGTATTTTCGTCTCTTTTCTGGCGTATTTCTATAGCTTCATCATGGCTAACCATTTGTATTCACCTCTTCCGCAAAAATAATTCGTTCTGCAGGGTGTTCACTAGAGCTTTGCTTGACCACTGTTACTCTGTTTCTTCCCTGTAGCGCCAGCAGCCTATCACTCTATCGTACCAACAATCTTTACCTTCTTACTCGTAACCTTATCCTCGGAGAGATAACCGATCGCCCATGGGTCGTTAGCGACCTTGTTCTGCATAAGAACATCCGAGCTTACGGTCTTTGGCGGGTTCTTCGCCGTATTGGTAATCTTCTTGTTACTCCACTCCATGGCGACCTGATTTGCAGCTCTTCCGAGTATTACGATGGAGAATTTCTGACGCGATTCTTCCTTGAGCTTAAGGTCGTAGAGTTTTATCTTATTTCCACCGGGCCATGTAACAATATTGTTCTCATAGTAATTCTTGATCTCGCTGTTACTAAGGGCATTGACAGGGTTATCGGCATTCACAATTACAGCAACAGGCCCTGCCGCAGCCACATTTCCAAGAAATAGGATGAGAAAACCCAAGACCGGAATAAAGTACATGGAAAGCTTCTTTTTCATAAATTCACCTCAGAAAATTAGCACATAACCATTCAATGGAGTGATTAGTTAACATTAACGTCCCAGGAAGACGGCCACGCTCAAGATAGTCTTGGTGTAGTTTTTCTTGGCTGGATCATCGAGACCCACAATGTGGTGCTCCGCCTTGGCGACGACCTTCGGGGTAAAATGGTAATTCACCGCCAGAGTATTAATGGTCGCTTCATCGTTATCCACCGAGTCCTTCGGATCATACCAGTCATACCTATAAATAAAATCCCAGGACTTATATCCGTATATCGCCTGACCGTAGTAGCCGGAAATATCATATCCCGTACCGGTCAAAGGCTTTACGGAGGCCGTGGCATATTCTCCCTGGAACTTCAGATTCTTCCACTGAACCTTGAGATCAACCCCGTAAGAGCTCTTCTCTGTATTCGAGTTGTTCGTATCCGTAAAGCCGCTTACACCCACTTCAGTTAGCGTAAGGGCGGGCAGTTTGAGAGTCAACCTGCCGCCGACGGCCTTATCCTCGTTACCATCATTATTCCCGTTATTCCCCTCTCCGTTACCTATATAAAGGCTATAGTTTACCGGCGTATTACCAAGGGTTGCGCCGCCATGGACTAAAACGCCGTCAACTACCTGGGGAAATATCTTCCGAATATGCTGCGGCCTCTCCTGAGTCGAGACAAAGGGTGGATAATGGTCTATGTTCCAAATGCCAGCAGGTGTGAAGAAACGGCCAAGCCGGAAGCTTATCTTCGGACTATAGTTGTAGTTTAGGCTCATCACCTCAACGAATATCTTGCCCTCTGATTTTTTCATCGCAGTCGTACCGTCATTATTGGCCTCAAAAAACGGCCCGTCCTCGTACTCGATTTCGGAGAAAAGGCTCCACTGCTCGGATATCTGTTTCAAAAATTGAAGACTCAAGTGGTGGACCCTGAACTCGTTATTCTTTCCATGCTCATCAGTCATAATATACTCAACATCGGCATATCCGCTGATCTCCATGATCTGTGATGTCTTTTCGCCTGCATCCACCTGTTCCGCTTCAAGAACCTCAAGCCTCGACTGCATCTCATCGACTGCGTTCTTTAAGTCCTCGACCTCACTTGCCGACGACTGTGCCGCATAGAAGAAAAAAGTCGTAACGGCTACCAAAATAACTATTGCTCTCCTCATTACCTGCCTCCTTCTTATCATATTGGCCGGCATTCATATCATTGGACTGACCTTCAGCAGCTGACCTTGAAAATTACACATTCTTTCCAGAATCTCTTATCTCCATCACACAAAGAAATCCTCAATTCACCACGTCTTCCACTTCCTCTAGGTCTGTTGGAGTATGAATTTCCAATCTTCCTTACTGATATACATTTGCCAATACCTTCGATAGACGCACTATGAAATAACGTTGCTCGGTTTTGCTTACGCTCTAACCAATATGCAAATCTGCTGCATATTTTCAGCAGTCATTGCCGGTTGACGGCCTCTAACATGATCTTTTTTGCATCTTCACTATCTTTCATGAGAACATCCCCATCTCGATACAGTAGGTAAAATATGAGGAAAAAACCTCGATCGTCGGCTCTACTTTCTCTTCCTATCAGTCGAGAGTCGCAATTTCCATACCAAACCTGACCTTCTCCCCAAAAACCGGTCCAGTTATAATGTTAGTTTTCTGGTAAAATCAATTGACCTAAAGAGTAGTTTTTACCATGAAAAAATCGAAGTACACAGAGGAGCAGATTGCCTTTGCCTTGCGTCAGACAGAGACCGGTACTCCATTAACGGAAGTCACCCGTAAGATGGGCATAGCCGAGCAGACCTTTTACCGGTGGAAGAAGAAATACAGAGGTCTCGGCACAGGGGAGCTAAGGAAGCTAAAGCAGCTTGAGGAGGAGAACCGGAACCTTAAGCGTACCGCGTGCAGGACCCTGGGTTTTGCACGTTCCAGTCACAGACATGTAAGCATAAAAGACGGTTAGGCCGAACTGCGTATAAGGATAAAGGAGATAGCATCAGTGAGGGTAAGATACGGCTACAGACGTATCTGTGTACTTCTAAGAAGAGAAGGATGGACGGTAAACTATAAGCGCGTGTACCGTATTTACTGCGAGGAAGGTCTTAATTTAAGAAGGAAAAGGCCGAGGAGGCGTGTTTCTGCTGCCCACAGGGCAGAGCGTACGAAAGCTACTGCAGTAAACGAGTGCTGGAGCATGGATTTTGTCTCGGATGCTCTCTTCAACGGCCAGCGTTTCAGGGCCTTAACGATAGTCGATAATTTTAGTCGGGAGTGTGTCTGGATCGAGGTTGGCCAGAGTATCCGTGGTGGAGAAGTCGTAAGCGTTATGGACTACCTGAAGTAGCTCCGTGCAACCCCGAAAATGATACGAGTGGATAACGGTCCGGAGTTTATAAGCAAGGCCCTTGACAGATGGGCTTATGAAAATGGGATTACTCTGGATTACTCCAGACACGTCAAACCCACGGATAACGCCTTTGTATAGAGTTTTAACGGCAACTTCAGGGACGAGTGCCTTAATGTAAATTGGTTCTTGTCAATGGAGGATGCCAGAGATACGATAGAGGCGTGGAGGAGAGACTACAATGAATACCGCCCCCACTGGGTAGTGCTTCATTACTGCAAGAACATCTGACTAAAAGTGCAGGATGATCTTTACAGGTTGGGCACGCATGCACAATAAAAAATCTCATTTTACCATCGTCAGAGAGATCTGAGAAATCTTCAATTTGAGGGGCCAGTGAGAATGGCTCGGTGTAGTTACACTTAGGACTTTGAGGCATGCCATATTTAACTCTTCATATCGGCAGAAATAGCCTTAGATACAACTAAAACTATATCAAAAGTCATTACTTATATTGTCAAGGAGGAGGCAGTAATTTTAGAAGAAAAGAGTGTCTGTTTGCGGAAATAATTGCTCTCAAATGAACATAATTACTGTTGAGATATAGGGGACTATTAGCAGGTCATGGGTAGGGTGGTTGAGACACGAGGACTTTCAGAGTAGAAAGGCCCTTTTTCGTAACCTTTTGATATTAGGCCGGTTTCTCCTTTTTTACACTAAAATCAGCGCTTAAAAGCTTTACAATAATTCCATAGAGTCCATCGATTACAGTCTCTTTAGTTCTATTTTGGCACACTCGAGTGGGGTGAACACCTAAGGTTAGACAGCTCGTTAATCAATAAATAATCAATTCCCTCAGATGAGTACTTTATCTACATGACTCTTAAGTTCGTGACGGATTAAGATCAGCCTATTTATAGTAGAAGTTACTGTACTGCATAAAGCGGGGTAGCTCAAGCCCCGAATCACTCAAACGCCTGACAAAATAAGTGGACTAGTTATTGAGGAGAGTGTCATAGCGATCAGCAAACTACATGCATAGAAATAGTTAACAAACAACCTTTCCAAAAAATATCTTACTTTAAGCCAGTCAACGTAATTGATTCATTTGATGCACTTCAAGACCGAAAAACAGGATGTTTTGAGCAAAGGACTATAAATTTATAGCACAAGGGTCTAAGCCTAACAAAGACCTAGTATGAGAAATAAAATGAACTTGAGATATGAAAACTTTATACGATATTATTAGTATAGTGAAAAAGTATGTAAAATTATTATATCACGAAAATTTTATAAGATAAATATCCTCTTATATTAACAACACGACTTAATCAACTAAGAGGCAGTATAGGAGTGGAATTGAACTCAGTTCTAGATAGGTTGCTTCAGGGTAGAGATGTAAAGCTCCCGTCGCTTCCTGCCGTGGCGCTTAAGATACTTGAGGTCGTGCAGAAGGATGATTTCTCCGTAAAGGACCTGGCGTCAATAATATCCGCCGACCCTGCGCTTACGGCCCAGACCTTAAGGATCGCCAACTCGCCCCTATACTCCCCTCTTCAGAAGGTTGAGAGCATAGAGAGAGCCGTCTCCATACTCGGGGTAAACACCCTTAAAAACATCGCCCTCTCCTTCGTTATACTGGATAAACTTAAGGAATGCGAGGGAAGCAACTTCGATTACGATTTCATCTGGAGAAGGGTAGTTACATCCGCCGTCGCTGCGGAGACTATCGTAAAACGCTTCAAGCTCCGCTTCGCAGACGCCTTCGTTACCGCTCTCCTCATGGATATAGGAGTAATACTTATAGCCGACAGCAGGCCAGAGGAGTACGAGCAGGTACTTGGAGACTCTAGCCTTCACGGGGCGGCTATGGTCAAGGCGGAACAGAAGATCTTCGGCTTCGACCACAACCAGGTTGGAATGGAGTTTCTCAAGGAATGGGGGCTTCCAGAGTCCATCTATCTACCTATAGGTCACCGTAACGAAAAGGACAAATGTCCTCCAGAGTTCCTCGAGGCAGTTAAAATACTTCGCATATCGGATATAATAAGCAAATTGTATCACTACGGCAATGATTTTGCCCCGAATATGGTAAAGGATCTAAAAAATACCCTAATAAAGAGCCTGAAACTTGAAACCGCAGAGTTCGACTCACTCCTAGACGATATAGCCGAGAAGACGATAGACGTCCTAGCTTCCTTTAATATCCCCACTGGCGGGATGAAGCCGTATACGGAGATCCTCCAAAACGCCAACGAGGAGCTTAGTAACCTGAACGTTTCCTACGAAAATATCGTTAAGCAGCTCCAAGAGGCTAACGAAAAGGCGGAACGTCTCGCCGGGATGCAGAGAAAGACGAATAAGGAGCTTCAGGAAGCCAATAAAAGACTTATGGCCCTAGCCTTCAAGGACTCGCTTACCGGGTTAAATAACCACCGTTACTTCTATGAGATCATGGACAAAGAGATTAGCCGCTCGAAGAGGTACGGTAAGAACTTCTCTCTGGTAATGTTCGATCTCGACGATTTTAAGCCGATTAACGACACCCTCGGCCACAAATACGGTGACGAGGTACTTAAGAGGGTAAGCCGTGTCGTGGATAAGACTATACGTGATTCTGATTTCGCTGCACGCATCGGTGGGGACGAGTTCACAATAATACTTCCGGATACCAAGCTAAACAACGCAGTGACATTGTCCGAAAGGCTTAGAATAGCCATAGAAAGACTGAGCTACAGCTTTAGGGCGGAGCTCAAAGATAAAGCCGACCTTAAATTTAGCATAAGCGTGGGTGTAGGAGTTTACCGGCATGATGATGAAAACGAGTCGAAGGAGCACCTGATTCACGAGGTGGATATGGCCCTCTACAGGTCCAAGAAAGAGGGCAGAAATATGGTAACTATTGTCACTAGCGAAGAATCTTCCTAGATGTGGATTGGTACTTCAAAGACCTAACTATTAAGCAATGCCCTTACTTATGGCTAGCTTTACAAGAGCCGCCGCATCCTTAACTCCAAGTTTTTTCAAAATATTCGACTTATGCGTCTTTACAGTTGAGACCGAGATGAAGAGTTCTTCGGCTATATTACTATTTGATAAACCGCGAACGATAAGAGTTAGTATCTCCCTCTCCCTAGTGGTTAGGGAATCGGTCGCGTCAAAGGTGGTGTCTTTTTTCATTAAATCCACTAAATTACTTAAGAGTTCGTCCACCATGGTCGGCGAGATATAATACTTCCCTGCCATTACTTTCTCCAGAGCAGCCAGAAGCTCCTCTGAAGCAGATTCCTTTAGAATGTAAGCCGAAGCACCGGAGCGGAAGGAGTTAATGGCAAAGATAGGATCCTCGTGCATGGAAAGCATGACTATACGAGTTTCTGGCGACCCGTCAGTTATCCGTCTTGCCGCCGTAATACCGTCAAGCGTCGGCATGGAGATATCCATTATAAGTACATCAGGCTTTAGTTTTGTTGATTTTTCTATAGCTTCTTCTCCATTCTTTGCTTCCCCCACGATACGGTAATTATCGAGCTTGGAGATTATGGCCATTAGACCTTCCATAATGAACGGATGGTCATCGACAATCAGTATTTTCGTATCATGCATGTCATTCCCTCTTTCTTAAAAAACCCTACTCCCCTTTAAACTACTTAAAGTGGCAACGTACAACTAAGCGTTGTTCCTTCTCCGGGAGTTGAGTCTATATGAAGTTGGCCGGAGAGGTTCCTAACCCTTTCACGCATAAGCATAAGCCCAATACCGCTTTTCTTTTTCGTCAAGTCAACATCCTTAGGTGAAAAGCCAGTACCGTCATCTACCACTTTTGCATTGATAACTCCGCCATCTACACTACAAAAAACCTCTACCCTTTTGGCGCTTGCGTGCTTCATGATATTTTGGAAAGATTCTCGGATAAAGCGTATTAGGAATTGCTTTATTTCTTTAGGAATGTAGTTTATCCCGTCCTCCAGTTCAAAAGACAATTTGATACCGAACTTCTTGAGGCACGTATTTCCGTATGTGATAACTGCATCTTGCAGAGTTAACCCGTCAGGTATCTGCTGGTAAAGCTCCTGGGTCAACGATCTTGTAAATTTAATCGTATCTTTAATTAGGAAATTAACTTGATCAAACTGGGCTTTTTGCCCCTCGTTCAAACTCGATATATCCTTGTAAATAGCACCCCATGTGAGATTAAGAGAAGCAAGGTTTTGTCCGACAACATCATGTAGCATTTCGGCAAAGGCCTTTCGTTCCCTCTCCTCTATATCGGCCATCTCTATAGTCAAGCCATGCAGTTCATCGCTAAGTTTCTCCAGCTCTTCTCCCTTTCTCTTCAAGTCGCTATCGCCCTGCTTGCGTGCAATCTCTGATGCAATCCTATCCGTGATGTCGCGGTCTATGCCTCGGTAGCCCCTGAAGGCCCCGTCATTATCGAATATCGGAACACCGCTTGTCTCCAAAACGACGGGTCGGCCGTCCTTGTGGAGGTTGGTATTTTCCATGCAAGCAAAGGACTCCCTCCTCTCGAAGATCACCCCGAATATAGTGGAAACGCGCTCGGCCTCGTCGGCCGGCATAAAGTCGAAGGGTCTCTTCCCTAGCACCTCTTCTACCGTATATCCGAGGAGCGACTCTACCTTGGGGCTAACGTATGTATAGACGCCATCCTCACCTACCATCCACACCCAATCGCTGCTCATCTCAACGAGGTTCTTGAAGCGAACCTCGCTTTGCCTGAGCCTCTCCTCAGCCAGCTTGCGTTCGGTAATGTCACGGACCACCGCCACCATATATTGACTGTTCTCTTGATGTATGTACCTGACGCTTATCTCTACTGGGAATACGGTGCCATCCTTACGCTTATGCTTTCCTTCTATAATTGCACCATCCTGATTTCTTATTTCCTTGACGTGTTCCTTCCATAAAAAATTGTTTGGTAAAACAGCTTCAATGTCTATAACACCCAACTTGAGAAGTTCCTCGCGGCTGTACCCAAGGTCAACACACGCCTTCTCATTGACATCAATAAATTTGCTAGTTACAGGATTAATAAGGTATATTGCGTCATTTGTCTGGTTAAGTATATTTTGTAATACTGGTAAATCTATACCTTTATTATCAAGGATGCCGTCGACCCTCTCAAGATCAGAGAGCATTTTACACAACTCAGTCGATTCGCTTATTAATTGCTTTTTTGTTTTGAATTCGTTTTTCATCCCGGAACCTTCAAATTCACAGAACCTTAGTAATATATCTAGTAAAAATCAAAAGCGAGAAGCAGCTGGAAGAAGAAATTAAATATCCCTTTTGCAGCTATCTTAACCCAGGACTAACAGGAGCAAGCATCAGCTCACAACAAGATAGGGAGTAGAAACACAGAAACTTTACAATAAAAGAAAAGCAGCACTCTGTTGATTATTGCTTGAAATATTGTATCAACTGACAAAACAAATATACTTCAGGAAGCAATCCGTAAAATTATAGCTATTTTTCCTGATTATGCCAAGAGGAAAAGCTCAACGGGCACATTATATATACACATATCATAGAATAATGTGTGAGGTGTCTATTCCTGTGATGAATAGACTCAACAAAAATATCTGGTTCTCTTTTCACGAGAATGAGAACGCACAATAGTCAAGATAATTCAAATCATAAAATTAATGGCAACCTAACATGAAAGTACGATAAGCAGGACATGGATCGGTAAAGATAGATACGACGATTTTCAGCTGGCTCAGAGCGTTTTTCGTAAGGTATTGATTTCAGGATGGTTTCTCCTTTTTATCACTAAAGTCAAAGCCTTAGATGCTTTCTAATAATTCCATAGAGTCCAACTGATTCCATAGATTAGGAAGAATTCTATCACAATTCTATCACATTTGACTGGGGTGAACCCCTGTAGTGAGACAGTGTTGTTAGTCGTCCGGGGCCCTGTGAGATGTTGCATCTTCATCAACCCAGTCTTCTTCCTCCCACACCATGCCGCTTCTACCAGGGACTTTACGAATAGGTCCGGCCTTATAAAACGAACAGCTTTTAGGCCCATAACAAAAAGTCTCAAACCTGTATTTTTTCTTCGATGGATTCCACTGGTCTATGGTTATCTCTACAGGCATCATACAACCCCAGATACAGGCCGTGCATTTTGTTGAAAATGTTTTAGCGTTTAAACGTCTATGACCTCGTTCTCGGTATGTTAACAGGTCCGGGGGTACTCCCAAGTAAGGAGGAGCGGGGGGTATAATAGTTTCATTCGTCGTATTAACCCTGATACGGCTTGTCTTATAGAGTCCTGCAACTTCAAGCCTAGTATCCTCAGCAGGAAGCGAGAGTCCGCTCAGCTCCATGCCAACACAAAACCGGTGTTTTTCGTGTGCTCCCTTTCCGACAGCGACAAGAAACTCTCCTGTCAACTCTCCGCACGTCCCCTCAACACATAATACAAATCCATGATAACCGTGATGCCTCTGGTCAAACGAACGCAAAAGGCGAATCCTTGGCTGAACAGAGACAATACGCCCGGACCATGCAATCTTATCCATACAAAGAGCCCACTAGAATGAAGCCTTGTTAATTAAGTCGCTGTTGCTTTACCTTATCGTTGCGATATTCTTCACAAGTCCGACATCCTTGACGCCTATGGGCTTAAGCAACTTAGCTGTGCAACGGGGTAAGAAATCGAAGAAGTAGTTTTTCGTAAGGTATTGATTTCAGGATGGTTTCTCCTTTTTATCACTAAAATCAAAGCCTTAGACCCTTTCCATTAGTTCCATAGAGTCCAGCTGATTCCATTGATTCGGAAGAATTCTATCACAAATCTATCACATTGGATTGGGGTGAACCCCTATAGTGAGACAATCTTATTTAGCACACTCGCCGGTTTTTAGGTTTCTACTGCTTTAAATATAATTCTATCTTGTCATAAGGTCTCATGGCAATTGAAAAAATTCATTGTCGCACCTTCTGTACTCGTCGAAGAGACCAGGGAGCCTTCAAATTCCTCGGGAGATCTGTATCCGAGAGCTGAGTGTAATCTGTGACGATTATAGTATTCCTCGATAAACGTCTCAAGGTTTATCCGAAGGTGCTCAAGATTTTGATAGCTATTGGCGTAAATCTCTTCCCGTTTGAGGGTCTTCATAAAGCTCTCGCAACTGGCGTTGTCGTATGGATTCGCCGGACGGCTCATGCTCGGAATTATCCGGTGCTCTTCGAGAACACGCATGTATTCGTTTGATGCGTACTGCACGCCGCGATCAGAGTGGTGAACAAGCCCGGCAGGCGGCTTACGTGCCGCGATAGCGGCTTCTAACGCCTTGGTCGCCAATCGCTCGCAAGCGTTCTCTCAAGAGCCCAGCCCACTACCTTGCGAGAATATCTATCTAAGATGACAGCCAAATAGACAAACTCGGTCTTCAGCCGAATATAGGTTATATCCGCCACCCATAGCTGGTCGATTCCCGTAAGCTTCATGCGGGCGGCAAGGTTCAAGTGTACCTCCAGGTCGTGACTGGAATCCGTCGTAACAACAAATGCCCGTGGCTGCACAGCGATCAGGTTGTCTATACGCATGAGACGTAATACTCGCTTGTGGTTTACGATCATTCCACGCCTTCTAAGTTCTTTCGTGATCCTGCGGTAGCCGTAACGCCTGCGGTGGGCCATGAAAACTTGCTGTATAGCCGACCGTACCTCCATCTCTTCCTCTTCAGGCTGGGTTTCACGAAACGACCGGTAGAAACCGGCACGGCTCACCTGAGCCAGGTAACACATTCGCTCGATACTTAGACTGCCTTGCTCAGACACTACTTCCCGGATTTGGTCGTAGATGCCTTCACGCCATTGTCGTCTTTCCGCTGGCGTCGAGCCCCGACTTTTTGCAAGGCACCTTTGAAAAAATCCGCCTCCACCGTCTTATCGGCCAGAACGCGCTTTAGCTTGCCGACCTCTTTGCGAAGCGTCAGTTCACGGGTGCTCACCGGAGGAGATCCTTCTTCGCTACCTATCGGTTCAAGGTTATCGCGCCACGTATAGAGTAGCCTTCGATGAACACCAAGCTCTTCGGACAATGCAGAAATGTTATCGCACCGCCTCATGCGATCTAGACACATCTGTTTGAATGCTTTTGAATGCCGTTTATTCGCCACTTGTAACACCTCCTCAGTGTGACAAGTGTGACATATTTTACTGTCTCAGAATAGGGGGGCAGTCCATGGCGCTC
>JAJCZL010000031.1 GCA_029262415.1 Deltaproteobacteria bacterium | reverse complement strand
CCGGGCGGGTGAGTCTTGAGCCGGTCTCCTAGGCCCGATCCCGGCTTACCACCAACGACAGCAGCGCCGGCGCTACCATGATGTCGGCTAGTAACGCCACGATCAGTGCGCCTGAGACCGTCATCCCGAACGTCACGGGCGCTTGCATGTAGGCGAACATGTACACCCCGTAGCCGGCGCACAGCACGAGGGTGGTGAAAAATAACGCTTGGCCGGTCGTGGTCAGCGTCTGTTCGACGGCGCTGAGTGTATCGCCTGATCGCTCGTAGTTGGTGCGATAGCCGTGCATGAAGTGGATGGTATCGTCGACGGCCAGGCCTAAGATAATGCTTCCGCTTAACAGTGTGAAGACGTCGAGAGGGATGTCGCAGAAGCCCATGAAGGCTAATGCTGCGAGCACCGGCAGAAGGTTGGGAATCATCGCGAGTAGCCCGAGCCGTACCTGCCCGAGCACGAGGATCATAAGCGGCGTCACCGCGACGAAGGCGAGCACGTATGAGCGGACCATGCTGGTTACGACCTGGGTAAAGGTGGCCGACAGGATTGCCATGCGGCCGGTGACGGTCATCTTCACATCATCGGCGAATTCGCGGTTGTGGCCGGCGCGCAGGGCGTCGAGAAAGCCACCGTAAGAATTGGCATCGACCCACGGAACCCGCATCGACAGGCGCGCCGACCTGTAACGGTAGTCGGTTAGGTCTTCGAGGTCGTCGTTGCCGGAAAGTTCGAACAACAATAGCTCTTGGGCGACGGTCTGTGCGCTGTCCGGCAGACGGTAGGCCTCCTCGCGGTTTTCGTTCAATGCGCGGTTGATCTCCTTGATCATGTCGGCGACCGAGACGGTCTTGCCTATACGCAGGTCCACGCCGCTGATTCGGTCGGCGGGTGCTCTGAGAGTTGCGTTGAACTCAGCCGCGCGTTCGAGCGCGCGCAGGAACTCGGGCTCTTGTATACCGCCGTCGCGTTTGGTGTCGAGAACGGTCTCGATGCTGACGACGCCGCCAAACCGCGCGTTCAAAGTCTCGGTGCCGATCCGCACCGGATCCTCAGGCGGAAACCACGACAATGGGTTGTGCGCGACGCGCACGTCTCTCGCCGCAAGAGCAAACACCGCCACGACGGCGGTCGTGGCCGCAAGCACAGGCCACGGGTGGCGCACCGACCAAGTGCCCGCTGCAACGATCGCGCGGTCGAGCCCGGCAAGGCGTCGTTCGGTTGGCAATGCATTTTCTCTCTCGGGTAAGATCGCCAACAACGCGGGCAGCACCGTCATCGTCAGTGCGAACGCGATCATCACTCCGATCGGGATGAGCACGCCGAGGTTTGCAATCGGGGCCAGGCTGGCGGCGACGAACGACATCATCGCGCCGGCTGTGGTCAGGCTCGTCATCAGCACGGCCAGTCCGGTATCGCCTATTGCGGCAGCGATCGCCTCGGTTTTGGCGATTCTACGGCGCCGCTGCTGGTAGTAGATCGCGAGGATATGTACGGAGTCGCCGATCCCAATGGCGAGCAGGGAGATGGGCACCGCTTGTGTGGGGGCCTGGAACGGCATGCCCAGCAGCACCAAGATTCCCATCGTGCAAACGACGCTCAGACTGACAACGAGCAAGGAGAGGAAAGTCGCGCGTGCGCGTCCGAACAGAACCGCGAGCAGCAGGGCGATTGCGATTACGACTCCACTGACCAGGCGCCGCGTGTCGTTCATCAGTGTGGTGGCAAGGTGGGTGATCATGTACGGCGTTCCCGCCGCGAGAATCCGAAAGCCGTCGCGGCTGTGGGTGGCAACCGCTCGGTCTACCGCCGCTACTACCCGTTCGAGTTCGCTGCCTGCAAGCACACGCGTGTCAGGAAGACCGTCGTTCGTCGCTCCGGTCTCGACGTACGGCTCCAGTTTGATCTCGAGCGTCGTCATCCGGGCGTCGGACGTGATGAGGGTGTTGATGTAGAGCGGGTTGGCGAGCACCCGCGCGCGCAACGCCTCGATGTCGGCCGCGGTCTCGGGCCATACGACCATAAGGTCTTCGACGACCAGCTCGTCGGCCTGGCCGCGTACGGAACGCGCGTTCACCAGGCTGGTTACCTCGTCGAGAAAGGGTATGGAGGCTTCGAGATCGTCGTGCAGGTCGCGAAGCCGGTTCAAAACCTCGGCACTGAATACGTCATCGGTTTCTACCGCGAGGACGATGGCGTCGTCTTGGCCGAACTCGTGGCGGAAGGCCTGGTAGTCGATGATCGCCGGGTTTGTCGCCTTGAGGAAACCCTCGGTGCTGGTATCGACGACGATCAGCGGCAGCCGCGTTGCCAAGGCGGCGGTCAATAGCATGGGAATCAACAGCGCAGGCCACGGATGCCGTGCAACCACAGCCCCCCAACGCCCAAACAAGCGACGGACTTTCTCTCTCACGCGGCACCCAGCGCGCAGGAATGTTCGACGATGAACCGGTTAAAGTTGGTCACGGTATTGGCGCATACATCTTTCGCCTGTGGGCAGCGCGGACTCGGGCGACGTCGGATCCTGTACGAGGTCGGGAATTAGTGCCAGCGAGGCTCGATCGGGCAACCTTTCGGGCCGTGAGCCGGCCAAGCGTGTGCCTTCTGATTATGTCTTTGTTCGCATTGACCGGGGTCTGTGGGCCAGTGTCAGATCCAGGAATGAGTCTCGTCGATTCCTGGTTGTTGCGTGGCGCGCAACGTGCTACGGAAGGCCATCACTTGGTCGATATGGGTAAGCGGTAACTGGCGTATCACGTTCATGTTCGAGAACGGCAGTGCTCGCAACGTAGACTACGAGGACTATCACTGATGGCCATGCACAATCCTCCACATCCGGGCGAGTTCATACGTGCGATCTATTTAGAGCCCAACGATGTGAGCGTGAGGAGGCTGGCTGCCGGGCTCGGCGTTTCTCCCTCGACGATCAATCGAGTGCTCAACGGCAACAGCGGCGTATCGCCGGAGATGGCGCTACGACTTTCGAAAGCGCTTGGGCGCACGCCGGAGAGTTGGCTCGCGATGCAGCAGCAGTATGATCTGTGGCACACGAAAAAGAACGTCGACCTCCGGGCTGTTAGGCGGGTGGATCTGGCGACGCGATGATCGGATACGGTACCCGTCTCGCAGATCACACGTAATCGAGCGTGGCAACCCTCACCCGCGGCGGTCCGAAGCTAGCGCGTAGATTTCTCGCGCGGTGAATCGGCCGAACCGCTGTCGCGCAGAATGTTGGTCGCCAGGCTCATCATCGAGGCCAGGTCTGAGAGGTTCGCCGGTACGACCAATGTGTTGCCTTTTTTGGCGATGTTACCGAACTGCTCGATGTAATCCTCGGCAACGCGAAGCTGCATGGCTTCGGGGCCGCCCGGCTCGCGCACGGCTGCGGCAACGCGGCGAATGCCTTCAGCTGTAGCCTCTGCGACCGCCAGGATTGCGCTGGCTTCACCCGCGGCTTCGTTGATCTGCTGTTCTTTCTTTGCTTCAGACGCCTTGATCACCCGTTGCTTGTCGCCTTCAGCGACGTTGATCTGAGCGTCGCGTTCACCCTCGGAGGTCAGGATGACGGCGCGCTTCTCGCGCTCGGCACGCATCTGCTTTTCCATCGCCTGCAGTACGTCGTGGGGTGGGGTGATATTGCGAATCTCGTAGCGTAGCACCTTCACGCCCCACGGATCGGATGCCTGGTCGAGCTCTCTTACGACGTTGGCGTTGATTGACGAGCGTTCTTCGAAAGTTCGGTCGAGGGCGATCTGGCCGATTTCGCTACGCAGCGTCGTCTGTGCGAGCTGAGAGATCGCAAATAAGTAGTTGCCGATCCCGTAGGAGGCCCGTTTAGGGTCGAGCACCTGCAGGTACAACACGCCGTCGACGCCGACTTGGACGTTGTCGTTGGTAATGCAGATCTGCTCGGGGATATCGACGGCCTGCTCTTTGAGGCTGTGCTTGTAGGCGGCCGAATCTATGAACGGAATC
>JAJCZL010000030.1 GCA_029262415.1 Deltaproteobacteria bacterium | reverse complement strand
CTCTGTCGCTTCTTCGAACTTTCCAACGGCTATTGGCTACGTGCTCAGGCGGCCTACGACACTGAGGTCGCCGAGGAAGAACTTGCGGAAACTCTTGAGGAGATTCGCCCCTGGAAGGATTCGCTCGCGAACCCGTAGTGTACCGTTACTCGGCCCACCGTCGTGCCGCCGTTAGGGATAGCCTCTCCCGGTGGTGTTCCCTGCATCTTCCCGTGTAACGCCTAACTCTCGACCTACCGCAGGGCTAGGTAACGTCTCGGCGCCCGTGGTGTCACCTTACCGCGTGACAAGGAGGGGCATCATCTCCAAAGCTAAGCGAGGACCGGGGGCGGCCGAACCCGCCCCTCGGTCAACGCTTGTGACAAGGCCGTCAGGACGACAGACGCACCGTCGAAACACTGCAGCCACCTGCGCCGTGTTTGCCACGTGTGACCGGGGCACCTACGACCTTGCGAACCACGGTCGCCATCACTTTTTCGATCTCGATGGTTTCCCCTGGACGATCCGGATCGGCAACTGTCTTGCGCTCGATGCCATCCAAGTGAACCGCAACGAAATCAACGACGCGGACTTTGCCTACCAATTTTCCGCTGGAGTTGCGGGAGTGGCCGTCCGTATCGACAACCGGCACAATGACTGTGCGGTGGTCATCGTCATCGCTGTAACGGCGGATCCTGTCCTTCAAAACCTCGCCGAAGTCATCGCCTCCGGTACCGTCGCTCGTTACGTAGTATTCGTCGTCGATCGAGACGTCTACAGGCTCACTGTCTCCCTTGAGGACGTTTTTGGCGTTCTCCACTAGACCACTGCGTTCAAGATCGAGGACCAGATGCACCGACGAGCCGTCGCAGCTGCTGTGTCCCTCGTTGTCGGAGTCGGAGTCGGAGTCACCGTCGTCGTCGGAGTCACCGTCGTCGGAGTCACCGTCGTCGTCGGAGTCACCGTCGTCGCTATCGGAGTCACCGTCGTCGCTATCGGAGTCACCGTGACCGGATGACGAGTGGGAAACGCCGAAGTGCGACGCGAAGCCAAACAACCCGCTCGTGAAGTTTCCATGGCCGCTCGAGCCGTTGTCGGAGTCACCGTCGTCGCTATCGGAATCACCGTCATCGCTATCGGAGTCACCGTCGTCGCTATCGGAGTCACCGTCGTCGTCAGAATCGCCGTGGTCATCGGAATCACCGTCGGAATCGTCATCCTCGTCGGCGCTACACCCACTGGACGAGTCTTCGTCGGTCTCCGAGAAGTACAGCGCAACGGACTCTCCAACTTCGAAATGATCCCCGTTGGTTGGGCTTGAAGGTCCGCCCTTGTGGGGCTGAGTTGGATCCACCAGGCCGAATCCAGGAGCTGCAAGCGCCAACGGAACGACCTGGGTCGTTTGTACCGCAACCAAGGAAGCCGTCGAACCGGCTCCAAGGTCGATCGTATTGCGACCGAACATTTTGCCGAAGAACAATTCGACGGGCTTTCCGTTAGCGGTCGTCCGACGAACGGCTACCTGCACTGAATCAGCGCTAGCATCGGTCGTGGGCACGAATTCGCCGGCTTCGTTATACTTACCGACGACAACATCACCGTCGGCGGCATTGGCTTCGTTGGCGTCGAGTCCGATCGGGCCGCCTCCGGCCGTGTGCTTGGCCGCGAACTGCAAAGCCGCTTGCCGTGCGCCTGCAACATCGACCGTGCCGTCGCCGCTTGCGATAAGGCGCCGGACTGCGGCCATCGATGCCGAGTCGGCCGCCGATTGCAGTTGGCTTCGAGTCATACGAGCGTAGCCGACGTCGACGACTAGGGCGCAGAAGGCCAGCAAGAGCCCAAAGCCGATAGCGGATAGCAACGAGATCGAGCCTCGCTGTTTGTCTTTGTTAAAAGTGGTGAAATTATCCATAGGAACGCTCCTAGCCCTCGTTACTCGCGGGGCATGACGGTGACACCCTGAAGTGTGTCGGGACGAAAGAAACCGGGGACGAAACCGAATGCGATTTCATCGTAGTCAACCTGAACGGTGACTGTTATAGGGTTAAACGAAGCGGCGTCGGAAGGTGGATTAGGATCCACGATAAGGTTGTATGCCGGTAAGCTGGCTGCCGACATTGCGGTCTGGACATGCGTCTCCACATCGCCGAGGGTCTTGTCCTCAAGGATCGCCAAGCGACACGCCCCATGCGAGACGTCAGTTAGAGTTTGCTGTACCATGACGGCCCGGCCGATCTCGACGATCCCGATGAGGAACACCGCGAATACCGGTATTACCAGTGCAAACTCGAGCAGCGCTCCGCCACGTTGGCGGTTGTGGGCCGGTGCGAACACGCGTGTACGCTCGCTGACCGGTCGAGCGAATGAACGACAAAAAGTTTTAATGGGCTGCCAAGTCATGTTGTTGCAAGCTGTGGGTATCCTGGCCTCCGAGCCGAGGGTTAGCGGGATACTGGATACGGGACGAGGACCCCAGCGTTTTACTTCTAGGCCGAGCTTACATGCCGATAGCGGATCGCGGTGCAAGAAAGTGCGTCCTGTAGCGAAGTTCCGGCAAGTGCCGTGTCGGATATGATGACAAATGAGGTTTGTCACCAACGCTGTCTTCAAGGATCCCGATCGGAACTTAGATCCGGCAATTCGAATGAGTTAGCGAAGGCTTTGTCAGCTCCGGCAGCTTATGTGTCGGCTGATCGGCACTACCCAAGTTTATACAACACCCTGGACAGGGCCTGAGCACGATTGTACACCACAAAAATGTTGACCGAGCATAACCAGGCACAGACAGCTCCGGGGTGGGCGTTCGGCATCAGAGCATCGATAGTCGCGAACCTGCTGGTATTGGTCGTCGTGGGTTACGTCGCGTGCCTGGAGGTGTTCTTCCCCGATTTTTACTATTCCAGCCTGCAGGAAGACGAATATCTCGAGTGGGGAACTTTCTGGGCCTTCATCGGGTCTGCTGGCGTCGGCGTAGTGATCGCGGCGCGCCAGTGGCGCGGCCGGCGGCTGATTCCTTGGTTCGCGTTCGGAGTAGCTCTGTTTTGCGTCTTTGTGGCTATGGAAGAGATCTCGTGGGGGCAGCGGGTGTTGGGCTACCGGCCGCCGGCCTACTTCCTTGAGAACAACTTTCAACAAGAGTTCAACGTCCACAATATCTTCAGCACGGACATCCGAAAGCTGGTCTTAAAGGGTGTGATCCTGGGGTATGGGGTGGTTCTGCCGTTGATTGCCCTGCTCGGGCCCGTGCGCAACGTGATGGAAAGACTCGCAGTCGTTGTACCTACCGTGGGCCTCGTTCCTACCTTCGCCGCGACCTACGGACTCTATGAATGGTACCCGTGGACATACACGGGCGAGACAGTGGAACTTATGCTGGGTTTGGGTTTTCTATTCGCAGCGATAATCGGCGCGCGTGCGTGGACACCGACGCGGGAGACAAACGCGGCCCGCTTCGGGCAGCCGGCTGTCGTCGCGGGCGCTTGGGCCATCGTGGTCGGCCTCGGCTTCGCCAACGCCGTGCTGGCCCGTATAGAGCACAGCGCCGCGACGGAGTATGGGGAGTTGGCACGGGTCGAGTCCGAAGCCCTCAAAGATGATTTTCTTGCAATGGCCCGTTCAAATCGCAACCGACTCGTCACTAGCTGCGATCTTCACAAACGTATCTACACCTTTGAGCGAAACTCCCGCAAGCCGTACCTGTACCGCGGAAAGTATGCGGGTCTGGTAAAGCAAGGAATGGCCGAAGAGCGCGCTTCGTTCTTTCTCGACCCATGGAACAACCCCTACTGGATCCGAGACCGCTGCGACTCCGACGACAGTGACGCACGTCGAGTATTCGTGTATTCATTCGGCCCGAATCGTCGGCGGGATTCGAACGCTTGGGAGATCCGTGGTGACGACGTCGGCGATTACATCCACCGCTGACCAATGTCGGCGGCTCGCTCCTTACGGGCGTTGCACTTCGTCAAAACCTCAGCCCCCGCCACACTCTTGACCTACCGCATCCGGAAAACCCGGGGCCACGGCCGGGTGTAGTTTCCACCGTTTACGCGACAATCCCGCTTGAATCTACTGTGCCCTCGCGGTTAGCTTCAGCTACACTACGCAAGGAATACGATCATGACGGAGTTGGCGGCACAGAGCAGCATCGAAAGCGGACCGAGCGCAAGGGTCCTAAGGCTGCGCGAGCGGATCGTTCACGCTCCGCGAGAGGCGTGCATCGAGCGCGCCCGCTACTTCACGCAATCGATGTCTTCCAACTGGGACGACTCGCCGCTGACACGCATGAGCAAGGCCTTTGCTTATGTACTCGACAACATCAGCGTCATCATCCGCCGAGACGAATTGATCGTCGGCTGCCGAACAAGCAAGCTCAAGGGCGCTCCCTTCTTCCCTGAGAACAAGTCCCGCTGGATAGAGGGAGACATCGGCACCCTCAAAGACCGACTCGTCCAGAGAGCCCTCACCTGCGAAACCGAAGTACGCGAGCTGCAAGACGACATCCTGCCCTTCTGGCACGGGCGAACCGCCGAAGAGCGGTTCCAAGAGCTGCTGCCACCGGACGTGGCCGAAGACCTCGAGAAGTACGTGTTCACCATGGTCTTGGAGATCACCTACGGTATCGGTCACTTCACTATGAATCACCGACGAACCCTTGAGCGCGGGCTCGTCGGAATCATCGCCGAGGCCCGCCAAAAGCTCAAAGTTCTGCGCGCAGATGAACGAAACAGCGACAAAGGTTTTTTCTATGAAGCGGTCGTTCGCTCTCTCGATGCCGCGGTTCGTTTCGCCCACCGTCATGCCGAAGAGGCAGACCGCCAGGCGGCCGACGAGAGCGACCCTCAACGCCGAGCCGAGCTCGAGGAGATCGCGCGGGTATGCCGACGCGTTCCCGAGCAGCCGGCCGAGACCTTCCACGAGGCCGTGCAGTTCGTCTACTTCATCCACCTGCTCGCCCAGATCGAGTCAGGCGGAAACTCGATTTCCCTCGGCCGTATAGATCAGATTCTGTCGCCCTACTACGAGGCAGATTTGCGCGCCGGCAGGATCACGGAGAGCGAAGCCCGCGAACTGCTCTCACTGCTGTTTCTCAAGACCAACGAGATCTGGAATATCCTCGAAGAAATTTTTGTCCCCGGCGGCGAGGGCACCGAGGGCAAAACGACCCAGAACGTTACGGTAGGCGGCATCGGACCGGACGGATCCGACACCACATGCGCGCTCAGCTACATCGGCATGGATGCTTACACCGACCTGCGAACGGTTCAGCCCAACTTCGGAGTTCGACTGGGCCCGGAAGCTCCCGAGGATTTCCTGAGCAAGGCGGTTGCCTACGCGCAAGACGGCGTGGCGCTGCATCTGTTTAACGACGAGGTCATCGTCGATTCGCTAGTGCGCGGCGGGCACACGCTCGAGGATGCGCGCGACTACGGCGTCGTGGGCTGCCTCGAGCCCAATGCCCAGGGTAAAAGCTTCGGCTCCACGTTCGCGGTGCAGGTCAACGGCGTCAAGTGCCTCGAGCTGGCTTTGAGCGACGGCGTCGACACGGCATTCGGTTTCGACTCGGGGCTGAAGACCGGGAATGCCGCCGCCTTCACGTCCTTCGATGATGTGTGGAGCGCTTACGAGCGACAGCTTTGCTACTTCCTCGGACAGGTAGACAAGGGGATGGCCGCGCTTGATCAGGCGATCGCAGAGCTGGTTCCGTCACCGTTTGCCTCGGCAATGATCGATGGACCGTTGACCAAGGGTATCGACCTCACCCGTGGCGGGGCCGTTTACAACTCCACCGGCGTACAGATGATCGGCCTTGCCAACGTTGCCGATAGTCTGACGGCAATCAAGCACGCAGTCTTTGAAAACAAGCTTATTTCCATAGGGAAGCTGGCAGAGACCCTTGCCAACAACTGGGAAAGCGCCGAAGCTACCCGCGCTCACCTTCTCCACAAGATCCCTAAGTATGGTAACGATGAGCCGTCGGCCGACGACATGGCGTCGCGGGTAATGGACCATTTCTGCGACCAAGTGCTGCGCCACAAGAACATCCGTGGCGGCTCATTCTGGCCGGGAGTGTTCTCGGTCGGCTTCCATATCGCCATGGGAGTGTTCTCGGGTGCCAGCGCCGATGGCCGTCATTCCGGAGAGGTGCTCAGCAACGGTATTACACCGACCAACGGGCGCGCGCGCCGTGGACCGAGCGCCTTGCTGAGTTCGGTTGCGCGCATGCCGCTGGGCCACGCCTATAACGGAACCAACCTGAACATGCGGTTCAACCCGAAATGGTTACAGCCCGATACTTTGGTGTCGCTGATGGAGGCGTACTTCAAGCTCGGGGGCGCACAAGTGCAATTCAATATGATTGACACCGAGACGCTTCGCGCTGCCCAGGACAATCCCGACGACTATCGCGACCTCGTCGTTCGCATCAGCGGATACTCGGCCCTGTTCACCGAACTGAGCCCACAGGCTCAGGAAGAAGTCATCAGTCGCATGGAGTATGAAGCCTGAGCCGAGGGTACACTGCCTGACTCTCACGCCGCGCGGCTCAGTTCACCCGTCGGCTGTAACCGGCCCAGTAGCGCTCTCGAAGTTCCCGTTTGAGGAGTTTACCGGTGGGATTACGCGGCAGTGACTCGGCGAAATCAACCGACTTGGGACATTTGTACGCGGCGATATGCCTCCGGCAATGCTCGATCAGATCGGCCTCGTCGGCCGCTGATCCCGGTCGCAGTTGGACGACGGCCTTGACCGCCTCGCCCCAACGCTCGTCGGGAACTCCGACCACCGCGGCATCAAGGACAGCGGGATGCTTGAATAACACACTCTCGACCTCCGCGGGATAGATGTTCTCGGCACCCGACACGATCATGTCCTTGATACGATCGTGGATATAAAGGTATCCGTCAGTATCAAAGTAGCCCGCGTCTCCACTGTGAAACCAACCATCGACGACCGCCTCTCGCGATGCCTCCGGTTGGTTCCAATAGCCCTTCATGACCGAACCGCCGCGTATGAGAATCTCGCCGACCTCACCGGTGGGACAAGTGTCGCCACTCGAATCCACCACGCGAATGTCGACGCCGAACGCCGGGCGACCCGCAGAGCGTAGACGTGCCCCTGCGCCGGCGTGATCCTCCGCTGAAAGAAAGCAGACGGCACCGGTTGTCTCAGTCAATCCATAGGCCTGTATAAACGAACAGTCGAAGCGGTCGATGGCCCGCTCAAGAAGTTCGGTCGGCATTGGTGAGGCGCCGTAAAATATCGTTT
This sequence comes from Deltaproteobacteria bacterium, assembly GCA_029262415.1. Lineage (GTDB taxonomy): Bacteria > Desulfobacterota > Binatia > UBA1149 > JAJCZL01 > JAJCZL01. The sequence goes on along the minus strand of JAJCZL010000030.1, from coordinate 33,617 downwards.
CGAGCGAACCGAAATCGACTTCGCCACAGGTGGGATCCTGAAGTAGGAAATTCAGCATCGTCGGGACCAAGAACGACTGCTTGATTTGGCGCTCTTCGATCAAACGCAAAACGCCGGCGGGATCGAACAGGTTCGCGATCACGATGGTCATTCCACTGTAGACCAGGTTCACCGCATAACCCGCCCCGCCAATGTGGTAGAGCGGCAGGCAAACCAACGCCCGATCACCCGGCGTAAGCTTCACCCCCGTCAGCAATCCACTCGCTAATCCAGAAAAGAGATTGTGATGCGTAATCTCTACGCCTTTGGGATTACCGGTCGTGCCGCTGGTATAGAGCTGCCAAACGGCGTCTTGCTCGTCGGCCTCACTGTGCGGGTCGCTATCAACGGCAGAGTCGCGCCACGCTTCATAGGTTGGCCATACGTCGTGGGAAGCAGCGTAACAGACGATGGTGAGCGGACTCTTGAGCCGTTCCTTGATCGTATGGACAGCTTCGGCGAACGCCGGACCCACGAACAATAGCCGTGCTCGCGCATCCTCGATCACGTAGGCGATCTCTGTTGGTGCCAAGCGCCAGTTTACGGGAGTGAACACCGCACCGGCCTTGGCGATACCGAAGATTGTCTCAAAGAAGTGGTCATGGCCGAGATCGAGCACGCACACGCGCTCTCCAGGGCGAACGCCGTTTTGTATAAGCGCGTTCGCCACGCGGTTGGCGCGCCGGTCCAACTCGGCATAGGTGGTGCTACGCTGCTCGTATTCCAGCGCGATGCAATCGGGATGCTGAGCGGCTCGCCAGCGAATGAGTTCGGCAAGCGTCTTCATAAAAACTCTCCCGGTCGCAGACCTCCGTCGGGTTCCGATGCCTCGACTAGGCGCGCTGGTCGAAGCGCCGTCCGAACACCGTGGACGCGATGATGATTTTCTGGATCTGCAGCGTGCCACCGGCTAACGCCCACCCGCGACTGTCGCGCAGCATGCGCTCAACCGGATACTGCGCGCTGTAGCCGTAGCCACCCATAATCTCCATTGCCATGTCGGTAACCGCCTTGGCGGTCTCGTTGGCGAAGACTTTGGCCATCGAGGCCTCCTTTACCGACGGGAAACCGCCGTCGGCGCTGACGGCCGCACGGTAGACAAGCAACCGGGCCGCATCCACGCGTGTGGCGGCGTCGGCTATCATGAGCTGGATCGCCTGGCGATCGCAGATCGGTTTGCCAAATGTACTGCGGCCCAGAGCATACTGGGTGGCATACTCGAGAGCGCCGGTCGCGATACCCAGCGCCATGGTCGCGTTACCACAGCGCTCGATGTCAAAGCACTGCATCAAAGAGGCGAAGCCGCCCGCTTCGACGATGAGGTTTTCGTCGGGCACAAAGCACTCTTCAAAGATGAGATCGCAACCCGGGAAGCCGCGTAGACCCATGTAGCGTTCCTGCTTGCCGAAGCTGAAACCGGGGGTTCCCTTCTCGATCAAGAGCCCGCCGATACCCTTAGCGCCAAGAGCACCACCGAAACGGCAGTACACCAGATAGGCCCCGCTATGGCCCCCTCCGGTGCAGAAACACTTAGCACCGTTGACCAGGTAGCCACCGTCGACCTTCTCGGCCTTGGTCCGCAAATCGGTGAGCGCACTACCGGCTTCGGCTTCGGTCATACCGACGCTGATTTGTAGCTTCCCCTGACAAACCCGAGGCAAGAACTTCTCTCTCTGGCTGTCGCTACCGAACATCTCCACGACGCGCACGGGGCCGACGTTCGACTCGAATACCGAGCCCGCACACAGCGGCGAAATGCGCGCGAGTTGCTCAATGCAAAGTACGGCGGTGAGAAGATCCTGATCACCTCCGCCGTAGCGAGACGGTAGGCACATTCCGAGAAGGCCCAGACCAGCGATCTTGGCTATAACACCGTCGTCGGGCACGCTCTCGTCGCGATCCCAAGTACTCGCGTAAGGCGCAAGCTCTCGGTCGCCAAACTCGCGCACGGTGCTCTGCAGTAGCTGCTGCTCTTCGCTGAGCGCAAAATTCATGCCCCCCCCCTTCAAGCGGCAACGCTTTGCTGGGCGGCGATCATAGCCAGTGCCCTGAGAACTTGTCGTTTTCCCTCTCCGTCAAGCGCCGAGACGGTTCCCTTCAAGAGCGAGAGGTAGAAGTCGACCTCGCCCTGGAACGCCGTAACGCCCGCTTGCGTCAGCGCGAGTTGCGTGGCTCTTCGATCGGTCGGATGGGCCTTGCGCTGCACGTATCCCTCTTGTTCAAGACGGTCGACGAGACCGGTCATCGTTGAGGGCAAAAGGCCCAAGCGCTCGCCGAGAACCGCGATTGAGAGATCCCCTTCCAGGCCAAGGCGTTGGACTATTAGGCGTTGGCGGACGTTCAGCCCCATGGTCGCGCGCTCCGAATGCACAGCGGTGACCCCATGGATCAAGCGCATGAGCGTACGAGCATGCACTCGGCTAGGCATTGTCGACTTCGGCTTGGGCAAGACAAGATACTCCCACCTCCCCACAAACGCTCGACGGGGGGGGTATTGACACTCCTTCGGGTTTCCGATTATTTAGGTTTCGTACTATCCGACATCTTAAGCAAACCGAAAAGGTCCGTCAAGCCACGATAAACCGGGGGTTATAAAAACAATGGCTGGAGTCATCGTTATAGCCGGCCTCGCTCAAGGCATGGGACGCGAGGTCGCCAAGCTCATGGCCGCCCGTGGCTGGTCGATAGCAGGGTTCGATGTCGACAGTGTCGGCGTCGCCTCGCTCGAGAAAGAGCTCGCCGCCCGAGAGTCAGATCATCTGCTCGCGACCGTCGACATAAGTGACCGCAAAGCCGTACTCGAGTTCCGCGATAGGGCTCTAGATAGATTCGGGCATGTCGATACCGTGCTCTCCAATGTAGGTGTGGCCTTCTTCGGCCCCTTCGAGGAGGCGGATTTGGATAAGGCGCTGCGTTGCCTGGAAATCAACGTCATCGGCATGGCTGCTGTCTTCCAAGCATTCCTCCCCACGATGCGAGCACGGCGTGAAGGCAAACTGGTCGCCATGTCCTCACTGGTCGGCCAGGTACCGTTCCCATTCGAATCGATCTACTCGGCTAGCAAGTTCGCCGTTGAAGGGTTGGTTCTGTCGATGCGCTACGAAGTCGAGCCCTTCGGCATCAAAGTGGCACTCATCCAGCCCGCTCAGGTCTCCACCGGCTTTGCGGCCAAGGTCCACAAACTCCCCCCCGAGGGGTCGAGCTATCGAGAGCGCGTGCGCCGCTTCATCGAGAGAGACGAGCAACTCATCGAATCGGCTACAACGCCTTCTCAAGCAGCCGAGAAAATCATCGCCGTGCTCGAGGCCGATAATCCGCCGGTCCGCAGTCAGGTCGACTTGATGAGCACGGTCTTTCTTTGGCTCAACAGGCTGCTTCCGCTCCGGCTCAGGGACGCAATACTGCTCAGGCACATGGGTATTCGGGAATAGCGGGGCGTTAGCGCACGAATCGGGATGAGTACCGTATTTCCCGTGGCGCCGCTCCCAGATCATAATCCAGAGATGGCCAAACGGTCGAAGATCCGCCCGACCTGCCGGTTTATCCTCGCTGCGTCTTCCCAGGAAACACAGACGTCTCGAAAGAGCGGACTTCTCAGGGGAAATAGGTGACGAGAGACGGACTGGTTTTCGACGTCCAGCGATTCTCGGTGCACGACGGCCCCGGGATTCGCACGACGGTATTCTTCAAAGGCTGCCCGCTCAGGTGTCCCTGGTGCCAAAACCCGGAGTCGCTCAAGCCACACGCTGAAATCGCCTTCTACGCCGACCGGTGCCGAAACACCGGCGACTGTTCGGCGGCCTGCGTTCGCGGTGCGGTCCAGCCTGGAGCGGACCGCATAGTACAGGAGCAGTGCGACGCCTGCGGTGTCTGCGTTCCCGCCTGCCCGTTTGGTGCCCTCCAGAAAGTGGGAAGGAAAGTTTCCGTCGACGATCTGCTACGCGAGGTCCTGCGGGACCGACCGTTCTACGATTCCTCGGGAGGAGGAGTAACGTTATCTGGTGGCGAAGCCACGATGCAGATGGAGTTCATGGGCGCGTTTGCGCATAGCTGCCGCAAGAGCGGCCTAGGCGTCGGGCTTCAAACCTGCGGGGCTTTTCGATGGGAGGCCTTCGAGCCCTACTTGCGGCTCTTTGAATTTATCCATTTCGATCTCAAGCTCTTGGATCCCCAAGCGCATCGGACCACTATCGGGGCCGAGAACCACACGATCTTGGCTAACGCCGACCGCTTGCTTGAAGCCGGCTCTCCCGTGCTCTTCAGGATGCCGGTGATACCGGGCCACACCGATACGCCGGAGAATCTCCGCGACGTTGCGGCCTTCCTTCACCAGCGTCGCGTGGGCAGGATACGGCTTCTCCAGTACCATTCCATGGGGGAATCCAAGCTCCCACGAGTGGGTTTTCCGATCGTGCCTCTCTTGTCCCAGGGGGAAGTGAATGGACAGAGCGCGCTCGCACACGTCGGCAAGTTCTTTCGCGACAAGGGATTGGACGTAACATAACGAGAAGGAGCTAAACCAACATGGGAACCATCACCGAGTCGAAACGACAACTCGCGTGGGTCTTTGATTTGAACAAATGCATCGGCTGCCAGACGTGCTCGGTAGCTTGCAAAGTTCTTTGGCCGCAGCAGGATCCGGGCACCGAACAGATGTGGTGGATGACGGTCAACACCAAGCCCGGCCGGGGTACGCCACGCGATTGGGAGGCGATGGGTGGCGGCTACGACGCCCACGGCAAGCTCGTGCTCGGCAAGGTTCCCACGCCCGAGGAGATCGGCGGCGGGTGGGATTTTAACTACGACGAGGTGTTGCGTGGCGGGCGGGGGTCCGACGTCCATCTCCACAAGACCTCGGGCGCCAAGAGCTGGGGGATGAACTGGGACGAAGACGAAGGCGCCGGCGAGTTTCCAAACGCGTACTACTTCTACCTGCCGCGCCTGTGCAATCACTGCACGCGGCCCGCATGTGTAGAGGCCTGCCCGAAGGATGCGATCTTCAAACGCGAGGAAGATGGTTTGGTTCTGCGCGATGAGGACCGATGCGAGGGCGCACAGCGGTGCAGCAGCGCGTGTCCATATAAGAAGATCTACTTCAACAGCGCCCGTGGAGTCAGTCAACACTGTATAGGCTGCTTTCCCCGCATCGAGCAGCGAGTGGCGCCGGCTTGCGTGCGCCAATGCCCCGGTCGTGCCGCGTTCATCGGTTTTCTCGACGACGAAGACTCGGCGGTAGCAAAGCTGGTTAAAAAGTGGAAGGTGGCGCTCCCCCTTCACCCGGAATCGGGCACGGAGCCCAATGTATATTACGTTCCGCCGCTATCGCCCGCGCCGTTGCGCGAGGACGGCAGTTTCGACGAGAGTGGAGACCGCATCCCACCTTCCTATCTCGAATCCCTCTTCGGTCCCGGCGTGCATGCAGTGCTGAAGTCTCTACGCGCCGAGCTCGACAAGAAGCGACGTGGCCTGGACTCCGAAGTCCTCGACACGTTGATACTCTATCGTTGGAAAGACGCTCTCGGCCACCTTGATCGTGATCCCGCCGAGATCGTCTGGAACTGAGCCGAAGATAGATGGTACTCGCTCGCAACAGTATGCAGCGCACGCGGCGGTAGACGCCGGGGAGATTGATCATGGCAAGCATCCAAGGAAACTGGGCAGACGCCTACCGTGACAAGTGGAAGTGGGACAAAACGACCTGGGGTACCCACTGCGTGGATTGTTACCCGAGCAACTGCCCATACCATGTCTACGTTCGCGACGGCCGTGTCATTCGCGAGGAGCCGGCCGGAGACTTTCAGACGATAGAACCGGGCGTGCCGGATATGAATCCGGCCGGTTGCCAGAAGGGTGCCTCCTGGAGCCAGATGCTCTACGGAAAAGAGCGTGTCCTACACCCACTGCGGCGCGCGGGTGAACGTGGCGAGGGCCGCTGGGAGCGCATTTCCTGGGACGAAGCCTTGACCGATATCGCCGACGCCATGCTCGATGCTATTGAAGAATCGGGTGTCGAATCGATAGTCCGCATCGGCACACCCGCCGAGGGCGGCACGCAAAGCATGGCCCTTTCCGGCGGTGTGCTCGACCGTATTGGAGTAACGTCGACGGACGTTCAGTCCGAGATCAACGACTTCAACCCCGGACTCTACGCCACCTTCGGCCGCTTCGACCCGGCTGCCAGCAACGACGACTGGTTTCACTCCGACTTGCTGCTTATCTGGGCGAACAACCCCGCGTATAGCGCCATCCCTTTCTACCACTACGTTGCCGAGGCTCGTTACAACGGCGCCGAGGTCGTGACCATAGCGCCCGACTACAATCCGTCGGCTATTCATGGCGATTACTTTGTACCCGTCCGCATCGGTTCAGACGCGGCCCTGGCTCTGTCCATGTGTCGCGTCATTGTTGACGAGGGCCTGGTCAACGAATCATTCGTGCGTGAGCAGACCGATCTCGCCCTTCTGGTGAGGACCGACAACGCTCGATTCCTTCGCCAGTGCGACCTCGAAGAGGGTGGCTCCGAGAGTATCTTCCATCTATTCGATCAGCACAGCGGCCGAATCGTTGAAGCGCCACGCACTCTGGATCTCGGCGCGCTGGCGCCCGCATTGGACGGCAGCTTTCGGGCTACGTTGGCTGATGGTGTCGAGGTAGAAGTGGCGCCGGCCTTCACGCATCTGCGGCACCGGCTCGAGGACTATTCCCCCGAAGACGCATCGGTCATGTGCGGGGTTCATCCGGAAAACATCCGCGAGTTGGCGCGCAAGGTTGCCAGCCGGCGCACGCATATCCTGCTCGGCTGGACGACGGGCAAAGCGTATCACGGAGATCTGATGGAGCGCTCGATGTGCTTGCTTCTCGCCCTGACCGGAAATTGGGGAAAGCAGGGGGCGGGGATTCGAAGCTGGGCGGTCGGCATGTTCGATGGCCAGTTCATCCTCCGCGACAAGCCGAGATCCGGACAGGAGGCTACGCGCGAAATCGTGGCGGGGCAGCAAGCGATGATAGACGCCATGCTTGCTGAGGATCCCACCGCCACCAAGGAGATCATCATCGCGGAGATGAGTTACGCAGGAGCTTTGCCGATCAACGCGGTCCCGTCCGCCTTCTTCTGGTATCACCACTGCGGCTATCGCGAGGCTTGGAACAATGCGGGCTGGGGCGACCCGTCGATGAAACGCACCTTCGACGAGTACGTCGATGAAGCGGTGGAAAAAGGCTGGTGGCAAGGGAGCGCGACGCAGGCGGCGCAGGCGCCCCCACGCGTCCTCTTTGAAATCGGCGGCAACCTGCTGCGACGCCAGCGAGGCGGCCAGCGCATGCTCTTGGAACACCTGTGGCCCAAGCTACGCATGATAGTATCGGTCGACTGGCGAATGAGCACCACCGGGCTCCATTCGGATATCGTCTTGCCGGCGGCTCAGCATTACGAGAAACCGAACTTTCCCTACACAACTCCCGACGTGATGAACCTCACGTTCTCGGATCGGGCCGTCGAGCCGCAGGGGGAATCTCGCTCGGAGTGGCAAATCACGCTGGCGCTGGCCAAAAAGCTCACGGAACGAGCCAAGGCGCGAGACCTCGTCGAGATACGCAACGGGAACGGCGAGCGCGTGAGGCTCGACCGACTCTACGAGGAAATATCATTCGACGGCGCTCTGGCCGACGACGACGCCGTCATCGACGAAATCATACGAGATTCGGCCGTGATGGGCACGATTCCGGCCGACACAACCTTGGAGTCTCTTCGCGAGAAGGGTTGGGTTCGCTTCATCGACTGGGGTCTCTCCCCCATGGCTCTTGCGCAGGCATCGGACCTGTCCCCAAACGAAACCCATTCTCCTTTCCGTTGGCAGACGGAAAAGAAGGAACCTTTCCCAACGTTGACCCGACGGGCGCAGTTCTACATCGATCACGAGTGGTTTCTCGAAGCCGGCGAAGAGCTACCGGTACACAAGGAGGCACCGGCCCAGGGTGGCGACCATCCTTTCCAGATAACCAGCGGTCACCCTCGCTGGAGTGTGAACTCGATGAACTCTACCAGCAGCATCATTCTCGGCACGATTCGCGGCGAGCCCGTCGCCCACATCAACGATGGTGACGCCGCTGCTCGTGGTATCGAGAATGGGCAGAGCATGCGGGTCTTCAACGATCTCGCCTCAGTGGTCGTTCAGGCGCGGGTTACACCCGCCGTGCAGCCCGGTCAGCTGGTCATGTACAACGGCTTCGAACCCTACCAGTTCAAGGGCTGGCAGGACTTCTCGAACGTGGAGCCGGGGATGGTCAAATGGCTCCACCTCGCGGGTGGGTATGGGCACCTGCGCTATAGGGCACTGCATTGGCAGCCGGTGCCGATCGACCGTGCCGTGCGCGTAGATATCGAGCGGGCGAGCTAACCCGCCCGCCCGCTGTCAATCTAGGAACGCCGTCCTTACGGGGCGGGCGCCTTCGCCTTGAACTGATTGACTGTGTTCTTCTTGCTGGTCCCGGTCCCAAATGACGAGGTCCAACAAGTCGACGTCTGGCTGTTAAAGAGCTGCACGGTCACGTTCGGATCCTGGTCGAAAAACTCGGTAGCACCGAACGGCGTCGGTGTCGGCAGGTTGATACCCTTTGCCTTCACTTGCACCTTGGTCTTTGTGCTCAGCCCCGGCTTGAACTTGATCTGCTGAATCCCGTCCGAGTTGCCCAGCTTGTCTTTGTACTGCCAGCCCTTGGGGGCCTTGCTAACCCAAAGCGGCGACGGAGGAAGCGTCAGCGTAGCTGCAACCGAAGCCGCCCCCGCGGTTTCGTCGTAGACGCACATCGTGTAGGTCGCAACCGACTGCGGCTCACCGATTGCGCTTTGCACGAACGCCGCGCCACGACTCCATTTCCATTTGATTTGGTCGACCGGCTTGGTGGCATGGTCTTTTACCTGCAAAGAACCCTTTCCCGCTGCCAGACAGGTCGTCGCCGGCGCTGGATCGCTGGTACACAGGCCGGTCGGAGGGTCGCAACTGTCTTGCGTGCACGCATTGCCGTCGTCGCAATCGATCGCCGTCCCTACGGTGCATGTCCCTGCGCCGTTGCAGACCTCCGCCCCGTTACAAACGTTACCGTCCAAACACGACGACCCGGAGGCCTCGAACTGACAGGTGGCGGAACAGCAATCGCCGCCGGCGGTTCCACCGTCGTCACACTGCTCGCCGGCTTGCACGAATCCGTCACCGCATACAGGAGGACAGAGACAACCGGTGTCGCACTGGCCCGGACAAGCCGCGTCGGCGGTGCCGTCGCATTGCTCGCCCGCCTGCAGAATGTTGTCTCCGCAGATCCCTGCACCGGCGCCCAAACCAACCAACGCCGACATCGATCCCGGGGTTTTACCGCCAATCTGTGGCGCTCCGGCATGGCCAGCGTCAAGCACGACGGCCGAGCAAATGAGTTGATCGGAATTGCTGACCACACGGGCGAGCCCCTGGCTCAGCACGAAGCTCTGCGAAAGACCGGGGAAGGTCACAACTTGGTTCTCAAAGAGCGCGGCGGTCCCGGTCGTCCCGAACGCAATGGTGTTACCCGGAGGCACATTGAGGATCGCGCCATTGCCCAGGGTTACGTCGTTGGCCAACATCCCGTGCGTGTGAAAAAACTGGACGCCTATGTTGATCGCTCCGCTCGCGATCGACGTACAAAAGATATCCGTCTCTACATCACCGCGCTTGACGATACCGGGAAAGTAGGCGGCGTGGGTCGCCTGCTTTCCGTCGGCAAACTGCGGGAGCGCAACCGTCGACGGCAGCGGCCCTAAAGCCGGCTGCACGGCGTCGCCGATGACCATAGCCGTGGCCGGCGGAGAGCTGAGGTCGTCAACCACCACGGCATTACAACGAACCTGGGCCGAACTGGCGACGACTCGTCCGAGTCCTTGTAGTTTGTTCAGCGTCGGTATTACTACGGTTTCCAGAAACGCTGCGGTCGTGCTCGTGCCGATCGTTACGGACGCACCGGGAGCGACGTTCAACACCGCTCCGATGCCGGCGCTTATGTCGTTGGTCAACACGCCGGTGCCGTCAAAGATCTGAACACCGATATCGACCGGTGCTGAATCGACCGACGTACACATGAACAGCGTTTGCAGACTGTCGCGCTTGAGAACACCGGAGACGGTTGCAATCGACACGCTCTGCTTGCCGTCGGAAAACAGGGGCAACGGGCTCGTCAACGCTACATTGGTGCTACTCGCGCTCGCCGCGCTTCCATGCAGGTTTGACATCGCAGAGGGCGGGTCGGTACTGAGTATCGGCGCCGCGTCCAAAGAAACCGCCGAGCAGATCAGTTGACCCGAGTTGCTCACTACGCGGATCAAGCCCTGAGCCACTGACCCTATGATCGAAACGATGCTGTTTTCGAAGAACGCGGAGGTGCCACCCGTGCTGAACGTAACGGTGCGACCGGGAGAAACGTTCTTAAGAGCACCGTTATTCAAGTTAATGGAGTTGGCCGAACTACCGTCGGTAGCGATGACTTCGACACCAATGTCGATATTGACGGCGGCCAACGATGTGCAAAAAACGCTTGTCTCCATGACGTTGCGGCTAACGATACCCGGGAAGACAGCCGCATGAGTCGCCGCCTGGCCGTCGCTGAAGGTCGGCAGCGCCAAGCCGGGTAGGATTGCCGCCGCCTCGGGCTGAACCCCGGCGCCGAGGGTCGCGAGCGAAACCGGCGGGGTGATCAATTTGTCGACGATAACCACATTGCACTCGACCTGGCTCGAGCTGGCAACGATGCGAGCCGACCCCTGAGCTATCGGCGTATTCGGCGGAAGGACAATGACTTGGCTTTCTAGATAGCTCGCGGTAGCGCTCGTGCTAAAGGTTATGGTCTCCCCGGGGATCACATTGAGGAGAGCACCGTCGCCGGCGTTCACGCTGTTGAGCAAAGTGCCCGCGGTGTCGAACAACTCGACGCCGACATTGACGTCGGCACTATTCAGCGAAGTACAAAAGAACACGGTTTCTACGCCATTGCGGCTAACCACCCCGGGAACCTCGAGTACCGATACACTGGCTTTGCCGTCGGAGAACTGCGGCAATGGCGAGTCGGCGATGCCCGCCTCCGCGCTAACGCCGAAGCCCAACGATGCGCACATCACCGCAAGCAGCGCTCGCATCAAGAGCGAAGCGCGAAACGTTAGCGCACGACGCGTCGCTCGATAAAAAAATCCTAAGACTCGATTTTCACCTCTACTCTCGATAGTACGCATGGCTGCTCGCGGATCTCCCTTATGCTCCCCTCATAGACTTGATGACGCTGCGCGCCGCTCCGACCGTTAGGCCGGGCGGGCAACCGAAGACAACAGGCCGAGCGTAGCAGCACCCATGATGGATTAGCAATGCAATTCCTCCTCAAGAAGACTCGATCGAGGGGGTGCATGAATAAAAACTCGCTGCGTAACAACGCGCCCATCAAGTGTCGTCGTCAAAGAACCCGGCCCACTCCGACCGCGCGAAATGGTCTTTCAGCTTCTCATAGTTGGCGACGATCTCAGAGACCCTTGGGGTCGGTCGGCGCTCGGTGCGCGGTTCCAGGCGCGAGTAAGGAAGTCCGAGTGTTCCCCGTCAGTCGTTAACCGTCCGGCCGCTTCGCGCGACCGTCAATTCCCTCTTCCCTGGGGTTTCCCGGCAGTCCGACGGGCTTATTCCGCTCTCGAACGACCAATAGGTTTGAGTAGGCCTTATGGCCCATCTCAAGACTCGGTAAGAGCGACATCGTAATCGCGTTGAAAGAAAACAACGAAAAGCACCGGGCATAACGCCAACGTAAGAAGCGTCGCGAACCCAAGCCCGAACATCATCGCGAAGGCCATTGAACTCCACATGCCGCCCCCACCGATCGCCAACGGCAACAATCCGATGATCGTTGTCAGGGTGGTCATCAAGATCGGACGCAGTCGGCTCTTTGCCGCGCTGACCACGGCTTCGATCAGAGGTTCACCGCTCGACAACTTAAGATCCGTTTCGTCGATCAACAAGATTGCGTTGTTCACGATAATGCCGAGAAGCGCGATCAAACCGAGCAAGGTCATAAAACCGAACGAGGAACCGGTGAGCAAAAGGCCGGGCACTACGCCGATCAGCATAGGTGGAATGGTAAGCACGATGATCAGGAAACGTCGGATGCTGTTAAACTGACTGATCAAGATGAAAGCCAAGATAGACAGCGAAACCGGCATCGCCGCAGCAAGATTTGATTGTGCTTCGGAGCTTTCCTCCTGCTCTCCTCCGAATTCGACATGATAGCCTTTGGGCCATTGTTTCGTTTCAGTCAGCGCGTAGACGAGCGGTTGCACCTCGGCAAGCACATCGCTCGCGAAACGCCCACGAACCTCGGCCTTGATGGTCATCACACGAGTCGTGTCCTCACGCAGGATAGCACCGGGCAGAAAATCGATATTGATACTTGCTACTTGTCCCAGCGGCACGATACCCGCGTCGCCACCGAAGATGGGTAAATCTCGTAGACGCTCCGGACGCGTGCGGAAATCTTCTCGAGAACGAATAACGACGGGGATCGAATGTTCCCCTTCTCGAAAGTTCGTCACTTCGATCCCGGTAAACTGGGATTTTAGGGCATCGGCGATCGTCGAAGTGGTCAGGCCTAAACGCGGCGCTCGAATCGGATCAGGGTCGATGGTCGCTTGTTTTACCCAAGCACCCCAATCGTCGCGCAGATCGTATAAACCGTCGATGGGCTCGAGACTTCTGAGTAAACGATCCCTAAGCTCGTAAAGCATCGGTAGTTCGTCGCCGTAGAGACGAATCTGAATCGGTGCACCGACTGCAGGGCCGTTCTCCAGAGCCCTCGCATTCACCCTTGCATCGGGAAACGCTTCAGCAGCAAACAGGTTTACGCTGTCAATCAACGCACGGACCTCATCCGGCTCCTCGGGGTAGGTCAACACTGTCAAGAATGCGTAGTTCGGATTGGGTGGCTCTGCATTCAGAGACAAGTACCAGCGAGGCCCACCGTCACCGATCCAGCTGGAAATGCTTCTGACGGCCTCGGCGTGGGTCGTGTCCAGCCATTGTTCCAATTCGTAAACGAGAGATTCCGTTTCGTTGATATCGGTGCCGAAGGGCAGTTCGACGTCAACGATGAATTGGCCTCGCTCATTGGGCGGAAAGAATATGCTTGGAACAAAACGCATCCCCCAACCGGCCACGAACGTGAATAAGAGAATGACAACCGGGTATGCCCAACGCAGGCGAATCAATTCCCGCAAGGTTCGTTCATACGGAGCGTACAATCGCTGGAGTCCGCGCCCGATCAATGTTTCTCGCTCGAGGGGCTTGAGGAAGTAGAAACAAAGTAAGGGGATGATCGTGAGCGACAAGACCCAACTTGCGAGCAGGGTCAGGGTGACGACGGCGAACAAACTGTATGTGAATTCACTCGTTTCTCCCGGCGAAAGCGCGATGGTGGAAAATGCCGCGATCGTTGTTCCACTGGCCGCCAGTAGTGGGATACTCAATCCATCAACGGATCCGACGACGGCATCACGGCGACTCTCGCCACGATCCATCTGTACCAAGATCTGTTCGCTTACGACCACCGCATTGTCGACCAACAACCCGAGCGCGATAATAAGTGCCGCGATCGACATCATTTCTAAAAGCACGCCGAAGGCAGGCATGAGAGCGAAGCACAACAGAATTGCCGACGGGACCAGGACCCCGACAATCATGGCGATACGGGCCCCGGCGAACGCCAACATGACAAGAACAACGAACAGGAAGGCCTGGCCGAGATTGATCAAGAAATCGTCAATCGAAGCCCCAACGTATTCAGGTTGGTAAAACATCGGCTCGAGGTCCAACCCGATCGGAAGTTCCGATTGGATGTCGGCCAGCGTTTCAAGAATGCTGTCGCCGATTTCAGTGATGACGCCGCCCGCTATCATCGACGCCGCGATGCAGACGACACGCTCTCCGTTGAAATGAGAGACGGATATCGGCGGATCGATGTATCCGCGCCGAATATCAAACACATCGTCGACTCGCACACTGGAGCCGGCTGCGGACGATGTGAGACGATAGGCGGCGAGCTCTTCCAAAGTCTCGAACTCGCCTAGCGTCACTACATCGAGACGCTGCGGCCCGAGGCGAAATCCACCGCTGGATACGACAGCGTTCTGAGCACTGATGCGCTGAGCGACCAGCGATGGCGATATCTTCTGAGCTGCCAGTTCGTTGCTGGAAAACTCGAGGAATATCCGCTCGTCTTGTTCTCCGTGCAGGTTGACCCTGGCGACGCCGGTTACTTCTAGTAAGCTATCGCGAACGTCTTCGGCGACGTGCATCAGTTCGCCATCCGAGTATCCGTCTCCGCGCAGTGCGAACAGGTAAGGAAAGACATCGCCGAAATCGTCATTAACGACCGGACGCGCCGCGCCTTCAGGAAGCCGAGTCTGCGCGATGCGATTTCGCATGTCCTGCCAGATCGTTTCGAGTTCGAAATACTTCTCTTCCAACTCGACGGTGATGATCGAAAGGCCGGGCTTGGAGGTCGATCGAATCTCGTCAACCTCGGCCATCTGGCGGATCGCTTGCTCCAGAGGCTCCGTAACTTCTTCTTCGACCTGAATCGTTGTGCGTCCTGGGTAATAGGTAAGCACCTGGGCCGACCGAATCGTGAACTCCGGGTACTCGAGACGACCAATCGTCAGAAACGTGGCCACTCCGACCAACATAGCCATGGCGTACATGACCAGAACAGTCCGATTGTTTCGAAGAGTAAAATCGGCTGCGTTAAACATGGCTGGTCCGAAGAGCTTGCCTCTCGCCCTAGAACTCGGCCGGCGTCGCGCTGAGGACTCGGACTGTCTGACCGTCGTGAACTCGATGAACACCACGCGATACAATCAGTTCCCCAACCGCCAAGCCTGCCGACACTTCCAGAGTCCCGTTTCGTCGCAGCGGTCCGACTGATACTTCGCGCTTTGTCACCGTTGCGAGTTCGCCCGTCCCTTCGACGATCCAGGCATACGCACCGCCACTCGGCGATCCGGCAATCGCGACTGCCGGAACCACGATTGCGACACCGTTCGGGTTGGGAAGCTGGATCGAGACTTCGCCATCCATGCCTTCTTTGATTCCCGCGGCTTCCCCTTCGAAACGGGCCGTTATCGGGTATGTGGTGTTGTCGCTGATCTGTGGCGCAATCTCTTGTACGATACCCGCATACTCGCGATCCGGATAAGCGCCCAGTTTGATCCGGATTTCTTGGCCCATAGCGATGAGATCGATAATATCGACCGGCACACCGAATTCGATTTCGAAGCCTTCCTGATTCTGAATTGTGACAACTGTCTGGCCGGGACTCACCACTTGTTGAGAATCCGCAACCACACGTCCGATCACACCGGCGTAGGGCATGATCAACGCGCAATCTCGTAGTCGCTTGCGCGCGATAGCCAGCGAAGCCTTTGCCGCTTCGCGCCGGGCCATATCCGCATCGAGTTGGCTCTTGCTCGCCGTGTTGCTTTCGAACAAGCGTAGCGTTCTATTCAGATCGGCTTCAGCCACCGCAAACTGCGCTTCTGCATTGTTGGCATCGGCGCGATAGTCGCTCGCGTCCATTCGCGCGAGCACGGCTCCCTGCTGGTAGGTTTGTCCGGTACGGGCTTTGAGTTCTATGATCCGCCCGGACACGTCAAAGCCGAGATCTACGCCTCCCGCCACACCGACAATCCCACTGAACGTCCGTGCAATGTTTTCACCACCCGCGGCCACCCGGTGCGCGTAGACAGGGCGCACAATCTCGACGGTGTCGGGAGCGGCGGGTGTGCAGGCAGCGAGACTCATGACCACAAACACGCTGATCGACCTCTTCCGAATCATTGAACACCTGCACTTTGTTTGCCGCGCCCGCCCGTCCGGGATTTTGGCCAGGTTTTTACGTATTCCTGCAGCCGCTCCGCAATGCTCGCTTTCTCCTCTTCACTAGAAGCTTTCTCGAACCAGCCGATAGCGCGTTGCAGCGAAACAACGTCGATCAAATACCCATAGGTCGCCGCGGCAATCTGTTGACGCTGGAGCAATAGGCGTGACTGCGCGTCGAGTAAGTCCAAGATCGTGGCCACGCCCTGAGAGTATTTGTTACTGACCGCTTTGTAGTTCTTTTCCGCGCCTTCGTAGGCAAGCGTACTCAATCGGATGTTCGCATGGTCAGCCGCCATTGTGTTGAATGTGGTACGTGCCTGTTCTTCGATGGCTTCGACCGCCGACAGCCGTTGTGCTGCAATTTGTGCGATCAACGACCGCTGACGATCGATGTCGGCTCGACGACGCCCGCCTTCAAACAGCGGCAGCTCCAGGCCGATGCCCGCGGTCCACTGGTTTTCGGCATCGGTCTCCAATCCTTCGGACCCTGCGGCCACTCGATCGTAGCCGGCCTCAAAGGTTACGCTCGGGACGTAGTAAGCACGCTTTTTCTGCTTCAGTAGGATCCCCTGCGCACGCAGGGTTTTGTCGAACGACTGGAGTTCGGGAGAAAGTTCGGTCGCGATGTGCTCGAAGAACGAAGCGAGTGATTCGAGCCACGCTCCGTTTTGAATCAAGGGAGAGAGGGTTTCGTTCATAAAGAATATTTCGGACTTTCCAAGCCTGATCTCCGTCGGCCTCCAACGCATCGCACGCGGTGAAGCCATGGTACGATTCAGAGTAACCATCGCATTGTGCCGCGCACTTTCACGTTGAAAGAGATTGGCCCGATCGCCCGCGACCTCAGACTCCCAACGATAAACCTCCGTGCGTTCGGCAGTGCCGATCGTCACACGTAGTTTCGCGAGCCTTAGATTGCTCTCGGTCAGATCTAAGTTCTCTTGCTCGATTCGGTACAGCATCTCGGCCAGTACCCACTGCAGGAAACCGGTGCCACCCGCTGCGCGAGCATCCAGCTCGGCCGAGCGCGCATCGAACTCCGCTGCTTCCGATGAGTGACGTTGTGCCTGTATCGCGCTCCAAAGATTGTCATCAAAGAGCACTTGTCGAAGTCTCACGCCGTAGCTGCCGGAATCCTGATGAGAGGGGGCGAAGGGATCGATCGGATCGGTGCGCCGCAACACACTGTGACCGGTGATGAGATCCAGCGCCGGCCTGGCAGCGCTCGCAGTGATGCGCTCGTCGGCTCTTGCAACGCCCGCCGCATGCCGACTCGCGAGTGCGTTGGAGTTGCTCGTAGCCGCACGGTTCATCGCATCATCGAGCGTGAGTGTTGGTGCCTTCACAGATGACAGCGATTCACCGATGAATTCGGCCGTCAGGTGGGTTTCGTAATCAGGCGCCCAGCCGATCGCGTTTGCTATCGGCATATTGATTACTAGTCGATCTTCGTTCGGTAGATGAACGGCAAGTTCATCTGTACCTCTCCCGAGGAACAGCAGGTGTAGATTCAATGCCGAACGACGCGCAATGGGATCGCGCAAATCGGGGGCTAATGAAGCGGTTGCGCCCACGACCAGGCCGGAGGGCCCGAACATGCTCATGGTGAACGATTTCCGGTCCGTCAACTTTGCGAACAGCTTGCGGAGTTCGTGCTCTGAGAACCGCGGTAAGAACGCCACATAAACAGCCGCGGCCTCTGTCGGCATCATCGAAAGCGCCTCGTCAGCGAAGCTGGTTGCGGGATAGAAGTGCACCTTCACGCCCATGCGGGCTTCGATCTCCGAAACTTGTGTCGTGTCGTCCCTGAACAAATCGTAAATGCCGGTATCCAATACCACATGGATCTCTGACTGGTGTGACAAGCGAGCCAGAGCCGTGACGTCCGCCACCACACGATTGCTAGTCGAGGCGTAGGTGAAATTCTCGATTGCTGAGGCGCCGTCGGGGGTGAGCGCAAGATGATGTCTCTGCGAGAACTCGGGGAACCCGCCGAAGACGGGCTTTGTTCGCACAGCGGACGGCAACGCACCCGCCAATTCCGTTGCGATCGGCCCGCCTGCGTACACAACGTCGATGCGGGGGTCGGCAAGCGCGCGCTCGAGTTCGCGCAGAATGCCCCTCGGGGTGAAGTCTCCGACGTAGTCCTCGATGAACTCGAACTCGTAGGTCTCGCCTGAGAGCTCTTTCAGATAGAACTTGATGTCCTCGAAGATTGTCTCGAAGCCTCCGGCGGGCCCATCGGTAACCAATCCCACGACGGCTCGTCCGTCTTGGGCAGGATACGCGGCCTGGGCCGGTCCAACAGAAACGCCCATCTCGAACCAAACGAGCGTCAGCAGAAGGAAGCCTAATTGAGGTAAAACCGACACAAGTACCGAGAGTCCTTCGTGTCGAAGCTAAGAGCAAGATGCGGTCCCGCGCACCGCCGTGTTTGCACCCCAAATGGGTGGGGACGACGGCGACTTACGGGGCCAGCACGGGCTCCAAGCGATAGCCGAGACGCGGTTCCGGGATCAACCTCGTGCTGTCGGCATCCGAAACGTCGTCTATCCGGAACGTAAACCCTTGCCCGTTGAACCCTGCGGGCAGTTCGAAGTTGCAACGTGCAAGGTCACGCTTGCCGCCCAACGTTTTGTTGGTAACGAATCCCATCACAAGAAACTCTTTGTCTTCATTGTCGTTGGCGGCGAACAAGCTAGGCTGCAGAGCTTTGCATTCGACGGCCGCGCCATGACCGCTGAAGTTGCCACCGGTTGGTCCGTAGTGAACTATGAATTGCAGTGCCTGCATATCGCGACTGTCGTCTATCCAGAACACGATTGGGCCGGTGCCGATCGAGCAACGTAGACCGACCTGTTGGCCTACGCTGCTTCGCAGCGCCAACAGTGCATCGCTGGACTGGATCCGGCCGTTTCCATCGAGATCGCAACTGGTCGTAGTGCAGTACGCGCTCAGCCCAACGGCGTCTTTGAGGATACCACGCGCGTCGGTTGCGCTGATCGCCCCGTCCGCGTTGAAGTCACCGCAGCGGTCCTTAATGGTGCAATCCGATTCGCAGATTCTCGCGTAGAGCGGGTCGGCATAGTCGCAGGGTTCTATCCCCATACTGGTGAAACCGTCACCGCAGACGCCGATTCCGCAATCGGAAGGGCAACGGTCGAAGTCGCTCACATTGCCATCGTCGCAGACCTCGACGCCCGCGTTGCGGACGCCGTCTCCGCACACGTTGGGTACGCAAGTGGACAGGCAGCCGTCATTATCCGAGCCGTTCCCATCGTCGCAGCTCTCTGTGGCTTCGTGCAGGAAGCCGTCCCCGCAACGCGGAAACCGGCAGCCGCTCGGACAGTCGTCGCTGTCAGAATCGTTGCCGTCGTCACAGTCCTCAACTCCCGTGAACAGCACACCGTCCCCGCACACGGCCTGCGCACATCCAAGCGTACACGCGTCATCAGGACGTTGGTTGCCGTCGTCGCAACCTTCGCCGTCGTTCAAGATCCCGTTTCCGCAGCTCCGCGCACAGTTCGAATCGCATCCGTCACCGTCGTTTCGATTCCCGTCCTCACACTCCTCGCCCGTTTCGACTACGGTGTTCCCGCACCGAGGATCCGCGAACGCTGCGTGGATACGGGCTTCTACGAGGCCGTGCGGCCCGGCCACGAGAGCCACTGAGACCCAGGAGGCCAAGAGCTCGCCGCCGCCACCGGCTGCAAGCGAAGCCGCACCATCCGAAGCGGTATCGCCGCTTGCACCATCGGCGAGTGTACGGGGCGGCGACCACGTGACGCCCCCGTTCGTCGAAGTTGAGACTACGACGTCTTTCTCAAGGTCGTCGGCTCCAGGTACGGGCATATGTGTGCTCCATGCCGCGATCCACCGGCCCGTGGCGTCTATCGCAAGACTGGGGTCGCTATCGCGTGCACCGTCGGTGATGCCGTGAGAGCCGAGGGCGACTGGTGCGGACCAAGTAGAAGCGTTGTCGCTCGATCGCAGCAGAAAAATGTCGCCGTCAAATCCGAGTTCGGAAGCGTTGTAGGCGCCCGAAGAGAACGCGAGGCCCCACGCACCGTCGCCATCAGTGGCAAGACCGATACGGGTGTAATGGCGGTCGCGTTTGCACTTCGTGCAAATGACGCCTTCGACGAGTGTCTCGGCTGCCGACCAGGTCTGGCCGTCGTCGGTCGAGCGGGCCCAGTGAAGCGACTCGTCCATCCACACAAGAACCCAGGTTGTGTTTGCACCGGCTACAACGCGAATGTCGCGAACATCGTCACTAGCGAGAGAAGCCGTCCCCGCAGGCATCCAGCTCATGCCTGCATCGGGCGAACGCCCCACTCCGATTGTGCCGTCTTGTTCCACCCAAGCCGCGACGCGGGTTCCGCCCTCAGATGTGAAAGCCGTACCGGGCAGTCCCGAACAATCTTCGCAGCCAGGAAAAAGTTGGGGAGCTCCTGCTACGTGCCAGGTGGCACCGTCGTCGGTACTCCGTATCGCTTGATTGGCACTGTGCGAGATCGTCCAAACACCCGGATCTTCCGCGGTCGCTTGCAAGTCGTTGGGAGTACCCGGCTCTCGAAGCACTGAGTCGACCGTTCGGGTTGCACCGAAGTCCGCGAAACTGGGGGTTACCGCCGACCCGGGCGAATCGACCGCTCCGGCAGCATCGGTGGCGACTCTTCGCGCGACGCGGCCGCCGAATACAGGGTTTACCCAGCCGACAAGAAAGCCGCGCTCAGGTGTCCACCGGATCAACGGGTCGGTGTTGTTTCCAAAGGCGAAGTCGTCTACGCGGAAGGGGTCTCCGATCAAGCCTAGCGAAGAATCGAGGAACCGCGCCATGATGTGACCGGGTCCCGTCGCATCCTGGATCCAAACGGCAAGCGCGATCCCGTCAGCGGCTACCGACACCTTGGACGCGCGGTTACGGCCGTCGCTATCGGAGCTGATCTCAACGAGCTCGCCTACGGATTCGCCATCGCTTCCGTAGCGTCGAGCTACAATTGCGTTGCGGTAGGCCCCGGTCGGTGCTTGCCACACTGCGAGAAATCCACCGTCTGAGCCAACGTCAAGCGAAGCCCGTGTGCGGCAGTCGTCCTTTGCCTGGTTCATCGTCAGCAGCGGCCCGGTGGTAGCGGTGGCGGTTGGGGCAAAGATTCGGTGGTGATAGCAGCCGTCGGAACGCTGACGCCACTGAGCGACCATCCATCCCGAGTCGTGACACTGAACGCGATATCCCTTTTGGGCAGCGCGTCGCTGCGTAACCGCCGCGGGCTCTCCAATCAATGCACCGGATGCATCGAAGCGTTCGAGGACCAGATCGGCGGCGTTGAAGCAGTCGCCGTGATAGCAGCGTTCGGCAAGGCGGACACCACTGCCATCGGCGAAACGGCATTCCGTCCACCAACCGGCGCGCGGTAGGGGATCGTGCTCGTATGCGAACGTGGCCGCCACAGGTCCAGCGGCTTGTGCAGCGGGCGCGGCCAGCATCAATGCTAGGCAGACCAGCCCAGCTAGAGCACATATGTACGGAGTGGAATGAGTCGGTGAAAGGATTCGGGCTTCGCTAAAGGTGCTGTGACCGGACATGTGGGGGCCCTCGTTGTGTGTCACTGTCGTAAGTAGCAACTCGGCATTCATGGTCACCTTATCTACCCAACCGACCACTCTACAACAGGGACGAAGGTCTTAACGCGTGCGGTTAATCCTCCCTCACGGACAGGCGTTCGAACGAGCACTTGAGTAACGGCGCGCAGATCACCGCGCTACACTCCAGCAGTTGACCAGCGGGCTGGCCTGAGCCGTCCCAACCGGTACTATCGACTGCTCGGCGTAGGGGGAAGCGGGCATGAATGACTACCTTGAAAATCATGACTACGACGTAGTCGTTGTCGGCTCGGGCATGGGCTCGCTCAGCACCGCCGCGCTGCTGGCCAGGCTCGAGGGCCGCCGGGTGTTGGTGCTCGAACGCCACTTCGTACTGGGCGGCTTCACGCACATGTTTAAAAGACCTGGCGGTTTCGAGTGGGACGTCGGCCTTCACTACGTCGGAGAGGTCCATCCCGGGAGCCTGCCGCGCAGGCTCTTCGATTTCATCACGGCCGGCGAACTCGACTGGACGCGACTGCCTGATCCATTCGACCGCTTCGTGTACCCGAACCTCGATTTCGGACAAGTCGGTGATCCCGAACGTTTCAAGCAAGACTTGACCGAGCGTTTCCCGAACGAGGCAGAAGGGATCCGCGCCTACTTCGCCGACGTAAAGCGTGCCGCCGGTTGGATGCGTCTTGAAGCGATGGCCGCGGCTTCGAGTGCGGCGGTGGCACGCGCGTGGCGTCTGCTCGCTCTGAGACACAGACGCCTGGCCCTGTCGACAACGGCCGAAGTGCTTCGGAAACACATATCGGACCAACGCCTGCGCGCGCTGTTGGCGTCGCAATGGGGCACCTACGGACTCACTCCATCCCGGGCCGCTTTCGCCGTGCACGCAACCCTGACTCAGCACTACTCCAAGGGCGCCTACTACCCGGTGGGCGGCGCACGTCGGATCGCCGAATGCGTCAAGAAGGTAGTCGAAGACCACGGGGGAGCCTGTTTGGTAAGCCGTGACGTAAGCGAGATCGTGGTCGAGAACGGGCATGCGATAGGGGTTCGTGCGCTCGACCGCAGCGGCAAAGAGACTCGATACTACGCCCCGGTGGTAGTCTCGGGCGCAGGAGCCTACACCACTTACAGCCGATTGCTGCCGGGCGAGTTTGGCGCCCCCTACGCCGAACGCCTGCGGCCTCTTGCCGAGCGTGCGCCCACTGCCGTCACCGTCTATCTGGGTCTGGCGGATTCGCCCGCAAAGCTCGGACTGCAAGGCGAGAACTATTGGATCTATAGCGATTACGATCACGAGCGCAGTATTGACACCGCCGCGCTCATGGCCGGGCAAGCACGCTTCGCCTACCTTTCCTTTCCCTCCCTCAAGACCCCCACGGCAGGTTCGCACACGGCTGAAATTTTGACCTTCGTCGAGCCCGGAGCCTTTTCACATTGGGCCGACAGCCACTGGAAAAACCGGCCGGCCGAGTACGATGCCGCCAAACTGCGAATCGGAAAAGCGCTCTTGGATCTCGTCGAGCCCCATTGCGCCGGGCTGTCCGAACTCGTTACTTATATGGAGGTCTCGACGCCGCTGAGCGTGGAGCACTTTACCGCTCATGCCGGCGGCGCCGTCTACGGGTTGCCGTGGGTGCCCGAGCGCGCCGCGCAACAGTGGTTGGGCGTCCGCACACCGGTGCGCGGACTCTATCTGACCGGTTCGGATGCGTTCGTATACGGGATTCTCGGCGCGGCGTTCAGCGGAGCCGCTACAGCCGGCGCTATCCGCGGCGGGTCCGGCATGGCCGGCGTGGTCGCGGCCGTACGACGCGCGGGCTAGGATGCCCGGCTCAATGGTTTCGCTGATCGACTCCCAGACTCGTGACAATGCCTTAACGTGATAATGCTGTCCGAACGGCGCTATCTCCGCGCCCTCGCCGCGATCTCCTGCGCTGCCGTGCTGGCCGGTGCAATCGGCATCGACTGGGGCTTGCCCAACGGGAACACCACCTGGGCAGCCGACTCGGTCGCGCCGATGACCCCACTGTCGGTCGCCTACCATGTATTCGCCGAGCACGGGTTCGACTCAGGATACTTCTACTTCAAGTACCCAGTCGGGCACCAGTTGCTGTTAGCCGCTGCCTCCGCGCCGGTGCTGGCCGCCGCAAAGATGAGAGGCGAGCTCCACGGGATCTCGTCGGACTACCCATACGGATTTTCCGACCCGGAGTTCTACCTGGCGGTGCTCGCACTGGTCACGCGAGCACTCTCCACCCTGCTGGCGGCGGGCATTCTGCTCGCGGTGGCAGGCATCGCGCATCGATTGAGCGGTGATCGCCGCGCGGGCGTGCTCGCAGCGCTGGTCGCCGCCGGCAGCTATCCTCTGGTGTTTTACGCCCACACCAGCAACGTCGAGACTGCCTTCCTGTTCTGGGCGTTCACCGCGCTGTACGCCACGGTACGAGGCCTCGAGGGCGACCAGCCGCGATGGTTCTGGCTGCTCGGTGCATCCGCGGCGCTCGCGGTTTCCACCAAGGAACAGATCTTCGGTTTCGTCGTTCCGCTGCCCCTTCTGATCGCGGCGGTCCACCTGTGGCGGCCCCGCGCCGAGGCGGCGACCGGTCTGCTGCCGCGCGGAACCGTGGCCGGCGCGGCCTTGTCCGTGGTCGTGCTGCTCGCGGTGAACGCCGCTTTCTACAACCCGTCCGGCTTTCTCAACCGCTACCGTTTTCTCACCCACACCCTCAGCCCCGAAGTGCGTGCGCTGTACGCGAACTACGAGTTTCCGGTCGACTTCTCGACGAGCTGGACCCTTGTCCAGGAAGTACAACACGTAGGCAAAGCTCTGCATGCGGTCGCTACGTCGCTCGGATGGCCCGGCTTTGCCGCGGGTCTGGGCGGTCTGGTCCTGCTCGCGTTCCGCAATCGTTACGCACTGGTCTGCGTCGCCTTGCCGCTGGTCGGCTACTACGTGGTCTCGCTGCGCGTGCTCAAACAAGTCGAGATCCGTTACACGATGCCGATCTCCACTCTGCTGGCGGTGCCGGCCGGTGTGTTACTCGCTTTCGCGTGGCAACGGGCACGCGGCGCACGGATCGCCGTCACCGTGCTGGTGCTCGCCGGCCTGCTGCACTCGGGCGAGGTCCTACCGATGCTTACCAATGACGCGCGCTACCGGGCCGAGGCCTGGATGGCCCCCCATCTCGCCGCAGGCCGCACGCTGGAGGTCTACCAGTCGTGGACGTACCTGCCTCGCTGGCAAGCGCTGCCGACGGTCTCGCGGCCCGCGTTCGCGGAGATGAACGTCGCTGGTTTGACGCAACGTGCCCCTGACTTCGTCGTGCTGTCGAGCAAGGCCCGCGAGGGGATCTATATGTACCCGAATCCGGACTGGCGTGACGGACGCGGCATGATGTTGGAAGCGCAGGAGAACCGTCAGCTGCTCGACTCGCTGGAAACGGGTCGGCTCGGCTACCAGCAGGTCGCACGCTTCGAGCACCCCTTGCTGATCCGCCGCGAGCTGATCACCAGCCTCAACCCAGCGATCACGATCTACCGTCGCACACCCGCGGCGCGCTGAATCCGTCGTGCGGTTTCGCGAATCGATAGCCGGCGGCACGGCGACCGGATCGAGACCGAGCGCCGCGCCTAAACGGCGTCTGCCGCGGCTCTGGTGACAAACGGGTGCGGATGTTTCATACTTCGAGACCGCTCCAAGCGCCGCATCCGTCCATGAGCGATGCAGGCCCATCGCGGGTTCAAATACTGCCATGCTGACGCCGACCATTTCCGTGCTCGTCCCCGTCTACAACGGGCAAGATACGCTGGCCCGGTGCATCGACTCGGTGCTGGCTCAGGACTACCCGCAGATGGAGCTGGTGGTTATCGACGACTGCTCGACCGACGCCACCGCCGAGGTACTGGCCCGCTACCAGGGCCGACTCCGAGCGTTTCGCAACGAGCGCAACTCGGGGATTGCCAAGACCTACAACCGTGCGCTTGCCGAATCTCACGGTGAGATCGTGCTGATGCTGGCCAGTGACTGCTCGCTGATCGCAAGCGACTACCTCGCGCGACTGGTTCGTCACTTCGCCGAGCCGACCGTCGGTGCGGTCGCCGGTAAAGCCGTGATCCCGCACTTCGAAAGCGCAACACGCACCGAGCGCATCTTTGCGCGGCTCAACATTCTCGACATCAACGACCCGGACACAGGTGTACACCAGGTCAATTTCGTCGAAGTACGCTGCGACGGTTTTCGACGGCGCGTGCTCGACGCAGTCGGGGGCTTGAACGAGGACTTGTTCCGATCCAATGAAGATCAGGATCTTTCGATCCGCATCAACCGTCAGGGTTACAAGCTGCTGCAGGACAACACACTGGAGTTCGAACTGGGGTTCGGAGGTACAGAAGACTCGCTGGGCAAGCTGCTCAGCAAGCAAGGACAGTATGCGCGCGGACAGGCATACATCACGGTCAACTACGGTGTCGGTTCGCGAGACGGACTGTGGACCAACGCGAATCGCAAGCGTCGTGCCCTGCATCGCATGACCCAGGTAGCATTTTTACCGCTGATCGCGGTGCTGATTCCGGCCGGCCTACTATGGAAGCCTACCCGCCTTGCGCTGCCGGCCGCTGTGGTCGCCCGCGGCTGGCACCACAGCCGATTGGCCGCCGATCTGAGCCTGGCCGAACGGGCCGCAGCCGTACCTCTCGGCTTGTGCTGCGATATTATTTACTCGGCCAGCTTCATCTGGAGCGCGGTTCTCTGGGTGATCGAAGGAAAGTCGGCGCTGAACCGCGAGCGTCGGCGCGCAGACGCTGCGGAGAGCTATAAACCATGAACCGGCACTGCTGTCGGCGGCATCGCCTCGGCAACCTCAACGTGCAGGCTTCGCTGCACCGAGTGGACGGCAAGGCCGGACTGGAAGCGCTTGGCTACCTCGACTGAACGGCACATCCGCGCACTCGACGCGCCGGCCGTGATCGTTTGGTCGCTCGCCGCCGCGCTGCTTTGGGGCTGCATCGACGTCAGTCAGGTCGTCGTCACAACCGGCGGGCAACAGCTACTGCGCCTGGCGGCGATGGTCGCATCACTCTACGCAATGCTCGGCCTGCTCGGCGGCGCGCTGCTCGCGGCAATCACTCCCCGACTGCTTCCGACCCGGCTCGCCACGACATGCTCGGTGGCCGGACTCGCGCTGGTCTGCTGGGGTACGCTGCTGGTCGGCACGTATGTGAACGTGGTACACCTTCCGTCGATCACGTCACCGGTGACGATGGTTGCCAACGTTGTGCTGGTGGTCTCGGCAATCGGCCTGTGGCGGCTCTTGGCCGGGTCCGCCGCCGCCGCGCGTTGCGCCGAATCGCGGCGGCTTGCGGCGGCCGTTGCCGGTTTGGCCTTCGCCGGCTGCCTGTTGGCCGCACGCGGATGGGCTTCGCCAATGCCACCAATCGGCACCGCGGCCGCGAGCGACAAACCCAACGTCTTCGTCATCGTCATCGACACCCTGCGATACGACCGCACCGGGCTCGGCCTGAAGGCAGCATCGAAGACGCCGAACCTCGATCGACTCGCCGGCGAAGGGACGGCGTTCGAACGCGCCTACGCACAGGCGTCCTGGACCAAACCGTCGGCGGCCTCACTGTTCACCTCACTGTATCCGTCGAGCCACGGAGCGAACCTGCGCCGCGACCGCCTTTCGGGCGAGCCGCTGACCATCGCCGAGCTGTTGGCCCGCAACGGCTATCGTACAGCCGTGTTCTCTGCCAACCCGTGGATCTCTCCCGCGTTCGGCTTCGATCAGGGAGTTGAGTATTTCTACCAATCGGAACCCGAGACCTTCAGCCGCCTGGTCGTGCTGCTGCAGGCCTTGCGTGCCGCCGATCGCGTGCTGCCGGGTCACGCGCTGCGGACCGGCATACGCCGAATGGAAGACCTGTACGGGCTGCGTACGGCACGTGCGACGAACTGCGAACGCGACGGTGCGATCGTGGAGGCTTTCGCCGGCTGGCTCGCTTCACGACCCGAGCAACCGGGGTTCGCCTACTTCCACCTGATGAGTCCGCACATTCCATACCAGCCGCCTGGCGTAGAAAGCGATTTCGCCGCAGCCGATCAGGTCGCGCTCCTGCAGCAAACCGACGCGCTTGCGAGCGATCGCCGGGCTCTGTTGCTTTCGCTCTACGACCAAACGGTGGCCTACGCCGACCAGCTGCTGGGCGAGATAGTGAGCACGCTGCGCGCTCGTGGGATTCTCGATCAATCGGTGCTGATCGTCAGCGCCGACCACGGCGAGGAGTTTCACGAGCACGGCCGTTGGGGTCATGGAAAGAGCCTATACGACGAGGTCGTACGCGTTCCTCTGGTGCTGCGCGGTCCCGGCGTCGCCGCTGGAGTGACGGCACCCGGACCGGCGATGCTCGTCGACGTGCTGCCCACCATCGCAGCCCTGCTCGGACTGCCGGCCGACGCTTTGTGGGAGGGAAGCATTCTAGGGGCAGCGCCGGCCGACCGCACGGCCTACGCCGAACTCATCCGTGAAGGTGGGCTCGAGACCTACATGATCTACCGCAACGGTCGCAAGTACCTCGAGATCGTCGATGGGCTCGGCGCTTCCCCGCGGCGGGAACTCTACGATCTCGACATCGACGCGCGCGAAGCCCGCCCGGTGGTCGGCAGCGAAGATCGGGATTGGCAAAACCAGCTCGCTGCCATACGTGAGTCGGCGCGCTCAAAACGCCTTGCCGGAGGCGAGGCGCTACTTGACGAAGCGGCCCAAGAAAAACTCGAAGCGCTCGGTTACTTAAACTGATCGAAGCTTGCGACCCCCGCCCCTACCCATCAACCCCCCAGGTGGGTGGCAGGTGGGTGTAGCCGAGGCCGCGCGGCGGAGTTCCGAAAATGGACGGCGGTTCAGGCCATTGAAAAGGCCTAGCACTTAGGCTTTAAGTGCCGAGCGTATGAGGGTCGCGCTCATATCGGCCGACCGCGAGAAGCTCCCCGAGCCGGTGGTCCCGCTCGGCGTGCTTTACGTGATGGCGCAGCTCCCCGAGCGACACCGATGCGAACTGTGGGACCTCTGCTTCGAACCAGACCCGATTGCTCGCGTGCAGCGAGGTATCGATGAGTTTCAACCCGAGGTCATCGGGCTCGGCATTCGCAATCTGCAAAGCGCAATCCACAGCGGCACTAGCGAAAACCTCGCCTACTATCAGCGCCTCATAGCCGCCATCCGTAAACAAACCCGGGCACCCATAGTTCTCGGAGGTGGAGGATTCGGCGTAGACGCCGAACACCTAATGGGCCACCTGAGCGCGGACTACGGGATCGTTGGCGAAGGCGAGCAGGCCTTTGTGCAACTGCTTGCCGCACTGGAGTCCGGTGACGAAGTAACAGATGTTCCGAGTCTGCTCTACTTTGACCGGAGGCGACTGCGCAGAACGCCTGCGGCTGCCACTTTCCCGGCGCTGGACGGACTCAACCCTCCCGACAAGCGGTGTGCCGGCCCCAGCTATTTCCAGATGCACGGCGTGGACTCTGTGCAAAGCAAACGCGGCTGCCCGATGGAGTGCACCTACTGCACCTACCCGCTGCTGGAAGGACGTACCATTCGTGAGCGCGACCCCGTGCAAGTCGTAGCCGAAATGGTCTCCCAGAAAGAAGCTCACCCGGCCATCGAGCACTTCTTTATCGTTGATTCGGTGTTCAATCTACCGCCGCGACACGCTAAGGCGATCTGTCGAGAGATGATCTCCCAGAAGTTGTCGGTATCCTGGAGCTGTTGCGCCAACCCCCCGGGCTTCGACCGTGAACTTGCCGAACTCATGGTTGAGGCCGGCTGCAGCGGCATCGACGTCGGTTCTGACTCCGGCGTAGATCGCGTGCTGGAACGGCTCAAGAAGGGCTTCAAGAAAGACAAGATCGAAGCACTGCACAAGCATTGTGTACAAACGGGACTCAAAGATTGCCATAGTTTCATCGTCGGAACGACGGGCGAAACGCTCGAGGATGTGACCGCCACACTGGACTTCTGCGAGAATCTCGACCCATTCGCCGCGATCATGGGTATCTGGGTAGACGATGAAGAGGCTCTCAACCCAAAGCTTGCAGCCTCACGCGCTGGATTCCGCCGGGAGGTGAGTGATCTCGTGGGCGCCCGCACGCAAAAGCACTCCCGATGGTTGGTTCCCGCGCTCGGTATCAACTTCGGCGAGAAGCTATTCGACGTGCTCCGTCGCTCGGGGTTGAGAGGTCCGCTGTGGCAGCATCTCAATCCCGATGTCTGAAGTCTTAGGACCCGCCGACTTTGAGTTCGAGTCTAGTAGGCGCGTTGCGCTCGCCAGGTTCCTGAGACCGTTTCAGGCAGGTGTTTCTATAGCGGCCGTCGAGTCGACACGCCCTCGCCTCAGCCGTATTTTCCATGTGCCCGGCGTTCGTTGGCATGCAAACTGCATAGCAATGTTTAGGGATAGTTCCGAGCCGCCGCGAGGAGCTGCGAAACACCAGTCGGAACACGCCTCTGGGAAGGATGTCTCCTGGGGGGCGCGGTGACGGTTTGTCCGATCCGCTGGAATTCGAAGGGCTGCGGCGTTCACTATGCCATAAAGCAGACACCCAGATGGGGGGCAGATACCGCAGCTTCCAACGCGGTATACGAGCAATCGTTTCCCTGATCGTGGTGTCGTCGGTGCTCGTAGTAAGTGATGTCCCAAACAGCGACGCCAAACATCGACTCGAGAGGCTCAAGCGGGGCACGAGCTACGCCCGGCGGCGCGGTATCATTCCGTCTAGACCGCCCGCGGGAATCCACACAGCAGATCGTCGAATCCATCTACACCGCAGGTTTAGACGCGCGTGGCTGGAGGCGCGTTTTATCAGAAATGGCGACCGTTACCTCCAGCGATGTTGCGGCAGTTTATCGCTTAAGCCGCGATGGCGAGAGCGGCGAATGCCTATGGCAGCACGGGCTGCCTGACGCGGCTCAAAGGGAGTACGCAACCTGGGCGTCGCGCGACGCGCTTCTGCAGCGAGTACCATCCGATGTGACGACGGGGACCATGTTCCTTAACCTCCACCGTAAGGGTGCATCGATCGCCAATTCGCCGTTCTGCTCGATATTCCTCGCGAAGCACAGACCGCTGTTCGCGACACTGGCGGTCTGCATATACGGCGACGAGAACGAATTCCTCTTACTCTGTTGCAGCCGTGTACCGGATCGGCCTGACTACACGCAGGATCAGGCCTGCATTCTCGATAAAGTAGTTGCGCATATGGAACGATCCATCACACTGCACCGACGCTTACTCCAGGCCGAGTCGAGTTTACTATCCACCGATCTATTAGCCGACGCTCTGGGGCGCGCGCTGTTTCGCCTTGACGCAAACGGGTGCGTGCTGAGTATGAACGAACGTGCACAACGACTCGTCGAACTCGGAGATGCACTCAAAATCACTTGTGCTCGGCGGTTGCGAGCTCCCGACCATGCCACCAACCTAGCTATCGACGAGATTCTCGCACGGTCCCAACCCGGCCGGCGCCCACCAGGCAATGACGATTCGGGCTTCTTGCTGTTGCCCCGCACGCCGGGAACGCGGCCATATGCAGCACGTTTCATCCCGGAGGCGTCGTTGGACCTCATCCCGGCTAATAACCCGTCGACAACCCTGGTCCTCGTCAGCAACCCCTACCGCGCACAGGTTTCAGCCGGGGTCTTCCGTGCGCTTTTCGGGGCGACTGCGGCAGAAGCCGGTGTGGGAGCACTGATTGCGAATGGCTCGCGTGCATCCGAGATCAGCAAAGAACTCGGGACCTCGCTCGCCACGGTACGGACCCACATCCGCAGGCTGCTCAAGAAATCGTCTGCGCGTGATCAAGGCGAACTAGTTTCGATCGTTCTGGCGGTCACACGCTGACACCACGTAAGCTTGCTTCCTCAATAGAAGTGAAGCTTACGGCAGCATTACATCTCCGACAATCAAAAAAAATGCGGCACACGCCGGTCCGTGGACCGGACCGGCGTGCGCCGCATTAGGCTGGAGGCTCTACTGCTTTGTTAGGGCAGATCGGCCCCGTAGTTCGCCTCAAGCAACGTCGTGATCAACAAGAGATCGCTGAGCTTGTCGGACAAGCAGTCGCGGGACGCGATCGGTGTCACGCACTTTCGCGGCAGCTTCTCGATGACTCGCACAATCTTTCTCGAGATTGAACGTGCCTTGCGCCCCGCCGAGTTGAGCCGACCTTGGTCCGCACGGAGTACGGCTTGACCCAGCTTCTTATCGAAGCGCTCGATACTACGAGTGATCGGGCCTCCCTTGCGCTGGCACGCCCCGGGATCGCAGGAGGTCAACACCGCTGCGACCTGACACACCCCACCGGCTTCTCCCGCCTCGTACGAGCGCGGAAGCAGCCCTGTCGGACAGCCGTCGCCCGTACATGTGTCGTCACCCACCGGGCCGACGTCACAGAGTTCGCCAAAGCCAGGATCGGTGACTCCGTCACCCTGAACCGGGTTCAGGCAGGTCAGGCGGCAGCGGTCGGGGATGGAGTTGTCGTTCGCTCCACCAAGGTCGCACTCCTCACCAGACGTCGCGTTGACCTTGCTGTCACCGCAGGCCGCGGTGGTGCAGTCGTCGTCGCAGGTAGCGCTCTCGCCACCGTCATCGCAGAAGTCCGCCGTGTCATTGACACCGTCACCGCAAGACGAGGGCTGACAGTTAGTCCGGCAAGAATCGACAGCCGTGTCAGAGTTAAACACCGGGCCGTTGTCACACACTTCCGTGAGCGGCACGAGGTTATTGTTGACGACAGCGTCACCGCAGAACTCTTCCTGACAGGCGCTGTTACAGCCATCGAAGTCGGCAAGGTTGCCATCGTCGCAGACCTCGCCACCCGTCGTGTTCGTACGACCGTCGCCGCACGTCATCCACGTGCAATCGACATCGCAGGTAATAGACTCACCCGCTGCGTCACAGTCTTCGCCCGCGTCAACGAAGCCGTTTCCGCATTCTTCGAGCCTGCAGAAGGACCGGCATCCGTCGCCGTTTACGACGTTGCCGTCGTCGCATTGCTCAGGCCCACCACCAGGTCCGGTCGTACAAGCGGCCGCACTACAAGTGAAGCCATCGCCGCAAGCCGGGAACGTGCAATCGTTCAGGCACGTATCCTGGTTGGATACGTTGCCGTCGTCACAGTTCTCGGGCGTGTCGGTGACACCGTCACCGCATCCGGCCAGCTCACAGTTGGTACGACAAGCGTTGATCGCCGTATCGGAGTTTCCAGCGCCGGCGTCGCACGCCTCGACGTTGGTTCCTCCCGAGTTGAGGACGCCGTCGCCGCACACGTTCAGTATGCAACTATTACGGCAGTCGTCGTTACCCGAGGCATTGGCGTCGTCGCATTCCTCGACACCCACGTGGACGATACCGTCACCGCAGGTCGCAGCCCGGCAATTCAGCGGAGCGACCGCAGAGGCCGTGCCACCGAAGTCCGAGATCAGGCAGGCACCGGAGGTTCCGGCTACGCCGCTATCACAGTTCTCGCCGGCGTCGACCACTGCATCGCCGCAAAACGCCGTGAGGCAGTTAGCCCGGCAACGGTTGGCGACATCGTCGCGGTTGCCCGGTCCCGAACAGCTGCCGAATCCGGCACAGGTCGTGATCTCACCGCAATCGTCAAGTACCGTAGCCGGTGTGCAGGCGTTGCCCGGGTTCACCGTGCCGCCGCAGACACCACGACAGTCACCGGCAACCGAACAATCGCCGCCCGAGTCCGCACCAGCGCTACATGTCGCCAGTCCGGCATCGCACTGCTCACCGAACTCGGTCTGGACGATGCCGTCACCGCAGGCCGGCGACGAGCAATCGTTCGGGCAGTTGTCGGCGTTGTCTGTGTTGCCGTCATCGCAACCTTCTACGCCGGTCTGGACGGATCCATCGCCGCAAGAAGCGACCACGCACGTGTTAAGACACCCATCGTTGTTGCTCGCGTTTCCATCATCGCACGGCTCAAACGCACTCAGGAACGGTGACGGAGTGCAGCCGCTCGTGCATACGACACCGTCACCACAACGG
>JAJCZL010000029.1 GCA_029262415.1 Deltaproteobacteria bacterium | reverse complement strand
CTCTGTCGCTTCTTCGAACTTTCCAACGGCTATTGGCTACGTGCTCAGGCGGCCTACGACACTGAGGTCGCCGAGGAAGAACTTGCGGAAACTCTTGAGGAGATTCGCCCCTGGAAGGATTCGCTCGCGAACCCGTAGTGTGCTGATCGACGACAATTATTCTTGCCGGCGCATTGCCTCATCTGATTTGCAACCCAGCTGGGTTGTCCCTCTTCAACACCTTATGCACTGCCAAACTGTGGTGCTACTGAAGTACGGTTTCCGGTTGTACGATTGCCAGCGCGCCACGCCACTCGGGCCAGAACCGAGAAAGGGGAACCCAGAGTCAGCTCGCTAGTTTATGTGACAGTACCCGCCCTACGGTCCAGGATCGGGCGGTAGCTCGTTGATCAGTTCGCAAGCGTCGCAAATCGGTTCGTCAAAGGCCGTTCTCAGTATGTGGTAAGTATTCGGGAGGAAGTCCCGCTCAAAAAGATTCACGTTCCACACGCGAAGGTCCGACGGCCAACTCAGCGTGATGTTCGAGTCGACGCCGCTGAGGCTCAGTAACGCGACGTGGACGGGGTCGTCGCAGGGGTGTTCGGTGTCCGCATGCGAGTTATCAAAGCTCACGCAGGTGGGCGTGCCGGTGACGGCATCGAGTTCAAAATCTATCGCCGCGAGGTCGGGGAACGGTTCGCCCGGCACGTAGTACGATGCTCCAATCGCGTATCTGACGTTGCGCGTTAAGGCCGGCGCGGGGTTGGGGCAGGGCGTGGGCGGAGAGAAAATCACCTGACAGGTGCCCTTCAACAGCCGCGTTCCCGCCACCGCCGGCAGATTGTAGTCACCGTAGGTGATCATCGCCGAGTCGGTAAGGATAGGCGGGTCGTCTCCGCACGGCACGGGCAACGGCTCACCGCTCAAGACGCCCGCCCATTGCTCGGGGCTCATCTTCTCGACATAAACGCGAGACGCCGTCCATTTGAGGGATCGCTTGTCGACCGGTAGCTGAAAGAGCGCGATGACTGGTGGGGGATCCCGATGGCTCCACATGCAATTCGCCTCGCCGCAAACGGCCTCTTCCCAAAGCTGGCCCTGCCGCGTATCGCGCAAAACATTGATACTAGAGAACAGGTGGTAAAGAATTCGATCTTTGTTGCTTTCCGGCAAATGGCTCAAAGCCGTGTTGTACTTGGCGCATAGCGATAGCGGGGGACAAGGGTGAAGGGCTGAGACCTTGACGGAGAGCGAGTTTCTGATCATGACCTCGGTTACTCCCGCCACCGGAATCTTTTCGAGCGCCGCGGTGTGGGCCAGGTCGGAGCCGTCGTCAAAGAAGTTGTTCGGGCCGGAACGCGAACTGAGCGGTCCGGGACCAAAGGTGAGTGCGACCATGCGCCCCTCGCGCGCAAACGCTGAAAGTTCATCGATGTCCCCCGGTAACAGCTTAACGTTTGTCTCGAACTTTCCCCAGACGTCGAAGTACGTATCGAGCAACGCCTGTGCGTGTTCCCACGAAGCCAAGCCACACGCATCCATTTTTCGTACATCCGGCATGGTGGGGAATTTTGCCGCCACGCGGCCAAGGATGTCGTCCCGGGAGCAGCCTCTCGCTTTGAGCTGCTCCACGATGTAACGGATCATGCCGGCGTGGCAGTTGAGTGCGCACGTGACGCCACTAAAATGCGTAACGGGCACGACGCCCATCTGTTTCCCACCCTCGTTCACGACCTCGGCGAACTCTCCACGCGGCCACCCCACGTAGGGATCGGTCGCGGCGAAATCAATGATCTCAGGCTGCGATCCAACCGGCCAATCGGCGGGCAGGGGCATCTTGACCGTGATCTCCCCGGTGAGCTCGAGTCCGTCAGGCTCAAAGCGGACCGCGATGACGTCTCGGCCTTCCGTTGGCAGCACCGGTATCACAGACACCATGGTATCGGCCGGCAGGGCGCCGGGGGGAATCTCGACAATGATGCCGTCACCGGTGACGAGTATGGCGCCCACGGACGCGACAACGAAGACAATTGTCTCTCCGGGCAGATCCAGAGAACCGTCACACGTAGTGCAAAGACGCTGCACGTCGTGCCCGACCGCGATCCTGAGCGTGTTGAGCGCGTCGGTTGCCGTGATACCGCCGCTGCCGTCAACGTCACAGATGCAGTCCAAACACGCCCCCGAACCGACGGCGGTCTTGAGCACCACCAAGGCATCGGTGGCGGTCGGGCCCGACCCGGTAGATGCCGGTTGACCGCAGTCGCCCTGGGCGGCGAGTGCCGCGCCAGCCAATGTCATGACAGTGATCACGACGACCGCCGCCATCAGATGATAGATACGTATCCTCATGGCTGTGCCTCGTCAAAACCTAATCCGCCGCCACACTCTTGACCTACCGCGGAACTGAGTAAAGTCTCGGCGCCCGTGCTGAAGCTGCTACTCGGTCTTGTTCGTGACCTGTTTCGCTCTCGCGCTTCTCTGGAGAGCGAGGTCATCGCATTGCGTCAGCAGATTGCACTGCTCCAGTAGCGGCTGGGAACCCGGCGGGTTCAGCTCACGCGCAACGACCGGATGTTCTGGGTTCTACTTTCTCGATTCTGGCCCGAGTGGCGAAGCGCGCTCGCAATCGTGCAGCCAGACACCGTACTTCGGTGGCACCGCGTCGGTTTTCGGCTGTACTGGCGTCGCATCAGCAAGAACCGCGGCGGTAGACCCAGAGTCGACCGGGAATGTCGTAATCTAATCGCCCGCATCGCTCGCGAGAACCCGCTTTGGGGCGCACCAAGGATCCATGGCGAATTACTTATGCTTGCAGTCCGAATCTCCGAGTCGACCGTATCGCGCTACCTCAAAAGATTGCGAACGCGTCCTCCCTCGCAGACCTGGCGCACTTTCATTCACAATCACCTCCACCAATCGATCGCCGTCGATTTCATGGTCGTGCCAACGATTCGATTCTCACCGCTCTATGTCTTCGTCGTCCTCGATCACAGCCGTCGACGTATCTTGCGCATCGGTGTGACGGCGCATCCGACCGCTCAATGGACAGCGCAGCAGCTCACCGAAGCGTTGCCCTGGGAATCGCACGCTCCGTTCATCCATCGGGACCAGGACGCAATCTTCGGCCGCGAGTTTCAAAGACACGTTGACGCGCTGGAGCTTCAAGAGGTCGTCAGCGCCAGAGGCTCACCGTGGCAGAACGGTTACTGCGAGCGCGTAATCGGAACCATCCGGCGCGAATGCACCGACCACGTAATCGCGATCAACGAGGATCAACTCCAGCGAGTGATCAACGCGTACGTGCGCAATTGTAATGATACGCGTACCCACCTTTCTCTTGCTAAGAGAACGCCGGACGGTCGTCGAGCGCCAACAAAGCGTCTCGGGCGCGTAGTCGCGGAGACTCAAGTCGGGGGACTGCACCATCGCTACGACAGGCTCGCGGCTTAGTTGTCAGTGGATGAGGTTTTGAGGAAGGACTACCTGCGGGCGTCGCTCGCCAGGATCTCAGCCAGCCGGAGCAACGAGACGACTTCGACCCCCTGCACCGCCTGGCCGTAGAGGTGACCGAAGTCGCGCTTGTCCCCCGTTACAAACAAATCACACCGGCTGCGAATTGCGGCACAGAGCAATGGTGCGTCCTTGGAATCAAGCGGGACGGGAAGATCGAACAGTGCCGAAGGCACAACCTCCAAGTCTACGAGCAGTTTCTCGAAAACCGGCAGCCAGTCCTCACGTTTGATACCTAGATTGCGCCGCGCTTCTTCAACCGCGAGATCACTCGTGACGGCTGTCTCCTGCTCGACCAGCCAAGCGACCAGCCTTGCAATGTTGCTCCCGAACCTGCTTGCCGAGAACAAAACGTCGGCGTCAAGGAACACCCGCATGCGCTAGCCCTGCTCGGGCTTCGGTAGATGCTGATTGATAGCCTCTTCGTCATCTGCAAACTCTCGGATTCGCTCTTCAGTGTAGACCTCGATCGGCACACTAATTGCCGGCCGCAGAAGAATGCCCTCGTCGGTGTTCTCGATGATCAACTCATCGTTGGCCTTGAGCCCACAGGCTCGGCGAAGGGCTGCGGGTATCGTGATCACACCGCGTTCGTTAATCGTGACCTTATCTTGCATTAAGCCACCATGACAGTAATACAGTATTACCGCAAGCCCATTTCGATCGGCGGCGACAGCGGTTCCCTGATAATTCCCTGTTATCCCGTTTCGAACCACGACCGAGCGACTTCTAAGCAGCTATATTTGCTGGAGATTACCCGCGAAGAGAGCCGGCGGGCTCGCGCTCAGTCGGGATTTTCCCTGTAGTTTCCCGGTTATCAGGGAACCAGCGACCGAGCCATGAGAGACAGGTTCGCTCTCGACTTCATCCACTACACCCGAGTCTTCCGGTTTCCGCAGTCTCTCGCTCCGCCGGTTACACCCTCCGAGATTTCGTTACGGTTAGGCGCGCAATGCGCACGCATAGTGTGGTGAAGAGACGCGCGTTTGGCACTGTTATATGCGGATAGAGGCTAGCGTCTCTGTAGGGCGTTGAGAAAGTCCACACTCTCGCAGACGACGATGCACGGGTCACAGATTTCCTGCGGCTCGAATCCGAGAATGCAACGCGGTTCATTCAGAAACTGGCTAATGCGCGAGTACGATACCGTTCGCGCAAGCGTCTCAATTCGGCGCAAAGAAAATCCACAGTATCGTTTCCGACTAGCCGCACTCCGTGCCTTTATCGGTCTCCCCCGGGTTGTCGATTCCAGATCCTCGCCGGTTTCGCTGTAGGTCGGAGTAACCGATAGCGCGATAGGTCGCAAGACGCCTCTCAAACATGCGTGCTAAGGCCGAAACCTGGGAATCCACGTAGTCGTAAATCTGCACTTCGGACTTGCCCGGATGGTGGCGATGGAGGCGGCCGGTGTATTGCACCAGCGTGCCCTTCCAAGACACCGGCATCGCCAGAAACAAAGTGTCGAGCCGGGCGTTGTCGAATCCCTCCCCGATGTACCGACCCGTCGCGAGAACCAGCCGGTCTTCGTCGTCACCAACGGCATCGAGTTGTTCGGCCGCCGCCTTGCTCTCCCTTGCCCCCATCCCTCCACGAAGCACGATGAGATGACGAACGGAATCTTGGAGACGAGCCGCGAGATGCTCCAAGTGGTCACGGCGCTCCGTAAGCAGGATCGGCGAGCGTCCCGCACGAAGAGCTTCACGGACATCATCTACAATCAGTCGATTGCGGGCCTCGTCTCGGGACACTGCACGGTAGATATCCTGAATGCCCGTCCCTTCGGACAAATCGGGGAGACGAAACGCCGTCTCCCGCACGACCAGTCGATGCTCGAACGGCTGGGCAGCCGCCTGGCTCTTTGCGTTCACCGAGAAGCGGACCGGTCCAAGCTGCATCTGAAGAATCGGTTGGTGCCCATCACGCCTGTGCGGCGTAGCGGTCAATCCCAAGACGTAGCGAGCCTTGACCTCCGAGAGTACTCGCTCGAAGGAGACGGCCGGAACATGGTGGCACTCATCGACTATCACATGACCGTAGGCTCCTACGATATCGGAGACGGCGTCGCGACGGACGAGGCTCTGGATCATAGCCACATCGAGTCGTCCGTTGAGTTTGGACTTGCCGCCTCCGATACGACCGATCTCCCGATCCTTGACTCCCAAGAACATGGAGAGCTGAGCCACCCACTGGTCAAGCAGCGGACGGCGGTGCACGAGCACTAGTGTGTTGCGACCGCGCTGGGCAACTAGATGGGTGCCAAGGACCGTCTTTCCAACACCAGGGGGCGCAACCACGACACCGATGTCGTGGTCGGTCAAAGCGCGATTGGCCCGTCGCTGGAGTTCGGTCAGGTCACCATGAAACCTAACGTCGAGCGCTTCGCCGAGTTCGCGTTGGTCATCAACGACTAGGTCGATCTCATGCTCGGTCAGGAGCAAGCTGAGGTCTTCGAGGCAGCCTCTCGGCAGCGCGATGTGCCGCTCGAAATCCTCAGCGCACGCGATCACGCGAGGCGTCCGTGCCGTCGACAGGCGCATTTTCTGCTTCTTGTAGAACTCTGGATTCTGGAACGCGGCCAAGCGCTTGATCTGATTGAGTAACGAAGAAGGCAGACCGGCTTTCTCGACGTAGATTCGCTGCGACCGCACAACCTTCACGCTCGTCGGTAACGGCCCAGCAACGCAGGCGTTCGCCGGCTGCCTAGACGGTGAACGCACCCAGGGGAAAACAGGTTCATCCTCCGACGATTCGCCGTTGCGGACGCCTACAACGAGGCCCGTACGAGTTGCCTCACGCGCAATCGCCTCAACCTCATCAACCCTCAGCCGCGGCACGGTCGCAAGGAAGGACCACGGATCGGCGTACGGCTCGAAGTCTTCATTCAGGAACACGGTGTTCCCGTGCTTGCGCGCCTCGTGCTGAAGCGGCAGAGCGATCAGATTACCGAACCCTCCACGAGGCAGAGTGTCCTGATTCGGAAAGTAGCGATCGTAGGATTCCATCCGAAGTTCATGGCGCCGGACCATGGTTTCCGTGATTAGGTAGCATCCCATCCTCCGAGCGGTACTCGCCGCGACCGGCGATGCGAAGAAGAACCACGCATGGGCACCGTTGCCCGACTGCGAGCGCTCGACCGCACACGGGACACCAACGGCAGTGCAGGTCTCACGGAACGCTGTGACATCATCCTGCCACGACCCCTTGTCGAAGTCGGCCGCAAGCAGCCGGCACGTCTCATCCTTGAGCAATGGGTAGACGCCGATAACGTGGCGCCCGGTCAAATGGTCCAAAACGACCTCGTCACTGACCGGCACTAAAGCCTGGTTTGGACACGCACCGCATTTGGTGTTCGGCAGATCACAGACACCGCGCATGAACTTGTTGGAGCAAGCCGGCGCGTAACCTGGCCGATCGGTCTTTCGGCTCACGAAGCGCAAGGGAAAGACATCGACCCGCCCCCGAAAGAGTGTTCGAAACAGGTCGACCTTCTCGGCAGGAGTGGAAAGCATGACTTGCCCACTCGCTCCAGTCGGCTCAGGAGATTCCGACGCCGACCTCCTACCAAGGCGTTCCCGCGTCGACTCGATACGCACGCGCACGACTTCTCGCTGATGGTCAAGGTCAGCGAGCTCGGCCTCGTCTCGCGCAAGCTCGTCGGCGAGCTCGTCTCGATCGCCGTCGGTGGTATCTGCGGCAGACTCAGTCACGGCCCCACACGCGTCGATTCATCTCAGGAGTCGACTAGCTCGATGTGAACCTTCATCCCAAGGATCTCTGCGACTCGAGCCATAGTCTTTAGAGTCACGGATTGATTTTCGGGGTCGAGAAGTCGGTCAAGCTGGGCGCGGCTGGTATTCATCCGCCGCGCCAGCGCGGATTTGGTCACATTCCGCTTCCGCATTGCCTCCGAGTACTGCCACGCAAGCACCTTCTTCGCCGCTTTGGCGGTCGCTTCCTTGAGGATCCCCTCCTCTTCGAGGAATTCGTCAAGGGAAGACCCGCGATGGAGGTTTGCCTTTCTCTTTCTCATTTCGTTCTCCCCAACCGGCTCTTACGCTTTCGGGCCAGTTTCAGTACGCCGTCCGGGGTCGTCTGCGTCTTCTTGATAAAACTGTGACGCGCGAACAACTCGCCATTGTGGGCGCAGACGAACACCCGCACGATACGCCGACTTGGCAGGGTGACACGAAGCTCGACCAGGCCACTGCCCATCGCCCGGCACAGCGGCATTCCGACCGGCCATCCGAACTCCAGCTCCTTCAACCCCGACCAACCACACGCCGGTCGGCCTTCGGCAGTTCCAAAAGCCACTCACGAACAGGTTCGGAGCCCGAGTCGGTTCGGAAAAAGACCAGCTCCAGGCGCTTCTCGGCAACCGACACTTAAGCGGGATGTATCATTTTTGGAACACACGGGCAAGCGGAAAACGCCACGACATGTACTCGAGCGCGGCCGCTCTACCTTATCCCCGCCGGCAAGAGCGCCTTCAGCGCGACGACCTCCGTTTCCAAAAAACCGGTAGATCATAGGCCAGATGATCGCAATCATTGTGAGGTTGGAAGTTAGTGTTCCCTCTGCTGTCGGATCACCGCACAGATATTGCCCAATCGTGCTGAGAATCAGCTCGCTTAGTTGTCAGCGGATGAGGTTTTGAGGAAGGACACCTAAGCCGCCTTACGCGCGCGGCCGATGCGCGGTCGTCGCTTTTTTGCTGTGCGAGACAAGTCGTACGCAATCTGCATCTTGAGCCACACCTCGGGGCTCGTGTTCAGCCACTCCGATAGCCTGATTGCCATCTCCGTGCTAATGCTCGCGTTGCCGTTCACAATGCGAGACAGCGCTACGCGCGTGACGCTGAGCTGCCGCGCCGCCTCCGTGACGGTGAGCCCCAGGCCCGGGAGGACGTCTTGCTTTAAAACTTCGCCGGGATGCGGCGGGTTGTGCATTCGATTCATGACCGTAGCCTCTAGTGGTAGTCCTGGTAGTCGACGATAATCACATCCTCCCCTTCAAAAACGAAGGTAAGCCGCCAATTCCCGTCGACCCAAACCGCCCAGTGTCCCTTCAAATCTCCCTTCAGTGCATGCAATTTCCATCCGGGCATGTTCATGTCGCGAGGACCTGTCGCTGCATCCAACTGACCGAGTTGGCGACGGAGTTTCGCGGCGTGTTGCGGTTGGATCCGCGCCTTAGTTCCTGCCCGGAAGAATGCTTCGAGCCCTTTGTGGCGAAAGTCCCGAATCACACGCGATTAATGTATACCATAGCTATACACTGCGCAAGGGCTTTGGTTGCGCCTTGTCTTGCCAGTTGGAACGACAACCCAGCCTTCATTCGGAAAGAAGCGATTCCCTGTTCATTCCCTGTTCCTCGTTTTCGAACCGCAGTCCAATGACTTCTAAGCAATTCTATTCATTAGAGTTTTCTGCGAACAGCACGCCCAAGTCGGTATCCAGCGGAAAGTTTTCCCTGTATCTTCCCGTGTAACAGGGAACTCGACACCGTTTTTTGTTCTAGCGCCCTGAGTACGTATTACAGTCATCCATTCGCACCGATTTATGGTCCCCAATACTCACAAAGAATACCAAGTCGCGCGCGCTTTGCCGTGCTGACGGACGCGGCCTGTCGAGACTAGCTCACGCAACCGCACTTTGAGCGTATTGCGATTTGCGCCCGTGATCGACGCGAGTTGCGCGATTGACAGGCGTTCTTTCGCCCGCAATGCTTTGAGCACCTGACGCGACACATCTGACAGTTCGTCCTCACCGCCTTGGACGATCCGTTCGCGGTCAAGCCGCACCGCTAGGCTGTCTTTTTGTTTCTTGAGACAGCGCAAAAAGAAGCCGACCCACGGCTCCCAATCAGGCGCATCACCCTTAAGCGTCGTCTGCGTTCGCCGCAGCGCCTTGTAATAAAGGTCTTTGTTTTCTTCGATCACCCGCTCCAGCGAGGCGTAGGGCACATAGGCGTAACCCGATCGCAACAACAGGAGTGTGGTGAGCACGCGCGAAAGCCGTCCGTTCCCATCCTGAAAAGGGTGGATCGCAAGAAAAGTCACTATGAAGACAGCGACGATGAGAAGCGGATGCAGGGCTTCTTCGTCGATCGCTTTGCGCGTCCAGGCGACAAGCGCCTCCATCTCGCGCGGCGTGTCGAAAGGCGTCGTCGTCTCGAACACGACTCCGATTTCATACCCGTCTGCATCAAAGGCGACAACGTGGTTTGGGAGCGTCTTGTAGGACCCGCGATGGCGTTCATCCTTGTCGCCATGGCGCAGCAAGTTCTGGTGCAGTTGGCGGATGTGATTTTCGGTGAGGCGCATATTGCCGAAGGCCTCGAACACAAGGTCCATCGCTTCGGCATATCCGGCCACTTCCTGCTCGTCGCGCGTCTTGAAGGACTTGATCGCGATGTTGGAGAGAAGCGTCTCGACCTGAGCATCGGAAAGCTTCGCCCCCTCGATGCGCGTGGACGAGCCGACGCTCTCGATCGTGGCCACCTTGCGCAGTGCGGTAAGACGGTCTGGCGAGAGCGTCTCGAGGGCCTCCCACCTCCCCTTGAACTCATCGATTTCGGCGATGAGTTTGACGAGGTCGGGGCCTAGTATGAGCTTGGGCTCCCTCATGGCTGGGAAGCCCTTATATCTGATCTCATACCCAATTACACCCAATTACACCCAATTATACCCAATCATACCCAATCATACCCGATTACACCCGATTATGCGCTTCAGCCCCGTGTTATCGAAACGGAGCAAATTCTCATCGCAAACGGGCAAAATGTGTACGAGTACTCGACACAGCGGCCAAGCGAGGGTCCGGGTGGGGACCCTAAAACAAGCGCCGGCCCAACTCCGCAGGCCCGCACGACGTAAACGCCGACCGGCCCCGGCTCTCCCGCCCGATTCTCACTGATGCCTCTCGAACTCTGTCCTTGCTAGGCGGGGCGGACCATATATGACAATGCCAGACGGAGGTCTCGCACGTCATGACCGAAGTATCTCGACGCTTTTTCGTCATCGGCCTTACGGCCGCGGCTGTTGCCGCCGCCGGGCTGACGCTCGGCGTGGCGTCATCGGCCGCGCAGCAAGGCGACGCATCGGGCTCGGTAAAGGCCGCCGCGAACGGCGCGCCCGAGCCGGTGTCGAGTGATGTCTACAACCGCGGCACGCCGCGCAGCGCGGTGAGAGGTTTTCTCGACGCCGCACGCGAAGACGACTGGGCCAAGGCGGCGAACTATCTCGACACGCGTCGGGTCTCGGGCGATCCTGCCGAGCTGGCGCGCCAACTGCGCCTGGTACTCAAGCGCACGATGTTCATCGACCTCGACGCGCTTTCCAACAGCACCGAGGGCCGGCGCGGCGACGGACTGCCTGAGGACCGCGACAAGGTCGGGACGATCGAGACGGAATCGAAGGGTTCGATTGACGTGTTGCTGCAGCGGGCACCGCGTGAGGATGGCGGGGGCGTATGGAAGTTCGCGGCAGTGACGGTCGCGCAAGTTGCGCCCCTGCATGCGCAGTACGGATACGGACCGCTCGAGCAGTATCTTCCCGATGTCCTCTTCGAGTTTGAGTTTCTGGAGATCAGCCTGTGGCAGTGGTCGGCGATCGTGCTGCTGCTGGTCGCCGCATGGATCGTCTCGTGGTTGCTCAGATACGGTATCTTTCGCACCCTC
The DNA here is from genome assembly GCA_029262415.1 of Deltaproteobacteria bacterium. Lineage (GTDB taxonomy): Bacteria > Desulfobacterota > Binatia > UBA1149 > JAJCZL01 > JAJCZL01. Next base: position 14,992 of record JAJCZL010000029.1, on the reverse strand, counting down.
GACAAGCTCGTAGCGCGCAGTGCAACGCGCCACGATGACCATGCCTTAGACATCGTTTCGGGTCCGGCCCGCCTCGCAATCGGGCTGCTCGTCTTCCGAATCGGACTGATACCGCTCGGTCTCGACCCGACGGTAGTCCACTTTACGGGACTTATCTTACGCGCGCTTTTCATAGTGACGGCCGCATGGGTCGGGTCGCGGGTCGTCGACGTGCTGACCAACCTTGTGCGAGACACACTGGTTGCACGCGGCCTGGGCAGCGCAATCGGGTTGGTGCCGCCGGGACGCAAGCTCGTCAAGTTCTTCATTGCACTGGTGGCCGTCATCGCGGTACTGGACACATTCGATTTCAACATTACGGCACTGGTGGCCGGCCTGGGTGTCGGCGGTATTGCCGTGGCGTTGGCTGCACAGAAGACCATCGAAAACCTCTTCGGCGGCCTCTCCCTATACGCCGACCGGCCGGTCCGCGTGGGCGACTTCTGCAAATGGGATGACAAGATCGGCACCGTAGAGGAGATCGGCCTGCGTTCGACCCGCATTCGCACCCTCGATCGAACGGTTATCAGCATACCGAACGCAGACTTCGCCACAGTCCAGATCGAGAACTTCGCCAAGCGAGACCGCATTCGTCTTACCACCATCATCGGGCTGCGCTACGAAACCTCACCCGAACAGCTCCGCTGGATACTGGTCGAGATTAGAAGACTCCTATACTCGCACGAGCGTGTGCTTCCCGACCCGGCACGGATCCGCTTCGTGAACTTTGGCGCCTACTCGTTGGACCTGGAAATCTTTGCTTACGTGAACACGACCGACTGGGACGAGTTTCTCGAGATTCGCGAGGACGTCTATCTTCGCATAATGGACATCGTCAGTGCGAGCGGCTCGGGCTTCGCGTTTCCGTCGCAAACTCTCTACCTCGGCAAAGACGATGAGCCGGATGCCGAGCGCATTGCGGCCGCCGAGTCGCAAGTGCGCGCGTGGCGGGAGAACAAGGAACTGTACTTGCCGAAGTTCCCGCGCGAGAAAATCCGCGAGATGGACGACACCATAAAGTATCCGCCCGAAGGCTCTCCCGACGACAAGCGCAAGGGCGGTTGACGGGTGGCCGTCTCGCCTTGACCCACTGCCGAGCAGATTCCGAGCAACTTCTGGCATTTTCTGTACGAGTACTCGACAGCTGTGCCGACGATCCCAGCTCCAGCCGGTCAGAAACTGGCCAATTTGACCAGATCTCACGGCCATCCCACCCGCGGCCAAAACATGCGGAGCCTCGTAGAACCGAACATGCGGCGTTGATCCGGTTTCTGTCACCCATAACCAACACCGGCTAGCGGACGAAACGCTTGACCAGGTTCATGAGTTCATCCACCGCCGCCTCGCCGTCGCCCGATTTGATCGCGGAGCGCACGCAGCCGTTGGTATGACTCTCAAGCAACTGCATCGCAAGCGCATCGAGTGCTGACTGGATCGCGGCGATCTGCGTCAGCACGTCGACGCAATAGCGGTCCTCCTCGACCATTTTCGCGATGCCTCGCGCCTGCCCTTCGATCCGGTTCAGGCGCTTGAGCAAAGCCGGTTTGTTGGGTTGCACGACAGTATGGTGCGAGTGATGCTCGCACTTCTTCGCTTCAGCCCGCGATTTCAAATCCCGCCTCCATAACGCTGCGCTTGAGTTGTTCGACCTCTACTTTCTCCGGGTCATAATCCACAACCGCGCTGTGGGTTTCTAAGGACACCTCGGCCTTTGCCACACCGTCCAGCGCGTTCAGCACTTTGCTGACGCTACTCACGCAACCACCGCATGTCATTCCAGAAATTCCTAAAGTCACTGTTTGCATCGAAGTCTCCTTTCGTTGTCAGGATAGAACAGAAACAACACTTAACTGCGCCGCCAGCGCCGCAACAGCAGCGAGTTGCTGACCACCGAGACTGAAGATAGAGCCATCGCCGCCCCGGCAATCACCGGATTCAGCATCCCGGCCGCGGCCAGGGGGATGCCGAGCACGTTGTATATGAAAGCGAAGAACAGGTTCTGCCGAATTTTCCTCAGCGTGGCGCGCGACAGGCTGATGGCGTCGACGACCGAAAGCAGATCGTTGCGCATGAGCGCGATGTCGGCGGCTTCAATGGCAACATCCGAGCCCGCGCCGATGGCGAAGCTCACGTCGGCGGCGGCGAGCGCCGGCGCGTCGTTGACGCCATCGCCGACCATCCCGACCACCTGCCCCGCGAACTTGAATTCGGCCACCGCAGCGGCCTTGTCGCCCGGCAGCACCTGGGCCCGGTGGTTGGCGATGCCGACGGCTGCGGCAATCGCTTTCGCCGTCGCGGCATTGTCACCGGTCAGCATCACTACATCTATTCCCATGCCTCTCAACTTTCCGACTGCTTCACGGGAGCTTGCGCGCAGCTCGTCGGCGATCGCGATATAGCCGAGGATGCGTCCCGCCCCGCCGACCGCGATCACCGTCTTGCCCTGCTCGACGAGCGGCCCGATCGCCGCGGCGTCTAAGGTTAAGCCCGATTCCGTCAGAAATGCCGGCGCGCCTAAGAACAGCGTCTGTTCTCCGCCTAGCGCGGGAACATCAAGCAGCGCCTGCACGCCCATGCCGGTGACGGAACGGAAGTCGCTCACCGGGGTTAGCTTCACAGCGAACTGTTTCGCATGCTCGAGCACCGCGTGCGCCAGCGGATGCGCCGAGCCCGCTTCGAGACTGGCCGCCGCCGCGACCAGATCACGCTCGGAGAAACCCGCTACCGCAACCACATCCGTCACCACCGGCTTGCCCTCAGTCAGCGTGCCGGTCTTGTCGACGATCAGCGTGCGTATTTTTTCCGCCTGCTCGAGCGCCACCGCGTTCTTCACCAGCACGCCCACCTGCGCGCCGCGCCCGGTGCCGACCATGATGGCGGTCGGCGTTGCCAGGCCGAGTGCGCACGGGCAGGCGATCACCAACACCGCAACCGCATTCACCAACGCCGGTGCGAGCTCCCCGCCTAGGCCCCACCACAGCGCAAAGGTCGCCGCGCTGATCGCAACCACGACGGGAACGAACACGCCCGCAACCTGGTCGGCCAGACGCTGGATCGGCGCCTTCGTGCCCTGCGCCTCGCGTACCATCCGGATGATGCCGGCCAGCATGGTCGCCGCACCCACGCCCTCGGCGCGGCAGCGCAACAGCCCCTGCTGATTGAGCGTGCCGGCGTATACCTTGTCCCCGCTGCGCTTACCGACTGGAAGACTCTCGCCGGTAAGCATGCTCTCGTCGATGCCGGATTCCCCGGTCGCTACCAGTCCGTCGACCGGTATGCTCTCGCCCGGGCGGACAACGAATATGTCACCGATCTGCATGCTCGCGACCGGCACCTCGACCGCTACGCCGTCGCGCTCCACACGCGCGGTCTTGGGCTGCAAGCGAATCAGTGCCTCGATTGCGGCCGAGGTCCCTAGCTTGGCCCGCGCTTCGAGCAGCTTGCCCATCAGGACCAGCGTGATGACGACCGCGCTGGCCTCGAAATAGACATGCTGCTGATACAGCCCGAACAGCGTCACGATGGCGGAGAGGCCGTAGGCCATGCTCGTGCCCAGCGCAATCAGCACGTCCATGTTGGCGCCGCCGCCGCGCAATGCCTTGTAGCCGCCGACGTAAAAGCGCCGGCCGATCCAGAACTGCACCGGCGTGGCGAGCGCGAGTTGCAGCCAGCGCGGCAGCAGTTCTGTCTGCGCCTGGCCGAACATAGAGAACATTTCCACCACCAGCGGCAGACTGAGTGCGATGGAAACCCACAGCAGCCGCAACTCGGCTCGGTAGGCGTCGGCCCGACGCGCCTTTGCTTGCTCGGCACTGGCTTCGACGCGCTCGCTCGCGTCGTATCCCGCTTTTAGGATTGCGGCGGTGAGTCCCTCGACGCCGGCCAGCCCCGGCACATAGCGCACGCTGGCGGTCTCGCTGGCAAAGTTTACCGTCGCTTCGACGCCCTCGAGCTTGTTCAGTATCTTTTCGATGCGCACGGCGCAGGCCGCGCAGGTCATGCCGTAAATCGTGAGTTCGGCCAGCCGATGTGGGACCGAGTACCCGGTCTTGCGGATCGTTTCGATCACGCCGGCGGGCGAGGTCGCGCCGGGCTGGACTGTCACCAGCGCCGATTCCGCGGCAAAATTCACGCTCGCCGCCACCCCGGGCAGTTTGTTCAGGCTTTTTTCGATGCGCGCCGCGCAGGCAGCGCAGGTCATTCCCGCTAGCGGCAGGTCCAAGCGTAGTGCTGATGACGATTCCATAGATCTCGCGTCCAGGGTGGGTTTAAGCAGTTGGCACCATATACCTATACTGGGTATACGTCAAATACCTCCCGGGGGTATAATAGTGACTTCTGGGGAGATACGGAGGGCACTGTCTTGAGCGACCGACCGGCAGACTGCCGGGATGAACACCTCGGCGCCGTCATACATAAGGATATGGTTTTCCTCCTGAGATCATCAGCCACGCAGTCTGGCTCTACTATCGGTTCGCGCTGAGTTTCCGTCATGCCTTGAGTTGTCCACGACACCGGACAATATGCGAACAACCGAGCGGAGGTTTCGCACCTGAGCCCCCGAGAGGGCGAGGGAGCGAACTCAAAGAACAGAGAACGACCGATGCGGCGGCTCAAATCCTGGGTCCAAGCTCAGCGGTTCTCGTGTGTACGGAGTGATCCAGAATCTGTTTCGAGTTGGCCGTCATCTGCTGCACGCTGCTAATGCTCGGCTGCTGAGGGCACGCGCGTTCGGTGATTGGCAGGAGGTGACGTGTGTATAAAATCAGATGGGCGGCTGCCGAGGGATGGCGCGTTGGTTTGCGTACGATCCGTCAAGTTGACTGTGCTTATCCAACGATGCGATGTTGGCATTGCCACCCATAACCGCGCCCGTGGTGCAGCAGGATCGGCGGTCGTCGTCAGTATCTGTGGCGTGCCGTCGATCAAGACGGCAATGTGACAACACCCATAGAAGGCCTTACTGACCCGCGTAGATTCATAGAGGACACCGCTTGATGAAAAGCACGTTAGTCGAACTCGGGGCCGAGCGGCCTCGGAGCGTCTACGCTGTCGTTTTGTTCCTCATCGTTCTGACCGGGGCGCTGATAACCCGCATCGAGATCGACACGGATCCCGAGAACATGTTGCCGGCGCATCAGGCCGAGCGCGTTTTCCACAACCTCGTTGAGGATCGCTTCACGCTGCACGACGCGCTTGTCGTTGGCCTCGTCAATGACGATCACCCGAGCGGCATCTACAACCGCGAATCGCTTACCGTCTTGCACGAGCTCAGCGCGGCGATCCTCCGGCTCGACGGTGTCATCGCGCCGGACCTGATGTCGCTTGCCGAAATCGACAACATCGGCCAGGAAGGACCGGGCACGATACGCTTCGAGTGGATGATGCGTGGGGCGCCCGTCACCGAACAGCAGGCGCTGGAGATTCGCGACAAAGTGAGCCGCCTGCCACTTTTACTCGACACGCTCGTATCCGGCGATGGCAAGGCGGCTGCGATATACGTGCCGATTGCGAGCAAGGACCTGAGCCATCCGTTATCGCTCGAGATTAGGGCATTAACTGAACAGCTTGATTCCGACGATGCCTTTTACATCACCGGCTTGCCCGTCGCCGAGGACACATTCGGGCACGACATGTTCGTGCAGATGGCCATCTCGGCACCGCTCGCCGGCCTGATGATCTTCCTGCTGATGCTGTATTTCTTCAGGAGCGCGCAGCTCGTGATCGCTCCGATGCTGGTTGCGATGGTCACTGTTATCGTCAGCATGGGATCGCTGATCGGCCTGGGCTTCACGGTGCATATCATGAGCTCGATGATCCCGATCTTCCTGATGCCAATCGCGGTCGTCGACTCAGTGCATATCATGTCCGCGTTCGCCGACAGCTATAGCCCGGAGTCTGATCCGAAAGCCACTATCGTGCGGGTCGTTGAAGACCTGATCACGCCGATGCTGTTTACGTCGCTGACATCCGCTGTCGGTTTTCTTTCGCTGTTACTGACCCCGATCCCGCCAGTGCAGGTTTTCGGCGTGTTTGTCGCGTTCGGCATAATGTTCGCGTTCCTGCTTACGATCGTTTTGATTCCAGCCTACATCGTACGTATGAAGCCATCCGCGCTGGCCAAGCTAACGTCGCGCTCGCGCACACCGCACACGGATACGCTGCTCGCACGAGCATTGCGCGGGACCGGCCGGTTCGCGATGCGGCGCGGCAAGCTGATCACCACCGTGGCAGTGCTATTGGTGGGCATCAGCATTGCCGGCGTCTTGCGCATCGAAATTAATGACAACCCGGTGCGCTGGTTCAAAGCCAATCACCCGATTCGGGTCGCTGACACGGTACTCAACGAGCACTTTGCCGGAACTTACGACGCGTTTGTCGTCCTGACCTACGAAGATGGCGATGCGCTACCGCGCTTCATCGCGACGGCGAACGCGTTGCTCGCGAACCTCGACCGTGAACTCGTACCTGCCGTTCGCGAAGCCCTCGACGCCGATACCGACGAGGTCGGCGCGTACTACGGAGCGCTTATTGCGGCGATCGACGACGCACTGTTCGAGGCGGACGGGCAAGCGACGATTGACGTGCTCGGGCGGCTAATGTCACTCGCGGAAGATGCACAGACGACGTCGAAGTACTTTCAGCGGCCAGACGTGTTGCGCGACATTACCGGCATACAACAGGCGTTGACTGACTCGGGCTTCGTCGGCAAGACCAACGCGCTTCCCGATGTAGTCAAGGTGGTCAATCGCGAGCTTCGTGGCGGTGATACAGCCGACTACCGAATCCCGGAGAGTGTCGCGGGTGTGGCGCAAACGCTGCTGCAGTATCAGTCCTCGCATCGGCCGCAGGACCTGTGGCACATGGTAACGCCCGACTTCTCTTCAACGGCGATCTGGCTGCAGCTCAAAAGTGGTGACAACCAGGACATGAGTCGGGTCATGGCGGTGCTCGATAGTTATGTCGACAGTCATCCGTTGCCGGCCGGCGTCGAAATGGGCTGGGCCGGTAAAACCTATATCAACGTCGTATGGCAGGGCGCGATGGTCAGCGGCATGCTGAAAAGCCTCGCGGGCGCGTTCGTGACCGTATTCCTGATCATGGCGCTGCTGTTTCGCAGCGCGCGTCTCGGATTGTTCGCGATGGTGCCGCTGTCGGTTACGATTGTCGGCATTTACGGAATTATTGGCTGGGTCGGCAAGGATTACGACATGCCGATCGCTGTGTTGTCCTCGTTGACGCTGGGACTTTCGGTCGACTTCGCAATTCACTTCATCGAACGGACGCGTGCACTGATAAAGAGCAGCGGTTCATTCATGACGGCAACCGCGCAGATCTTCGAGGAGCCGGCGCGTGCCATCGCCCGAAACGCGATTGTCATCGCAATCGGATTTACGCCGTTGTTCTTCGCTCCGCTCGTACCCTACATCACGGTCGGTGCTTTCATGGCGGGGATCATGGCGTTGTCCGGTATTGCCACGCTAGTATTGCTGCCGGCGCTGATGTCCTGGGCCGGGCCCTGGTTGTTTACTGAAACGCGCAAGCCGGGAGAACTTTCGGTCCCGGCGCCACAGGCCACAAGCGTCTGACTCACAGGAACACAGACCATGCGACGAAAACTTTTATTGACACTGATCACTACGCTGACAGCGACCGGAGCTCTTGCCGATCCGTTGACGGACGCGGACGAGATCGTCGCCCGTGCGAACCTTGCCGCCTACTACGGCGGCAGCGATGGCCGCTCCGAAGTCCGCATGATCATCAGCGATGCTCAAGGCCGGCAGCAACGCCGCCAATTTACCGTGCTGCGCCGCGATATCGAGGATGCGGGAGACCAACAGTTTCTTGTTGTCTTCAGTCAGCCGTCCGACGTGCGCAATACCGTGTTTCTCGTCGACAAACATATCGATCGGGACGATGACCGCTGGCTGTACTTGCCAGGTCTCGATCTCGTCAAACGTATATCGGCAGGAGACAAGCGCACGAGCTTTGTCGGAGCACACTATTTCTACGAGGATGTATCGGGCCGACGGCCCTCGGAAGACCACCATGCACTCGTCGAGACGACGGATGGCACCTATGTGCTGAAGCACACGCCTATAGATCCGCAGACGGTTGAGTTTGCGAGCTACGTCACCTGGATTGATCGCAATACCTTCCTGCCGATGAAAATCGAATATGCGAACGCGGCCGGCAAGCTTTACCGACGCGTGGAAGTGTTCGAGGTCGAGGAGATCGACGGACATCCGACCGTCACCACGAGCCGTGTTTCCGACCTGTTGTCCGGCGGGCAAACCGATATGCAGTTCCGCTACATCAAATATGACGTCGGCCTGCCGAAAACCGTTTTCACCGAGCGTTCGCTGCGTAATCCGCCGGCCGACCGGCTCAGGCGGCCGGAGAAATAGTTCCAAGGTGCCTGATGAGAACCTGGCCGTTACTCCTTCTGCTGCTCCCTTCGGTGCTACTCGCTCAGGATGATCCGTGGGAGGACGAAGTCTGGGGCGACGAAACGCAGCGCACGACCTGGAGCGGGTTCGTCGAGGCCGGACTGGGTGCGCGCTTCGATACGGACCCGCTGACGGGTTCGAGGAACACACTGGAAGAGCTGCGGCTGCGTATCGAGTCTCAATGGCATCCCGGAGATGTCACGGTCGGATTCAAGGCCGATGGCACCTACGACGGTGTTGAAAACAGCTTCGGCGGACACATCAGGGACCTGACAGCGGCATTCACCGTCGGTGGAAACACGGATATTCGAATCGGCCGCCAGGTACAGACATGGGGTACCGGCGACCTGGTTTTCCTGAACGACCTGTTTCCAAAGGACTTCGTGTCGTTTTTTGCAGGTCGCGATGACGAATACCTGAAAGCGCCGGGCGACGCGATTCGGGTCACCCGATTTTCGTCAGCCGTGAATATCGACGTCGTTTGGGCGCCCGTGTTTGAGCCGGACGTATTTCTCACTGGCGAGCGTTTTTCGTTTTTCTCGCCCCTCGCAGGCGGAAATGTAGCCCCGCGACCGCCGCTGTCGGCTATTAAACCCGGTAAGTCGCTTTCGAACGGCGAGTTCGCGTTACGCCTTTTCCGCACCGTCGAAGGGCGCGAGTACGCGCTTTATGCCTATCGCGGGTTCTTCAAGCAGCCGAACGCGCTAACTCCGTCGCTCGAATCGACGTTCGCGCCATTGACGTCCGTCGGTGCGAGCCTGCGGCAACCGCTGGGGCGCGGCTTGTTCAATATTGAAACGTCGTACTACCTCTCGCGAGACGACAGTAATGGCTCGAATACCCTTGTACCGAACGACCAGGCGCGATTGCTCACCGGTTATGAATGGGAAGCAAAGCCTAACTTCACCGTCGGCCTGCAATACTACCTCGAGTGGACACTCTATCATGATGAGCTGCTGGGCAACTCGCCGTTTCCCCAGTATGAACCGGACGAATTCAGGCACCTCCTCACCAATCGCCTGACTTACCGTGTCGGGCGCGACCAGCACACGTTCTCCCTGTTCACTTTCTTCTCACCGAGCGACAGGGATTTCTATGTGCGCCCGAGCTACACCTACCGCCACAGCGACCAGTGGTCGTTGATCGTCGGCGGTAATCTGTTCGGTGGCGACGAGCGCCACACTTTTTTCAAGCAGCTGCGCGACGCGAGCAACGCTTACACGCGCGTCCGCTATAACTACTAAGGGCATTGTCACCCATATCCACGCCGAGATCCGCCCGGGTGTAGTTCACGTAACTGGTGTGCCCAGGATTTTCCGGAGTCCGATTATTGGAGTTTAATGCTGCCGTCCATAGGAGGGCCGCATGGGGAGACGGGGATATACAGCGGAGTTTGGGCGTCGCGTTCTCGAACTGGGAAACGCCGTGCGTTGATACACCCTCAGGTCTAGACTGGGCGCATGCCTGCCTTGCTGTACTACGGTCTCGACCTGTCGATCGGGTACGGCGTGTTCGTCGCGGTGCTGGTTCTGCATCGGCTGGATCGGCTGCCCGAGCGGGTCTGGGGCTGGTTCTGGTTGGGCTGCGCCATCGGACTGTTGTGGGAGATTCCCATCTTTGTGTTCAGCGCGGAGCCCTTCGGCCCGGCCACGATCCAGTGGCTCGAACCCCTGCCCCTTCCCTACCCGGTATTCTTGCTCTGCCACACGTTTTGGGACGGCGGCTTGTTCCTGGCCGGCATCGCGCTGGTGCATCTCATCGGTCCCCGACCAGTCTTCGAGCGGTTCTCGTGGCGTGAGCTGGGTGTCTTCGTACTCTGGGGGCAGCTCAGCGAACTGGGGGTAGAGACCTCGTCGATTGCCTCGGGCTGCTGGGTTTACCTTGACACCCACGCGTGGAACCCGCCGCTCTTTTACATGAAGGGCTCCCCGGTGCCCCTGGGCATGCAGGTGGTGTGGTTCGTGGCGCCGGTGGTGTTCTATTTCGTGGTGGTGCAGGCCCGAGGCGCGCCGGGTCGTTCATCTCGCCCTACTCTGCCGATTGCTCGCTCAACTTGACCACACCGTGACAATAACGATTTCACGGAATTCCCACTCTGAATGTGCGACGCTGAATCTGAGGGTCCAACAGATCCTCGCGGGTAGAACACGAGGCATATGAACGCATTCAAGAACCGGGGTGCCGAAAAAGGCACTGCATTGGTTGAGGCCGCCATCGCACTGCCTTTGGTGCTCCTTCTAATCCTGGGACTTGCGGAGCTCTCGCTACTGTTTCTGGGCCAACAAGACGTGACATACGCAGCGCGCAGTGCTGTGCGCGTACTGGCGGTCGAGGATGGAACCGGCGCTCAGGCCAGGGCCGAGGCAAGCGATCGCCTCGGCACTAAGGCCAAGGACGCCACCATCACCGTGACCGAGCCTGACCCCGCAAACCCTGCGGACTGCGACGTCAGGGTCCGGATCGACGTTCCCGCCGCGAGCATCAAGCCGGTCAATTTTTTCGGGTTCTATAGTGGTGACATCTCCGCGGTTGTCACGATGCGCAAGGAAGACTGCTGACCATGAGATACACGTCGAGCCTAGCGCCGGTGGGTGACGAGCGCGGGATGGTTATGGTGATCATCGCCATCGCGCTGACGATGATCCTCGGGTTTACGGGGCTCGCCGTCGACAGCATTCGCGTCCACAACGCCAATGAATCGCTGCAGGCAGCGATTGACTCGGCCGCACTCGCTGCCGCTATCGGACAACGCGACGGCGGTCCCAGCCAGGCTAGGGTCATGGCTGCGCAGTATGCCGCTAAGAATACGGCCAACGGCTATCCTGTTTCGCTCGCCAACGAGGATCTCGAGCTGGGAAACTGGGACCCCAAGACGCACACATTCACACCTGTACCTGCGAGCGAAGAGGCTTCAGCCTCAGCCATCCGGGTTATAGGCAGGTTGAGCAGCGCTCGCGGCAACCCGGTGTCGCTTCCCTTCATGTCGGTCCTTGGGCGTAACAACGCCGACGTCATCACCTCCGCCACAGCCACATTCGGCGGCGGCTTGTTGGACATGGTCGTCCTCCAGGATGTCACGGGCTCGTTCAAGAACGAGCTCAATCAAGCACTGATAGCGGACCACTTGCTTCTCGACTGCCTAAACGAGCGAGCAGATCCTGACTCACTGTTCGGCATTGATGTGTTCACGGGGGTCGCGACCGAGATCACGCCAATGAGGCAGATCGCTACAGACTACAACCAACTGAACATGAAGCTCAACACCATTCAACCATGCGGTCAGCCGCTCATGCCGAAGTGCAGCGGCACCAATCAGGCCGCAGGTCTGCGGGCAGCCGTCGACACGCTCAAGGCAACGCCACCGTCGGGCGCTAGGGCCCATCGCGCGATCGTCATGGTCAGCGATGGCGAGCCGAGCTGCAGCAAAAAGAGCGGGAGCTGCACTTCGAACTCTCAGATCATAGCGGACGCAAACAGAGTGGCCGATGAGGCCGCCGCCCTCGACATCTCAATCTTTTCTATCTACTACTCCGGCAATGGTGCCGCCGGGTCGGCCTTCCTCGAGGGGTTGGTTCGCGGCGACGGGTTCTTCATCGCAGAGCCCCAGGCCGCTGCACTCAGCAACGCGCTGCGCGAGGTGTGCTTCAGTATGCCGGCGCGGCTCGTCGACTAGCGTCCGTCAGGTTTCCGCGAAACAAATTCTCATCGCGAAGGCCTTGGTGCATGAAATGATACGCGCACTTTCCTCTCCGTTTCCGAGCGAACGCCGGACGGTCGTCGAACACCGACAAAGCATCGCGGGCGCGTAGTCGCCAGAGCACAAGTCGGCGGACCGCACCAACGCCACACAGGCCTCTCGCGTGTGCACCGTCTTCACGCTATCTTCGGCGTGTGAAGGACAACGACGTTCTGCTAAAAGTCGCTGTGTTCGTTACCGTGCTGCTGGTAACTCTGGTTGCTGTCGTCGCGGCCATAAGATGGCTCCGGTCAGCGTCGGTGCCGGATCGCCAAGCAGTCTCGCCGACTGAGTCGGCATTGATCGATTCTGCCGCCGACCCGAACACTACTGACGAAGGGTCCGCAATCGCCGGTGAGGATCGTATCCGCATGCCGCGAACCGCGCATCCGGCAAACGTTTGCCGCGCGAGCCTCCTGAGCCTGTGCCCTACATCGAAGGCCTCATCTACGGTGACATCGATTTGCGCGAAGCTCGTGAACTGATGCCTGATAATCCCTACTGGCTGCTGGGCAGTCCGACCAAGGACGAAGCGGTTCTGGCCGCCAGAAAAGAAGAGAGTAAGCGGCGCAATGAAATGAAGAGTACGGGCGCGTGTTGGCGGGTGATGCCGGCGAAGAAGAAGTGCACGCCTACTACGGTTACCGCAGGCAGATATCCGGCCGGTTGGAGTTAACGTATGACAACACCAAGTTGACTAAGCCCAGTCGATCGACAAAGCAGAGGATATGATGATGGAAACGGAAGTCGCAGCGGAGTTCGCCACGACGCATTTCATCGACGTGGGCCAGGCACGAGTCTGCTATCGCAAGGCGGGCAAGGGGCCGGCGCTGGTTCTACTGAACGGGTTCCCGCTTTCCGGGCTCACCTGGCGCAAGATCGTACCGGCGCTGGCGCGACGCTTCACCTGCTACGCACTCGACTTGGTTGGTCTCGGCGACACCACTTCCCCAGTTGCAAGCGACTTCTCGTCCGAGGGTCAGGGAGCCGTCTTTCAACGTGCGCTGCGTGCCCTCGACGTGTCGTCGTACGCGTTGATGGGCAACGACACCGGGGGTTGGATCGCGCGCGAGTTGGCGATCCTGGAACCTCAAAAAGTCACGCACCTGGTGCTGACGAACACCGAGATTCCCGGCCATCGGCCGCCGTGGATCCCGTTCTACCAGACCCTGGCGATGCTGCCCGGTGCCACTTTCGTCTTCCGACAGGTGCTTGCCTCGCGCCTCATGAGACGCTCTGCCATGGGGTTCGGCGGCTGCTTCACGAATCTAGACCTGATCGACGGCGAGTTCACCGAGTTGTTCGTCGTTCCGCTGGTGGCTGCGCCCAGCCGTATTTCGTCTTTGGTTCAGTTCCTTATCCAAATGAAATTTTCCCGCCTGGATCGTTTCGCCGAGATGCACGGCAAGCTGACGATGCCGGTTAGCTTTGTCTGGGGCGCCGCCGATCCGACCTTCCCCGAAGCCGCGGCTCGTGCGATGACTTCGCAGTTTCCGAACGTCTCGGGCTTTGCCACGATTCCACATGGCAAGCTCTTCATCCAGGAAGAGTTCCCCGACCAACTCGCGGCTTTGACTCTCGATTCGGTATTGTAACGCTAACTCCATCTGGGCGCATCGAGCAGGAGCCTGAATTGGTAACTGCCGGCTCGCGATTGATGTCAAAAACCAAACGCCTGTACTGGGATATGGCGTGCTTTTGCGCATTCCGCCTTGAAGTTGTAGGGGACTTCATCAACGCAATCGAGCCACCTACCCGTCTCTAACCAGAACTCGAGTAACAATCCCACGGCAAAGCCGGGGGGACTCCCAGCTTTTTCTAGGGATTTGCGATGGCGCGTGCGTCCTGTACGTCGTGTCACAAGGCCGAAAAGGTCGATTACAGCAACGATCAGCCGATGTTCACCGACTTATCGCCACGCGAATAGCTGCACGAAGGTAGGGTCAACTCGATCCGAATAGGTTAACTTGACGTTGCCCCAGCAGTGTACCGCGTGCACCACATGCACCGCAAAAACGATTGTTGGTCGGATTGTCGGCACCGCACGATGGGCAGCTCATTTGATCAGTTCTCCATGCATCCGCGCGCAGTACCCGCGTATGCGGCTCCTCATGTAGGTACAAGGCCAAGGTTAACGCCACGGTTAGGTTAAAGAAGGCCATCGAAGAATCCGACACCGCCAAGCGCACTTCCGTAGCAGCTTCGCAGGTACCGATACCACCAAGCGTGCTCCCGTGCAGTTCCCCAGGCGCCGACACCATCAAGCGTCATCCACCAAGCGTCATCCGTCGGACAGCCGCCGAACATTCCGCGCGGAATGTAGACCCGCGCCGTGACGCTTGCTCAGCATAAAATCCAGCCCGAAGTCCAGGTCTGCCTGATACTGGTTGTGGGCGCGGCAACGTAGCGCGATATTGTCTGCCTCGTGGCGGCCGCCTTTGCCGTACGGGATCTCGTGATGGTATTCGATGCAGCTCGTTGCTCGGCAGCGCCGTCCCTGTTGATCGACGAACGTGCAACGACCGGCGTCGCGTTTCCATACTTCGCGCCTGATCGCTGCCGGGTTCGCGCGTGTTTGCTTAGTGCTCAGCCGGCCGCCGGCTCGCGCCGCCCTGGTGACCGCCGCTCCGGTGACAACCTCTCCGGTGACGGAAGCATTGGTGACCGCCGCCTTCTTCTTCAGCGTATCATCGAGAAGCAACTCGATCGCGCGGCTGACGATCAGCGCGGGGTCTGCGCTCGGCGACTGGTGGCTTAGCAAATCCTG
>JAJCZL010000028.1 GCA_029262415.1 Deltaproteobacteria bacterium | reverse complement strand
TGTGGATTCGCATATCAAATAGTCGATGTCGGCGGCGGCGGCGGGATCTGGATGAAATAATTTGTGCTCTGGTCCAATGTCGCCGGAAAATAGAAGGCGAATGGGTCGATCCTTAGAATCGTTGTGCGCTAGCTCTAACTCGATAGACGCTGCGCCAAGTATGTGGCCGGCATTCCAGAAACGAGCACGCACACCGTATCCTAAATCTTGCCATGTTGAGTACTCAACAACCTCAAAGTGTTCGATTGATTTTTCCGCATCCGCCTGCGTGTAGATTGGCGGCACCGTTTTTTTCCCGCGTTGCTCATTGCGGCGGTTCAAAAACGCGACTTCGCTCTCCTGTATGTAACCGCTGTCAGGCAGCATGAAAGACAGAAGGTCTCGTGTGCCTTCTGTGGCGTAGATAAATCCCTTAAACCCTTTTTTGATAAGTTTTGGGACGAGGCCACTATGATCGATATGGGCGTGCGTCAGCAGAACAAAATCAATTGCTTTCGGATCAAACGGAAAATCTCTATAATTGAGCTCCTTCAAGGTCTTGGACCCCTGATACATGCCGCAATCAATTAAAAAACTTCGCCCATTGTGCCGTAACCAATAACACGATCCTGTAACTGTTCCGGCGCCGCCGCAGAATTTGATCGTCGTATTCATATTGTGGGAGCTCCTAACGCTAACGCCAACAATGACGTGACGTTGACGGCGTTCGTTTCATGAGGAACCGTGTCAGTGCTTCGAAGGCGCGCAATACCGGCGCCTTTTATTGCTTTTAGGTCTTGTTGGCTGCATAGGGCGTGAACGGCGATAGCTTCAATTCGAGCCGCCCCTCGCTCTTTTAAGAGCGCCGCCGCAGCACAGAGCGTCGCGCCGGAAGAAACAATGTCGTCGACAAGATAGACGTATTTACCGGCAATCTTGATGATTGGATCGAGTGTGATTTCTACACGGCGATCGCCTCGACGGATTTTTTTCATGACAACATAGGGCACGCCTGCCTGCGCCGCGACGACTCTAGTCCACGCCAGCGCCTCCTCATCGGGTCCAACCAACACTGTCTCTCCCTTGGAGCAAACCTCTTTTACGAATCCGGCGAGGAGGGGCGCTGCAGACAATGACGTCACCTTTATCGATGGAAACACGGTTGAAAGATCCTTTATTCGATGCAAGTGCGGCTCCACGGTGATGATGTGGTCGACCCATTGGGAAATCAGCGCACCGATCACCTGTTGTGAAACTGCTTCCCCCTTATGAAAAGCCTGATCCTGACGCATGTAACAAAGATACGGCGCCACCAACACAATTTCGTCGGCGCCTAAATCTCGCAGCGCTGCGGCTGCCAAAAATAATGTTGTGAGCTTTTCGTTGGGACGATCGAGCCTGTGAAAAAAGACCGTCCGAGACGCCGCTCCGGTAGCACGCACTTTTATTTCACCATCCGGAAACGTGGAGGTTTCAATGGGCGCAAGCATAGCGCCGATTTGAGCGGCCAGATCTCGAGCCGCCTGCATATTCTCCTGCGTCGCTGCAACGATGGTTCTTGTCATGATGCGCTACGCCCGATATTTTTTGAGCTGGCGTTTACTGTAACGCCAAGATTTTCTTCCGCCATCTTCACAGCAAAATCGAAGTCTGACTGGAAGCAGGAGTGAATGCGGTAAAGCGTTTCGCCCTTGCCGACTTCGTCTCCAATCTTTTTCAACAAATCCAGACCGGCGCCTTTATCCATTGGCGCGCCGGCAAGGCGGGCGATCCGTCCGAGTCGGTGGCAGTCCATGGTGTTTACAACACCCGCATGCCGCGCTTTTACGTCAGCGGTAAGATCGCCAGGACAGGCGGGCGTCGACGCCCTACCCTGCGCGTCGATGATCCGCTCCATCGCCGCAAGCGCAGCGCCGGACTCAAGAAGCTCTTCTGCGCGCGCCCGTCCTGCGCCGCCTCGCAATTGCGGATCAAATTCGAGCAACCGCCCAGCCAACAAAAGACCGCGAGCGCGCAAGTCGTCAGGCGCATCCGGGTCATTGCGTAGAACCGCCATCACGTCTCGCGCCTCCAACACAGGGCCAACGCCGCGACCAACCGGTTGTCTGCCATCGGTCAAGATTACGTCAAGAACGATCCCAATTCTGTCGCCTACGAATTCAAAAAGTTTTCGCAATCGTACAGCCTCCTCCTGGCTGCGCACCTTGGCGCTGGGGCCAACCGGAATATCGATGAGGAGATGTGTTGATCCCGCAGCCAGTTTTTTTGACAATATTGACGCGACCATTTGTTCTTTTGTGTCGATGCGCAGCGGGCGCTCGACGGATATCAACACATCGTCGGCTGGAGAAAGATTGACATGACCACCCCAAACGAGGCACGCATTTTCCTTCTCGACAACACCGCGCATTTCATCGGTGGCGAGATCAACCCGGGCCAACACCTTCATGGTATCGGCTGTACCCGCCGGAGACGTAATCGCCCGTGAAGAAGTTTTAGGCATATGTAGACCATGGGCGGCGGCGATGGGTGCAACAATCATCGATGTCCGATTGCCAGGAACACCCCCGATGCAATGCTTATCGACAACAATGGGGAAATCCCATTTGAGCCTGGCGCCCGCATTGGTCATCGCCCGCGTTAACGCCAGGACTTCATCAGTCGTCATGAAACTTGCTGAAGAAATCAAAAAGGCGGCGATTTCCATCGGCGAATAACGAAATGCAGCGATATCGGTAATAACGGCTTCGATTTCTGTTTCCGTCATCTCAGCACCGCTTATTTTTGCTCGTACCGCATCAAGGCTAGTGGGCGGCCGCGCCTGCGCGATCTCCAGCTTTGCGCCTTCAACTTCTCCCAATCTGCGAAATGCCGGCTCGCAGGCGCCCAGTTCATCATCCGCGACGATGTTTGGATCATCGGAAATGATGAGGGTCGCCAAAATTGACATGCGTGCGCTCGATACTTTTACTTTTTTGAGCGCGATGAATTCTTCGGCGCGATAGATGGAGCAATTTCGTGATAGAAACACCGTGTTCTCCGGCGCTGTATCAACGGACACCTTCTTTAACTTCAGCATTCGCATATTAACAAAGCGCCTTTTTTGGGCGTTGCAGTAGAATTGCGGGCCCCTCCAAATATCGCCGTTTTTATTACATAGCCTAGATTACACAAAAATGTGGCGTTGATAGTTGAGCAAAATCAATAACAAGGAATGGGGATTGCTGCTTGGTCATGACATGCAGTCCAATTCATTCGACGCCTGCCTAAGGATTGATGCACGGCGCGATCGTAAAACGTCGTAGCTTGCGACGATGTCCAGCAATTCCTGCGTAATCGAGTTTTGACGACTGTCCCGAATTTTAGCGCCAAGCGTCGCCAAAAATTCATCAATATGACGTTCCGCTCGTTGCATTGCCGCGAGTCTCGATGCGTGCTCGCTAGCGACCGACTCGGCGACAGCGCGGAATAAACCCAAAAAAAGATGCTCCCGAATCAATTTTGAGAACAATTCATCGGGTTTGACTGTGAAGTCAGGCAATCCACGCGCGGGCCAGGGCTCATCCCTTAAATTCATTAGCCATGCCTCGGTGACCGGCAAGATCGTTTGCTCAGTCACGCTAGCAAGCTCGTCGTCTGTGCGGGCGTTATAGATTACAACAACCTGTCCTAGATTAACCGCGTCGCATCGTTGATCAATATGCATGATCAATATTTCAACAGTATCCGACAGGGCCGCTACAACCGCTGGCGCCGACAACACAACCCCGCTGTGGACGCCGAGTGCAGTCATGCGTTCAGCCGCGCGTACGCCAACTGTCAGGAAAAATGTTTCCCGATCGCGGGAGGATGTGTCATCGAATTTCGCCTTTGCACGATAGGCGATGGTTTCGTTAAATCGCCCGCAGAGCCCCCGATCAGATCCAACGAGAATATAGGCATCCACCGCTGGCGAAAGAGTTGCTGTAACCTCTCTCACATCCGACTGCCGTAAATTCGCTTGCAGGCCCAGTAGAAGAGCGCTTTGATAGTCGCGCAGTATGTTGGCAGCGGCATCAAATTGTTTAATGCTTACCGCAGAGAGAGATTTCATCACGCGCACAACGGAATGAAGATCTTCCCCAACCGCCTGACGACGTAAAAGCCCTTCCATAGCGGTCATAAGGGACGCTCGTCACTGATAAATCCCGCGCCCACGATCGCACGCCGCGCCAAATCAATAATCTCTGTTTTGTTTCCCTCGTTAAAACTGCCTCCGTCAAACAATGCATTTTTGCGCGTGGCGCTTAGTTCCCTGACTGCCTGACGGAGAATATTTTCAGCGTTGCGAATCTCTGCGATAGGCACCTTATCCAGTTGCCCAGATGTCGCCGCCAACAACACCACCATTTGTTCGGCCACTGGTAGGCGTTCCTTCTCTCCCTGCTTGAGCACCGCACGAATGCGCCGTCCGCGCTCAAGCCGGCCTCGTGTTTCATCATCGAGGCGCGCGCCAAATCTGGAAAACGTCTCCAACTCTTCAAACTGCGCGTAGTAAAGTTTCAGGTCCGACGCTACAGCGCGGTAAGCACTGCGCTGCGCGTCACCGCCAACTCTCGAAACAGAAAGACCGATATCAATTGCTGGCAATACGCCCTTACTGAAAAGCTCTGGCGACAGATAAATTTGCCCATCGGTAATCGATATGAGGTTTGTCGGAATATATGCGGCGATATTCTTCGCCTGTGTTTCAACAATCGGCAGCGCCGTTAAGGACCCCCCGCCGCACTTTTCAGACAAATGCGCGGCGCGCTCAAGCAGTCTGGAGTGAACATAAAAGATATCTCCGGGGTAAGCTTCGCGCCCCGGCGGTCTCCGTAAGAGGAGCGATAGTTCACGGTAGGCTCTCGCATGCCTCGTAAGGTCATCATAAACGATCAATACGTCGCGTCCCTGTCCCATGAAATATTCAGCCATCGTCGTTGCGACATAAGGTGCAACAAACTGCAATCCAGGCGTTTCGTCGCCGCCAGCGACGACAACAATCGAGCGGCGCAACATGTCGCTCGCCTTGAGTTGATGAATGACGCGGGCGACCGCTGAGGCGCGTTGCCCAATAGCGCAATAAATGCAAATGACGTCTTCGGCTTTTTGATTGATAATCGTGTTCACCGCAATCGCCGTCTTCCCCGTCTGACGATCGCCGAGGATAAGCTCCCGTTGCCCGCGCCCAATTGGTATAGCAGCGTCAATTGCTTTAATGCCGGTCTGGAGCGGCGCGCGCACCGGCGCACGGTCCATAATCGAAGGCGCTGGTCGTTCAATGGGTAGACGTTCCGCGAATTTTAGAGGCCCTCCCTGGTCAATTGCTCGTCCAAGTCCATCAACAACACGGCCCAGGAGTCCCTCTCCCACAGGCGTATCAACCACCCGCATAGTTCGCCTCACATCATCGCCAGCCCGAAGTCCGCCAACGTCGCCAAGCAGAATAACGCCGACCTCATTTTTTTGGATGGTTGCAGCGATTCCCATCAATCCATTTGGGAAGACAAGAAGCTCATCGGCGTGAAGTGCCGAGAATCCGCTAATCTGCGCAACCCCCTCGCCGATCTCCATCACTGCGCCAAGTTCGAAAACAGCCAGTTCAGTTTTCATCGTATCGCGTGCGCGGTGAAGAGTGTCAAAAAAGGCCGCCGAGGTCTTACGCATGGTCGCCGGCATCGCGTTTTTCACTCCGCCGCTCGTTTGTTTTCAGTTGATTCGCTGACAGGAAGTTCCTCTTCGAGACGATTGCGCAACCCGTCAAGATATTTCGCAACACTCCATTCAAGCGTTTGACCACCAATACGCAAACGCACACCGGAGGCAAACGCATTCGTATTAAGATATTGAATTGTCATCTTTTCCCCAATAACATTGTTTACTGCACCTTCAATTTTGCTGCGCTCATCTGGAGGCAGCTCAAATCTTGACAGAATCTGCCCGCGAAATTTCTCGCGTCGCGCCGCAACCTTCAGCTTCTCAATGTCGCCAACGGACAATGCCGCGGCATTTTCGAGAAACCGCTTGACGACTCCTCGCTCAAAATTCTTATCAGCAAGCTCTACAAAGACCGTCTCGGCGAGAGCAAAGAATTCTTGCGCCACACGCTGTTGAAGATCGACGAAGAAGTCCTCTTTCTCTGAGTGTAGAAGACGTGACCAGTTTTCACGCTCTTTTTCAATGTCTTTGCGCGCCTCATTTTCTAGAGTGCGGCGCAGAGTTTCTGCATCCTCGCGAGCTGCAATCAACAATTGCTCTTTCTGATCGCTGAAGTCGTCGCGTTCTTTGCGGAGCCGCATCGTCTCTTCTTCCGATTGCCGCTTAACGTTTGCAGCATCGTCAAGCCGTTTTCGGATTTTTTCCTCGCGCGCCACCATCGCGCGCGTAATTGGTCCGTAAAGAAATTTTCTCAGGAGCCAGACGAGAAACAGAAAATTGACGATTTGGGCCGCGACGGTGACCCAATTGATCTCCATTACCTCAGCCCCCGGATTGTTGTACTGCAGTCCAGAACGGATTGGCGAAAATCAATATCATCGAGACGACAAAACAATAGATTGCAGTCGACTCAATCATTGCCAGACTGACAAAAAGCGTTCGGGTGATTGTATTGGCTTCATCGGGTTGCTGCGCAATTGCCGCGAGCGCTTGTGAGGCGGCGCGCGCCTCGCCATATGCGGGCCCAATAGAACCGATAGCGATAGTCAACCCTGCTGTCAGTATTGAAACCGCGCCAATGAGACCTACTGAGTCCATTTAAACCTCCTCATTCATCATTTTGATATTATGTTTTTCGGGCTGCCCGGCCTGCGCCGCAGATGCTATGTAAACCATTGCAAGAACAGCGAAGATATATGCCTGGATCAAACCGGTTAACAGCCCGAGCAATTGCATGACCACGGGAAAGAAAAACGGTGTGATACTGATCAATATTGCGACAATCATAGCGCCACTCATCGCGTTACCATATAACCGGATCGCTAATGCGACTGTCCGCGAAAATTCGCTAAGGATGGTAAACGGCGCCATCAATGGGGTCGGATGCAGGTATTGCTTCAAATAACCACCAATTCCGAGGGCCGCGACGCCAAAGATCGGCACGGCGACAAAAACACTCAATGCAAGAGCCGTCGTCGTGGATAGCGAACCGGTAGGCGTGACATAGCCAGGAACCACCGAAAGCGAATTTGCTGCAGCGATAAAAATAAAAAGCGTCCCGACAAAGGGAAGGTATGGGCCCGGTTCTTGACGGCTAATATCCATAATCTGATCAGAGAGACCACCGACAAGCACTTCAAGGAAATTTTGCAAACCTGATATTTCTTCTGTTTCTGAGAGCCGGCGCGTCACGAAAAATGAAATAACGACAAGCATCGCCATGATCACCCAGGTGAAAACGATCGTTGCGTTAAGGTCGAACCATCTCCAAGACCAGAAGATCCATTCGTCTGAGCTAATCCGCATGGCGATTGTCCAGACTTTGTGCTGCCGCATCATTTATGCGTCTGTCTGGGTGCGCCCATTGCGTCACGATTAGACGCGTTAGAAAAAACCCTATCAAAGCGGCGACAGAGTTTGAAAAGCCGACACCGTATGATAACGCCGCCGCGACAACGGCCAATAACGCAAATAACGACCCCATTCGAGACACCACATAAGTAACGCTAAATGATCCGCCCCTTACCAAGGCTCGCGTCGATCGCCAAAGAATATAAAAATGCACAGCGCCCAGCAATGCGCCGCACACAAGCGCAACAAAAAGTTGTAAGGCGATCAAGGTCGATCTCCGTTTCTAGTTTTGTGGTCTTGGCTCTCGTGATTGACCCAGTACCAGGCGTTCCAGCAGCCGATAAAAACCCCCGCAACAAGCAAAGCCAATGTCCATGAAAAATCGGATGACGTTATCTTGTCGAGCCAAATGCCCAGTGCGATACCGACAAGCGCCGGCACTGCGACGGCCCAACCGATTAAACCGAACATGCCTAACCCAAACAATATGCTTTGACGGCCCTCTTTTTGCGCCTGTAGTTTTCTGAGCGCTTTGCTTTCGATTTTAGCCGCATGCTCTTTTGTGTTTGCCGGATCGCTCATGGCCGATGCTCCAACTCGATAAAGCGGCGAATCAATGACAGCTCCAAGCGGGCCAGCGCTGACCGGGCTGCAATTGCGCCCGCTGTACGTGTTTCAAATTTTGATTTCACATGTTCGTGGAGCTCTGCAAGATCGTCCGCCGCCGCTGCGCGGCGGGTCGCAACGGAAACTTCACCGGCGCACTTAACAAGAAAGCCATCGTCAATGCCTAGATATTTGTCGGCGCCGGCAAATGTCGTATATGTGAGAACGCCTGGAACAAGCGGCGCCACAAAATCTACATGACGCGGCAAAAGCGCAAATGATCCATTGCTCGCTTCGGCGATAATTTTAGTGACGCGTTCATCCACAATTCTTTTTGTGGGTGTGATCACTTGTAATCGCATTTCACCGGGAACAGTCATTGAATCACTGCGCTCCTGGTCTCGCCAAGGGCGCCGATCATGTAAAATTCATTTTCCGGGACGCCGTTGAGGGCGCCGGTTAATATGTCAGCACAGCCGGAAAGCGTATCATCAAGCGAGACGAACACACCTGGGTGATCGGAGAATTTCTCCGTCGAAAAGAACGGTTGGGTCAAAAAGCGCTCAAGTCGCCGCGCCTTCTCGACGGTTGCGCGATCCTCCTCGGACAACTCCTCCGTTCCCAGCATGGCGATGATATCCTTGAGTTCACTATATTCCGCCAGGACCTGACGCACATCGCTCGCAATCTTGTAGTGCGCATCGGTGACGCTGCCCGGCGCCAGCAGCTTTGACGTTGATTTAAGCGGATCAATCGCCGGATAAAATCCTTCACTTGCGCGTTTTCGCGATAAGACGATGGATGCGGACAAATGGCCAAATGTATGGGTCGCAGCAGGGTCTGTAAAATCATCGGCGGGAACATAAACGGCTTGGATAGATGTAATTGACCCCTTTCCCGTACTGCTGATCCGCTCCTCCAATTCGGCAAGTTCCGTTCCCAAGGTGGGTTGATATCCGACGCGTGACGGCGTTCGCCCGAGCAGCCCGGACACTTCGCCGCCAGCCTGAACAAAGCGATAAATGTTGTCGATTAAGAGCAGTACATTTTGATGGCAGTCATCTCGAAAATATTCAGCAATTGTCAGGGCCGCGTGCCCCACACGAAACCGCACTGCGGGCGCCTCATTCATTTGTCCAAATATCAAAACGGCCCGACCCAGAACATCCGCTTCTCTCATTGTGCGATACAATTCTTCCGCTTCCCGGCATCGTTCACCGATCCCGCAGAAGAGGCTGACGCCGTCATATCCGCTCACGGTGTTGTGGATCAGCTCCGTGATCAGAACGGTTTTTCCAACGCCGGCGCCGCCGAAAAGACCCGCTTTGCCGCCGCGTTCAACCGGAGAGAGCAGATCGATCGCCTTTATGCCGGTAACGAACATGCCGCTATCAATGCTGCGCTCGGATAGAGACGGAGGCTCGCCATGAATCGACCGACGCTCAAGGCCGTTTAGAGAGCCGCCGTCATCAATCGGCTCCCCAAAAATGTTTAAAGCCCGCCCTAAGAGGGCTTCACCGATAGGAATGGAGATTGGCCCGCCAGTATCAAGAACTGAGGCGCCAAGCATTAATTTTTCTGACGGTGTGAGAACAAGCGCGCGCGCTGTATCTGCTCCTGTTACTGCCGCCACCTCGGCGACAATGTCTTGATCTTTGCCGACGAGAAGCATCGAGTTGATTCTGGGGGCTCCTGACGAAAAATACACATCAATCACCGATCCTTCGATTCCGATGATTGAGCCGGAATTTCCATCTTGAGCTCCAAAATTTTGCACAAATACTACCTTCTAAAGATTATGCTCTCCCTTTTGGTGCCATATCTCAGCGCCAATCGATTTGACGTCGGTCAACCACAAGCCGAAAGATGGATTAGCCTTGAATGACAGCAAGCCTACTTTTCTATCAAGAGCTTTCATGGCGATGCGCGGCGGCAACATTGAACAAAAACTTATGCCGCAATCGCTTTATCGGAGCTGGCGCTCTCTGGAAACATATAATCTCTTACGATCGGCGTCGCCTCAAGTGAGGCCAGGATTTGAATTTGAAAGACGACAAGGTCAAAAAAACGAAAAGATGCTTCAGAACCTGCAAGATATAGCTCCCACATACGGCAAAATTCTTCGTCGTAGAGCGCCTGAGCGGCGTCCCTCTTTTCCGCAAACCGCTCTCGCCAATGGCGCAGGGTTTTGGCGTAGTGCAATCTCAGTGTTTCGACATCACTGGTAATCAACAGAGACTTTTCGATTGCCGGCAAAATTTCCGAAAGAGCTGGAAGGTGACCTCCCGGGAAAATATATTTGTGTATCCATGGACTGGTCGGCGCTGGCGTTCCCGTACGTCCGATCGTATGAAGAAGCGCAACACCGCTAGGCTTCAACAAGTCGCGCACCTTAGAAAAGAACCCGTCATAGTCGCGCGGTCCCACATGCTCGAACATGCCGACAGAAACTATACGGTCAAATTTTTCTTCGATTTGTCGATAGTCCTGCAGCCGGAACTCCACGCGATCCGACAATTTATCACGTTGAGCACGCATGCGCGCAACCTCAAGCTGACGCACAGATAGCGTAACCCCAACGATCGACACTGAGGGATTTGAACGTGCGATAGAAAGTGCTAACCCTCCCCAACCGCAGCCAATATCAAGTATGCGCCCACTATCTTGGAGATTCAATTTTGTTATGATGTGTTCTTTCTTCGCCATCTGCGCTTTGTCGAGCGGCTCGCTTTCCTCTTCAAAATAGGCGCAAGAATACTGCATGTCCTCGTCAAGGAATAATCGGTAAAGTCGCTCATCAAGATCGTAATGCCGCCTTACATTTCGCATCGAGCGGTTGATCGAGTTCACGCCACGGATCTTTTGCCAAAGTTGATAAAGTCCGGGCCCAATAAGATCGAGTGAAGTTTTTTGATGTCGAGCAATATTTTGAAAAAAGATGGCAATAAGATCATAAATCGATCCACCCGTAACGACGATATCGTCTCTCATATAGGCCTCTCCAAATGCAAGATCTGGATTGAAAAGAAGCTGTCTCACCGTTCTCTCATTGTAGATTTTGAATGCGCTCCGCTCATCGCCTTGACCATAACTGCGGCGTTTGCCTGAGGGATATTCGACAATGATGCATCCGAATATCACAAAGCGGCCAAACGCTCGGTCCAGTAACCGTTCCGATAACATGGGACTCTCCGCAAGTTTGCAGTCGCCATATTGAACAATGGGCCGTGCGTCGGATCATTGACTTGGATCAAGCCAACATTTTGTCGTTGACTGGTTCGATATCTAAATTATTTCACGATCCTGCGCCACAGATTTTCAATGACTCGCTTCAGTTTACCTCGAACTTCACTTGCTATTTCACTGAGCTGAGGATTACCGACTGCCTACATAGACGCAATCGGATCGACCGCTGCAATTTCGACGTTGCCGTCGTTCATCTGTTGCACAATGACATTGCAGGGAAGCATAGTCTCAATCTTGTCTTCGCTTAAAAGAGCCCTGTGAGCGAAGCCTAGATTACAGGCGCCCAGAATCCGGCAGGACCGAAACGGAACGTCGAGCTTTTTCTTCAATTTCGGTTTGGACACCGAACCCTTCCTTAGCAAGCGCTTCGGTGACTCTCGCAATCGCGCCGTCAGGAGGTCTCGTCAGTTTTGAAAAATAGTATGACACCAATTTAATCTTCCTATAGAGCACACCACATCATTAAACTGTGCACAGTTATCTGCATTAGCTTGACAATTCACTTCAAAATACGATTCTGACTACATTGCCTGACAACGCTTTGTGCTGTATCAATTCTATGGCAAAAATCGGCGATGGAACTGACGAACACACTCGATCAAGAGCAGGCATGTTACCGCTCCGCATGGCGTTTCGGCATTTATTGGATTGCACCTAAGTGTGGCGTAAACCGTGGCCTGCGCGCCGCCGGATTGAGAAGAGTACTCGCGGCGGGCGAAGGTCATCAGTACTTTTGACGAAGGGCCGGCCGGTCCGCTCGTTGGGTAGAGGCAGCCCGCGGAAATATAGTCAGTAAAATTCATTTGCGTTCACATGTTTTGATTAAGTTTTTCAACGTCTGCAAAGGGTCCTGTAATGAGGCTGGCACTGGACGACAATGACGGATCATTGACCGATCAGATCATCGAAACCGTTGACACGCCGATTGTGATCCTGGGGCCTAATGGATCCATAAAGCGTTTCAATCCCGCCAGCCAAAAATTAACGGGGTATGCCTCCGACGAGGTATTGGGCCGCAAAGTTTGGGAATTCCTTATAATCGACGAAGAAATCGACGGGGTGCGAGCCGTATTTGAAAAAACCCGCGGTGAAGATACGCCAACTCATTTTACCAACTATTGGAAAAGAAAAGACGGACAGCATCGATTGCTAGAATGGTCGAATAAAACAATCCATGATAGGAGCGGTAAGGTCTCTTATGTTTTGGCGACTGGTGTTGACATTACGGACGCGCAAGCAACCAAACTCCAGCTAAGCGAAACGCAAGCATATTTGATGTCGATCATTGATGCATCACCGATCGCGATCATTACAATCAATGAGCGTGGGGAACTCCAGAGTTTTAACCGCCAGGCTGAAGAATGTTTTGGATATAAAGCGGCGGAGGTTTTGGGCGAAAATGTAAAGCTGTTGATGCCGGAGCCCGATCAATCCCGGCACGATCAATATATGGGCCAATACATGGAGACCGGCGAGAAAAGGATTATGGAGCGCGCACGTTCCGTACTGGCAAAACGGCGCAACGGCGAACAATTCCCAGCAATGCTTCATGTCAGCGAATTTAAGGATGGCCAACCTACTTTTGTTGGTTTCATTGAGGATATCACTGATCAAAAGATGACCGAGCGGCGCCTAAAGGAAACACAGTTTCAACTGCAGCATGCGGGCCGCGTCGGCGCCATGGGGGAAATCGCAACTTCGATCGCTCATGAGCTAAACCAACCGCTTACCGCCGCCGCCAGCTTTGCGGGCGCCGTTTCTTTGAAGCTCAAAAAGGCCGAATATGCTGGATGCGAGGACGCCATTGAGCTTCTGGACGACGTCGTCAGTGAAATTCGCCGCGCCAGTGAAATTATTCGCCAGATGCGAGAATTCATCCGCAATCGTAAAACCGCAAAGAGTCTGCACAATGTCAATCAGGTCGTCCAGGAAGCCGCCACTATCTCCTTGATCGGCGCGGAATCTGAGGGTGTAAAATTGGAAACAAGCCTTGATGACGATTTGGGCGAGTTGCAGCTGGACCGAATTCAAATTCAGCAGGTGCTGGTCAATTTGATCCGTAACGCCGTCGACGCCATGAAAGACTGTGATGAAAAACGATTGAAAATCTCTACCGCCAAGCGAGTCGGGTTTGTTGAAATCACCGTCGAAGACACTGGCGCTGGTATCTCGGATGAGATGAAAGAGCGTCTTTTCGAACCGTTCGCCACGAATAAGGAGGGTGGTGTGGGGATCGGGCTATCTATTTCAAAGGCAATCATTGATGCACATCAAGGAGAGATCTTTGCAAACATTAGAGACTCACCTGGTACTGTGTTCACCGTAAAGTTGCCTGAGGGGGCTTATGACGAGGCCAGAAATCACAGATAAGGGTACTGTTTTCCTCGTTGACGATGATATTGCGGTGCGGCGCGGCGTCACCGCCTTGCTTTCAGCGGCGGAATACAGCGTCGAGACGTCGAAATCCGCCGAGGACTTTCTTTCAAAACTCAGCTCGCTGGATTTATCAAACGCTGTCCTTCTGGTCGACATTTGCATGCCCGGTATTCAGGGGCTGGAGTTGCAAGAGCTGTTAAAAGATCAAAATATCGAATTACCAGTAATCGTGATGACGGCGCATGGCGATGTTCCCATGGCGGTTCGCGCCATGCGTAACGGCGCCGTCGACTTTTTAGAAAAACCGTTCACCGTCGTAGAGGTGAAAACTGCCCTCGACCGAGCGCTTTCCATGTCTCGCTTGGATAAGACTCCGCTTCAAAGTCCCGAGCCCGCCTTGCTGGATAAATTCGAAAAGTTGACGCCCCGCGAAGAGGAGGTTTTGCGTGGGATCGTTGACGGCAATACGAATAAGGAAATCGCTCGCGTGCTTGATGTAAGCCCCAGAACCGTTGAGGCGCACCGGCAAAAAATCATGTTGAAAATGGGCGCCGCGAGCTTTGCTGAACTGATTCGCATGGCCATCGCGCTAAACATCGATGGAAATTACCTCCAATAACTGATTGAATCTCCACATCGCGCACCGGACCCATTGGAGTTAGTCAAACTGCTCAACGTCGTGCGCCGCTCACAGGTTTCAAAACAAGCCTTTGGCGGCTCGCGCGCCAACGGGCAGTTTCTCGTAGGTATTTGCCGATGCGTAAATATACGTAGAAGAAGCCCGCCGCGCCCATCGCCCCGCGCGGCCCAGCCTTCTACAAGGCCATTCCATCAATGTTTTTACTGGTTTCATTACTGTTCGGAAAGGCTGGGTAAGGGGTGTCGAAACATCTCGTTAAGTATTCGTACGAGCTTACGTCGGGCCTTCCCGCACGCTTTAATTTAACCAGTGGCGTATTCAAATTCATTTTCACTGTCAGGGAGTCTAAGATGTCAGCACTTGCTCCAATTACTCCATTAGAAGATGCCGCAGTTGTAAACGCATTAGCGTCTGATTTTTCCGAAGCCGGATTGGCTTTGACCGCGAATATCCGTCGAATCAAAGCCGGTGAGACGCTCTATATTGAGGGTGACGCAGCGCCATATTGTTACCAACTCGCCAGCGGTGTTGTGAAAGAATACAACACGATGGAAGACGGTCGTCGTCAGGTCGCCGACTTTTACGGTGTTGGCGAGCTCTTCGGGATTTCCGAGTTGAGCGAACAGCTTCATACCGCCGAAGCCATCACGGATTGCACAATACGCTGCTATCCGCGTGAAATGTTCCTCCACGCAATCGCATCATCGCCGCAACTGTCGCATCATTTTCTCGATACGCTTATGATACGCCTTCACCGCGCGCGCGAGCGCATGGTGATGCTCGGACGCATGAGCGCGATGCAACGCGTAACGGCATTTTTATTGCGATTGTCGTCAGAACAAGGCGTCGATCATGATATTCATTTTAGTATGAGCCGCCAGGATATCGCTGATCACCTCGGCCTCACAATTGAGACCGTTTGTAGAGCGCTTACGGATCTAAAAAGGCGCGAGGTTATTATTATGCCGTCAGCGCGGATATTTTCGATCCCAGACAGAGAAGTATTGAACGACATTGCGTGCGGTCATGACAACCTGCATTGAGCTCTGCAATATTCACGTCTACCCGGCCTCGGCATCCAATCCATATTAAAAAGCTCTCCACATAACCAATTGTGGAGAGCTTCTCCCCCAAATAGGGCGTTCAACAATTATGCCGCCCTAATTTCAATTTTGCGCTGGTTTTCCTTCGCGGCCGGCGATTTCGGCAAATGAATGGTCAGCACGCCTTTTTTGAACTTGGCGTCAATACGCTCCTCATCAACCTCGCAGGGAAGCTTTACACTTCTTGTAAACGCGCCATAAGCACGTTCGGCGCGATAGTAATTCTTCTTTTTCTCTTCGCTCTCATGCTCGCGCTCGCCGCTGATGACCAGGGATCCATTGCGCAGCGTCACGTCAATGTCTTCTTCCTGCATCCCAGGAAGATCGGCTTTTACTTCAAGTGCATCATCTGTTTCACTGAGATCAATTGACCCAAGTGCGCCGACAGAGCTTTCGAGGTCTCTTCCGACATTGAATTGCGGCAAGAAATCGTCAAATAATCGATCCATCTCTTCATGCATACGCTCGAATGGACTCAAATGTGTTGAACGCGTTGCGCGCCGTCGCCGGTTCCTGAACGGAACCAAATCGTTTAATTCCATAT
Organism: Deltaproteobacteria bacterium; assembly: GCA_029262415.1. Taxonomy (GTDB): domain Bacteria; phylum Desulfobacterota; class Binatia; order UBA1149; family JAJCZL01; genus JAJCZL01. Next base: position 9,857 of record JAJCZL010000028.1, on the reverse strand, counting down.
CTCAACTCCTTGTATATTTTTAGGCAATTGGCGCGTTGCCAATAAAATCAAACTATCATGACGGTCGGCGCTTAAATTGATCACGGTCAACTGCTATTGGTGGGGGCTGAATAATTTTGGATCGCTCTTGAAGCACCGATATTTTCCGCCTGCATTGCTTCGTTTATTACTCTTTTTCATACCTCAGAATTTCACGCGCAGTTTTGAGCGTAGAATCGCTTGTTTGAGAGGCATCGACAGAGCGCCATTCTTGTGGCTCAACTGTCGTGTGCAATTGCTGCTCGAGAACAGCTATGTCCGCATCTGAAACGCCGCCTAACCGGCTGGATACACGACCGAACAGCACTTCTCTAGGGACAGTCAGCCAAAGCCCTTTAAATGAAACGCCTGCTCTTTTCGCCACCGCTTTTGCACGACTGCGGTATCCCGGATCAAGAAAAGTGGCGTCGAGCACCACGGGCTGGCCAGCTCTGAGCGTACGGCGCGCGTCTTTGAACATTCGATCGTAAACACCAGCTGTTGCCGCATCCGAATAATACTCCGCCTCTAGCCTATCTTCCGGACATCGACCCGCAAGTATCTTTCTGATCACATCGCTATTGAGAACAATAGCGCCGCACTGGCCGTTATGCTCAAGCGCCAGTTTTGCTGCAAGCATTGATTTGCCGGCGCCGGAATAGCCTCCGACCGCAATCATTTGTGGCTCGCTTTCGCCATTGAGGTATTCAAGCGCAAGATCTAGATAACGTTCAGCCATGCGCCGCCGCGGCTCTGGTTGTGTTGGCAGACCAAGCACCATTGCTCGCACGGCGGCGCGCGTCGACTGAAATAACCGAAGAAGCGCAAGTCCGGCATAGTCTCGCATCTGGTAGAGATAGCGATTGAGCAACAGATTGGCGTATTCGGTTTTACCATGGTTTACGAGGTCCATGAGAACAAATGCCAGATCGTATAGGACATCGACCGTGGAGAGGTTTTCGTTAAATTCAATGGCGTCGAAGGGCGTTGCTTTGCCATTAAACAGGCAGATATTGGCTAAATGCAGGTCACCATGGCAGTGACGCACCCATCCGTGCCGTCGACGCGCCTCCAATAACCATGCATGTTTTTTGTGTTCAGCGAATGCAAGTGTTGTCCAACGCGCGACGTCTCGCTCACGTTTGGCGCCGATTTCATGTTCATGGAGCGATGTTGAAATTTGATCCAGTAAGTCAGAAAACTCTTCGCCCGGCGGCATAGTGGTTTTCGGCATAGCGCCAAGATGAAATGATGCAATCTTGTCTGCCAAAGACGCGATGGCGGGTCGCTCCAGCTTTCCGCGCGCCAATAATTCATCAAACTGATCGCCAGCGTCGAATCGCGCCATTTCGACCGCCCACTCAACAATTTCACCGCCTCCATCCCAACGCAGCCCGTCTTTGTCGCGAGAAATTGGCGTTACGCCCAGATACATGTCGGGCGCGGTTCGTCGGTTTACCGAAACTTCTTTTTCACATGCCTGTTTGCGTAAGGCCAATGTTGAAAAATCAACAAAATCATATCGAACTGCGCGTTTAATTTTATAAACCCGAGCGCCGACGAGGAATACGTGGGAAAGATGCGTATCAATCTGCTGCACGGCGGCGCCCCCATAGGTCAGTGGTGATGAGAGAAACTTAACAATCTCTTCTTGTGAATCGCAAATCATCAGAGCACCTTCGCGGCTGTGATCAATGCGCCATCAACACAGGGATGTCGGAATGGCGAAGCATAAATCGCGTAAACCCTCCCAAGACCATTTCGCGCCAACGATTGTGTGAATAGGCGCCCATCACAATTAGACCTGCATCTTTGCTTTTTGCGCGCCCGAGAAAAACCTCTTCTGCCTCATCATGCTTATCCATATTGGCATGCATATAGACACCATGAACCCCGTGAAGTTTCAAATACGCGATAAGGCTTTCGGCGGGCTCGGCTCGCCAGGGCATATCGCCTATTGTTGTTGCGACCACAATCTCGGCCTGTTGTAAAATTGGCAACGCCTCACTGACGGCACGCGCCGCTTCACGGCTGCCGTCCCAGGCAATCATCACTGTTTTTGGAAATTCATCGATTGTGTGGTGCTGTCCTACGATGAGGACTGATTGACCCGATTGAAAGATGATTTCTTCAATAAGGTCCATTGTATATTGCGGGGCATGATCGCTCGATCGCGCTAACACCGTCAGGTCGGAAACTCGCGCACGAGTCGCTAAATCAAAAGGAAGGTTTTTCTCAATATCGGTCCAACTTGCTGTCACTCCCCTATCATCAGTATGTACTTCTTTTTCTAGAATGGCGACGGATCGTTCACCACACAATTTTTCAAACTTTCTTTTCAGTTCCGCCGCTCTTTGATTTGCCACTTCCTGCAAAACTTCAAGATTTTCTTCAACATTGGTAACGGCGATCGGGTAATAGACATTACCCGGCAATGATGGCGTAATTCTTTGACGCATGTGTACGACATCGAGATGCGCGTTGAACTCTTTTGCCATAATAACGGCCGCATTAAATGCCCGCTCGGACATCTCCTCTTCGAGAAAAGGAACCATTAATTTCTTGATCGTCATAGCGGCGAACTCCCTTTGAGACGAAATGCGCCCGGAAGCGGTGAGTTTATGCGACGGTTCAGCAAGGGGGGGGGCTTGAGAGCCTGTCTGTCCAGGATGGTTGAGCCCGCTTCCGGGCAAATTAAGCGTAGAGGAGATCGACCAAAGACAGATTGATCCGCGTCAAACCGCCGCCAAGTCTCCCTTTGCCATTGCAACGGCTTTGAGCACCTCTCCCGTTAAAGAGGCGGGCGCATGAGCCGCCACGTCTTCGAGGCTCAACATGCCAACAACTTGTTTGTCATTGTTGATGACAGGCAGGCGGCGTACTTTATTCTGCTCCATAATACGAACAGCGTCCTCGAGGTCTTCATTTTCTGCGCACCAAAAACATTCATCAGACATGATTTCGTGAATTTCCATTTCGGAAATATCCTTGGATGCGCCAATGGCGCGGATAACGATATCGCGATCCGTCACCATGCCGACCAGCTCCCCCTCATCAATGACGGGTAATGCGCCAATATTTTGGGTGCGCATTTTCTTCGCGGCATGGAGCACTTTTTCATTTGGTTCAGCCAGGCGTATTCCGGCCGTCATCACTTCAGCGACACGCATGTGCATTCTCCTCTTATACGTTCCAGGTAACGCGCAAATTATCGACAACTTCAGTAACGCCGGGCGCTGCCCAAGCGGCGTCTTCGACGACCTGTTTCTCGTAAAAGGCTTTTACATCGCCGTTGATGGTGACTGTGCCGCGATCAACTGCAATGTCGATCTTTGACCTTTCGAAATCGGCGTTTCTGTGCAGCGCCCGCGTGATGCTTTTTGATACATCTTTTTCAGAAACGCGGCTTAGAAGCATAATACGATTATCAATTCCGCGGACGCCAGCGAGATGCGCGATCTGATTTTTCACCGACTCCCGCTCAAAATTCCACTCAACATCGCCGGTTAACGTGATGAAACCATTTCGCACTTCCGCCTGGATATCAGAGTCGGGAACCATGGCGTTCCACTCAAGTAAGTTTGCTATCCTTTCGGCGATAGTTTCATCCGTTTCTTTCGCGCCGGCTAATGGCGAGGCCTCAATATCCTCGGCAATCGCATGTACTCCTTTCACGCGTTTGGCGGCGTTTTCAGCAGCTAAGCGCTCTGCGTATGTGGCGACTGTTCCCGTAAGCCGGACGGCGCCATTCTTCACGCTCACTCCGATATCCGTCGATTTTACGCGCGGATCGAAGGTAATTTCTTCCAAGATATCATCTCGGATACGCTCATCTTCAGTCATCTTTTCTCTCCATAAGGTCGCGCAGGCCTAACAGGCGACCGCATCAGACCGGCGTCACTGCAAGAATTTCATTGTTCAGTTGTCTCGGCTGGGAAGCATTGCGCTAGGTCAAGTCTTGTGACCCAATGGGGGGGCGATGAGCCTCTCCAAGGGGTAGTGGACAAGGTTGAGCCTTGGGGGTTTACAAAGTTTTCCGCGCTTGGCGTTGAAGAACAACGGGTAAATGAAATAATCAAATTTGTCGGCGATCCTGACGTCCACAAAAGATTGGGGCATGGGTTTCGCGCCGAGGTGAAGATTGTCATCTGGGAAAATGAAGCCGCCCTAAAAGCGCCGTCAAGTGCAATGTTCCGTATTGGTAATGATTGGGCGGCGTTCAAAGTTGAAAATGGGTGCGCCCGGCTCACAAAGTTAACGCTCGGCAAGGACAACGGCTTTGAATCTGAAATAATTGATGGCCTCAAGGAAGGCGAAAGGATCGTCCTCTATCCGGGAAATCAGGTTACCGATGGGCGTCGCATTAAGGAACGAGTCTTGTCGAACTAAATACGGTTTTACTCTATAAGTGACAGGATAGCTTTCCTCCCTAGCTTCTTATGAATGTATATCCGTTATAAATTAGAAAAACGCCGACGGCGACCAACGCAAACCGAATTAGAGTTGGTTCACGTCTTACAACCCACCGTCGGAGTCTGATCATTTTGCTCGGGCTCGTCACGCCTACGCTAAGATAAATGATCCAAATCACGATCATCGGCGAAAAGGCGACCAAGTTAAAGTACAACACTAAGAGCAATTGATCACTCATGGAGTCGCTAACCGACAAAATGCGCCTAACAGCATCGACATATACAACTGCCGTCAAAAGCTTGGTGATTTCGACAAAAACGCCAATCGAGAACCAAATTATTGGGCGATGCCCCAAATTTTCTAGAGTATCGCTATTTTCCTCGCGGACGCTGGGACGCCATCTCAGGCCTGTCAGCACCAAGATGACGCCTAGAATAATTTGGCCGTAGATAGCCAACCACCGCCAAAATGGTCTGCTATCTGCATCGAAGTTCGACAACAGGTGGAGAAATAGAAAACCGCCAGCAAGCTGCGTTAATACAACCCCTAGCGTAAACCACAGCCCATCTCTGCCGCCATTCGGTTTTGCCAGAATGAAAAGTAAGAGTAGAATTGGCGTGTAGTTATCTGCATCTAGAACGCCGAGTATTGTTAGTTTTGGAATGAAAAAATAAATTGTATCTGTCATATTTCGGCAGCGTGATAAGTTGAAGAAATGACTTGAAACGTCGGCATCAAATTACCAACGTTCAATGTTGTCCTGAAAATATTCACGAAGCTCTTTTTCAGGCATATTAGTCAGATCTTTATCAAAAACGGCGGTCTGCTTCGCAATTGTGTCAGAGGACAGCTGCTTGCGGAGTATGCCCAGGGCAGACGGCGTCGCTGCAACCACTAGCTGGTCATATTTTCCGTTAAGTGCCGAGGTATTTAAAAAGGAAGCAAGGGTCGCGACAAATGACTCTTCCGCTTTTTCATGTTCATTTTGCGCATCAACGGCGAAACGCGCGCCAGATCCCGACTTCCGTCCGCGGGTAGGGCGGTTGTCACCCAAATCTCTGGTTGGAGAGCGCGCAGGGTTGTCGCGCCATTCTTCAACAAGCATCCATCCCTCGCGCCAGCTCGTACTTTCGAATAACCGAGCCTTTGCTCCATCGGCGATTACGAACCATGTCAATCTTTTAGGAACAAACATTTTTCAACCGCTTTCACTGTTAAATACAAATGTAGCGACCCATTCCCGGGGCGAATTGACCTGCATCAAGGCGCATGAGAAACGCCGTCAGCTATCGTTCATACTCCTCTCCGTTTAGTTCAATAACGCTCCACATGCTGAGAGGAACCACTGTGGATAGATTCATAATGCCGAAAAATATTTGTTTGATCCAAGGCCACCCTCATCATGATCCTGCGCATTTTTGTCATGCCCTCGGCAAGGCCTATGAGGAAGGCGCGCGCAGCGCCGGCTCAAAAATTGAGTGGCTAACGCTTGCATCAATGGATATTCAGTTTCTGCGCAACCCTGACGATTTTGCCGCGCCGCCACCAGTGGAAATTCTTGAGGCGCAAAAGAAAATAAAGGCGGCAGACCATGTATGCATTATTTATCCCTTGTGGCTCGGCACCATGCCAGCATTGGTAAAGGCGTTTTTCGAACAACTGTCGCGCCACGAATTCGCGATCTCCAACAACGAAAACAGCGGCTGGCCGCGCAAGATGCTAAAGGGGAAGTCAGCGCGAGTCGTCGTCACGATGGGCATGCCGAGTGCAGCGTATAAAATCTTCTTCGGCGCACACGGCGTAAAAGGGTTTGAAAGCGCGATTCTCGGGATCTCCGGTTTCAAGCCAATTCGGGATTCATTAATTGGCGGTGTCGGCGGTCTTAGCACCAGACAGGCAGAGCGTCATCTTATTCGTATGCGAACATACGGTGCGCGTGGTGAATAGTCAGCGAAACTCGTGAAGCCATACGCATATTTTTCCTCTTTTCATTAGCCGGTATTGTTGATGCCCAATGATGATCTAAGCAAAATATATTCGCTCTTGCTTGCTCTCGCCTTGGGGTTGATCATTGGTGTTGAGCGAGAATGGCGCGAGCGTGATTATGAAGGAGAGCGGCGACCGGCCGGCCTGAGGACATTTGGGTTGATCGGATTAAGCGGCGGTATTACAAGCATATTGGGGAATATGTTTCCCGCCCTACCCGCTACGGGACTTGGACTGACCATTGCAATTATGATGATCGCCTATTGGCGGCAGTCACAATCGTCAGTTTTCATGGGCGTAACGACGATTTATGCAGCCTTCATTGCTTACTCATGCGGCGGATTAGCCGCCGCAGGCTTTCCAGTTCCAGCGACGGCAGGCGCAATTGCAACAGCGATTATTCTTGGCGCTAAGGAGCGTCTTCATCGGTTTGTCTTCGGCCTCGATCAAAAAGAGATTGTCGCCGCCCTGCAGTTTCTCCTGATTGCAGGCGTCGTACTGCCGCTAGCGCCCAATCAGCGCTTCGGACCATATGATGCGCTGAACCCTTTCGAAATATGGCTGATGGTCGTTCTTGTCAGCGGCCTGTCATTTCTCGGTTATGTCAGCGCACGCGTTTCACGTGCAAAATCTGGAATAATTGGAACCGCAATATTAGGCGGGTTCGTCTCCTCAACAGCCGTGACTCTATCGTTCGCGCGAATGGCAAAACGCAACCCGCAATTCGAACGCACCCTTACGGCTGGCGTTATTCTGGCATCAGCAATTATGTATGCGCGCGTTGCAATCATTGCCGGCGCTGTTTGGCCGCCATTAGTTATAAAACTCGGCGCTCCGCTCAGCGCAATGGTTTTGACGTCAGGCTTCCTCGGTGCGCTTTTATTGCGGCGACAGGAACAGACCATGACTGAAATACACACTTTCTCAAATCCACTTGAATTTCTTCCAGCATTGTTCTTTGCGGGGTTGCTCGCAGCAGTCACGTTGGCGTCGCGCTGGTTAGAAGCGACATTCGGGGCCGAGGGCGTATATGCTGTTGCTCTCGCATCCGGGCTTGCAGATGTTGACGCCATCACACTGTCTATCAGTCGTTTTGCAAGCGATGGGTTGGCCAATCACATCGCCGTTTTTGCCATTCTACTAGCAACAGGTGCCAATACACTCGTAAAATTGGCGCTCGTCGCAATTTCAGGCAATACAAATATGCGCCGAATGGTTTCCGCAGTTCTTACGGTAACAATTGTCGTCGGAGGAATTGTTACTATCATAATGCACAATTAGTCAGCGCATTGATGTGCCCCTAGGTGTTGCCTGACGTGCTGCCCCAAAATTGGGCCATTTAAAGCTGGAATTTTCCATTTATGATCCCGCCAAGGGAAGAAGGAAAGTTCGATGAAGAGAACCAAGATTACTGACGCGCAAATTGCATTTGTGCTGAGGTAGGTTGAAGAAGGTACGACCATCTCCGAGGTCTGTCGCAAGGCCGGGATCGCTGAGGCGACATTTTACAATTGGCGTAAGAAATATAGCGGCCTGATGCCGTCGGAGATGAAACGGCTAAAGCAGCTTGACGAAGAGAACGGCAAGCTGAAACGAATTGTCGCTGACCTCTCCCTCGACAAAGCGATGTTACAGGATGTCTTGCGCCGAAAGCTTTGAGGCCTGCTCGTCGCCGGGAACTTGTCAAAGATATGATTGCTATTTGGGGTGTCAGTGAACGGCACGCGTGCCGGACATTGAAAGCGCCGCGCTCAACGCAGCAATATAAGTCAAGGAGCGATGGTCAGGCCGATCTCAAACATCGGATCAAGGAGATTGCTGAGACCCGTGTGCGTTACGGCTATAGGCGTATCCATGTTTTACTCAAAAGAGAAGGACGGGCGATAAACGCCAAGCGCGTTTATCGACTTTATCACGAAATGGGTCTGCAACTACGCAAAAAAACACCCAAGAGGCGCGTGAAAGCAAAACTGCGCGATGACCGCAAGGATGCGACTATTGTCAATGAGACATGGGCGATGGACTTCATTCATGATCAACTCGTCACGGGTCGTAAGCTGCGCGTTCTCACCGTGGTTGATACATTCACTCGGTTCTCTCCGGTCATTGATCCGCGGTTCAATTACAAAGGAGAAGATGTTGTTCAAACATTGGAGCGGGCATGCAAGGTTTTTGGCTACCCAAAGTCTATTCGATCTGCGCCTCTAAATCGCTGAGCAGATAATAGTTTTCCAGTAGAATGCGGTTTTTGACCGTTTGATGCCAGCGATCAATCTTACCTTGCGTCTGCGGGTGATATGGGGGCAAGACAGATGAGTTCGCCTCACGCATACAAAGTCTATATGAGGTCGGACGCGCGCATGGTGGTGGAACTAATCACCCAGGTATATTGATGAGATCGATAACGTATCCGCGACTGAGCTTTTGTCGCGCAATTTCCGTCATCATCATACAAGCGTCTCGTTCATTTTTGAACCAATCAGTTCGGGTTTGACCCCAAATTCCTGATCGTCTCCATCACAGCTCTAGCCCGAAACCGCCAAATAGCCCATCAGCGAGCGCCAGCACGTAAAATCTATCCATGTTACGGCTTTGGTCACAGCGACGCATGCCAAGCATTTCATTGTACCCCGTCAGGGATCATGAGACTTTTTGAGGGATTTTGTTAGCAGAGAATTTTGGTTCATCGTACCCTTGAAGGGAAAGACGATGAGGCAGAAATCTAGGCCGCAAGGATCGGCCGAAAAGACTATTAAAGATATTCGGCGGGCGACGCGCAAGCGCTACGCGACGGAAGAAAAGATTCGTATCGCGCTGGAGGGCTTGCGCGATGAATATTCAATAGCTGAGTTGTGCCGGCGTGACAGGCCATTGGCTCGCTCTCTTACTCTTGAAGCAATCCAACCTTTCGACTTCACCCTGAAGAAACTACTCTCAAAATTTCACAGAAACCGAAATTTTTTTCACCACCTCCAGGTACCGAGCGGGTACCGAAGTGATGTAATCAGAAATCGAGAAATTGAGCCGGTCTGTATTAAGTTGATTTTATTGGCGTTTTCTGGAGCGGGTAGCGGGAATCGAACCCGCATATTCAGCTTGGAAGGCTTTTGTTACACCCGTAAATGCACTGTAACACGCGCCAGTTCGTCTGAGTACTGTATTATTTCCCACTAATTCACGGAATAGCGTTGAAAACGCTCTCTTTTCCGCCTTGACGAAACCGCCGTCAACTTCGCATCATCGAATTCATAGGATGAGCGTATGAATCTAATATCTTCACACAATGGCCTGTCAACAAGTCGAGCAATTCGGAGGGCCGAATTACGCCGGATTGTTCCACTTTCTGATACGACTATTTACGAATTGGAGCAGCGTGGAGAATTCCCAAAGCGGTTTTATCTAACGGCTCGGTGCGCAGCTTGGGATTTGGATGAAGTTCT
>JAJCZL010000027.1 GCA_029262415.1 Deltaproteobacteria bacterium | reverse complement strand
GAGCTAAAACAAGGAGCGGCGAAACGCTGGTACGCGCGGCACTGCTGCTGTGTGCCGGCCTTTCGGTCGTCACCACGGTGTCGATCATCGCGGTCTTGTCGGTCGAAACCTGGGGCTTCTTTCAGGAAGTATCAATCGTTGAGTTTCTGACCGGCACAGAATGGACGCCGTTGTTTAACCCGGCCAAGTTCGGCGTTCTCCCACTGCTCGGCGGGACCTTCTTGGTCGCCACGGGAGCCGCACTACTGGCTGTACCGCTGGGCTTAGCCACCGCGATCTATCTCAGCGAGTACGCATCCGACCGCGTACGCGACACCATCAAACCGATACTCGAGATCCTAGCCGGGATACCGACGGTCGTTTACGGATACTTTGCACTCACCGCGGTTACGCCGCTGCTGCGCACGGTGCTGCCGTCGACCAATATCTTCAATGCCGCGAGTGCCTCGGTGGTGGTCGGAATCATGGTCCTGCCGATGGTGGCCTCGCTATCGGACGACGCTTTCCGGGCTGTGCCACGCTCGCTGCGCGAAGGCGGCCATGCGCTGGCGGCCACCAAACTTGAAGTATCACTTCAAGTCGTGTTCCCGGCCGCACTCTCGGGGGTGATCGCCGCTTTTGTGCTGGCGGTGTCACGCGCCGTCGGCGAAACCATGGCGGTGACGCTGGCCGCAGGCGCGACACCGAACCTGACGATGAATCCGCTCGAGAGCATCCAAACGATGACCGCTTACATGGTGCAGGTAAGCCTCGGCGATACCCCACAAGGGACCGTTGAGTACCGCACGCTCTTCGCGGTCGGCATGCTGCTGTTCCTGATCACCTTAGTCATGAACCTGCTCGCGCACCGAGTGCTGGCGCGCTTCCGTGAGGTCTACGAATGACGCCGGCGCTGAACCATCAGTCGGCGCTGGTAGAGGCAGGCGTGCCCGACGCCGGTCGGACTGCAGACTCAGCAAGCGCCTCGAGCCCGCTTGCTGGCGGCAGCAACGCAGACGCCGTACGGCGGCGACTGATCCGCCGTCGTCGCAACGGGCGCATCTTTGAATACGCGATTACCGGTTCGACAATGATGTGCATAGCACTGCTGGTCATCCTGCTCGCGGCGGTCTGCAAAGACGGGTTGCCGTGGCTGGATCTCCAGTTCTTTACCAGCTTCCCTTCTCGGTTCGCCGCCAAGGCCGGCGTCAAGTCGGCGTTTTGGGGATCGCTGTGGGTAATGGGCATGACCGCCGGCATCTCGATACCGGTCGGCGTCGGTGCTGCGATCTACCTTGAAGAGTTTGCGCGCAAGGGACGCCTATCTACGATTATCGATATCAACGTATCCAACCTCGCGGGCGTGCCTTCGATTGTTTACGGACTGCTCGGTCTGGCGCTGTTCGTGCGCGGACTCGCACTCGGCCGTAGTGTGCTGGCCGGGGCATTAACGATGAGCCTGTTGATTCTGCCGATCATCATCATCGCATCGCGCGAGGCGCTGCGCGGAGTGCCGCAATCGGTCCGCCACGCGGCCTTGGCGCTCGGAGCAACCGAGCTGCAAGCGGTCCGTTCGCATGTGCTTCCGGCGGCACTGCCCGGAATCCTCACCGGTATAATTCTTGCGCTGTCACGCGCGATCGGCGAAACCGCACCGCTGATCATGATCGGGGCTCTGACATACGTAGCTTTCGTTCCCGAAAGCCCGATGGACGGCTTCACCGTTCTACCCATCCAGGTGTTTAACTGGGCTTCGCGCCCGCAACACGAGTTTCACGGCTTAGCTGCAGCAGGAATTATCGTTCTGCTCGCGGTACTTTTGACCATGAACGCCGCTGCGGTAGTGATCCGCCACAGGGCGCAAAGGAAATACCGATGGTAACCGCGCCTCGAAACGACGCCGTGCTGGAATGCCGAAACCTGGTGGTCGCCTACGACGGCAGGCCTGCAGTGAAAAGCGTGAGTCTCAAGATTCCGCGCAACCGGATTACTTCGATCATCGGGCCCTCTGGTTGCGGCAAATCGACGCTGCTCAGAACCTTTAACCGTATGAACGATTTCGTCCCAACCGTGTCGATCGACGGCGAGGTATTGTTCGACGGTACCGACGTCTACGGCAAGGATATCGACCCGGTTGAGGTGCGGCGTAGGATCGGCATGGTGTTCCAGAAACCCAACCCGTTCCCCAAGTCGATCTATCAGAACATCGCGTGGGCCCCTCAGCTCAACGGCATGAACGGCGAGACCGAGGCGTTGGTCGAAGAATCGCTGAGGAAAGCCGCACTGTGGGACGAAGTTAAAGACAAACTGAACGAAAGCGGCCTAGCGCTTTCAGGCGGCCAACAGCAACGCCTGTGCATCGCGCGCGCGATCGCGATGAACCCGGAAGTGGTGCTCATGGACGAGCCCTGTTCGGCTCTCGACCCGACCTCGACGGCGCGCATCGAAGAACTGCTGCTCGAACTGGCCACGCGCTACACGATCGTGATCGTCACCCACAACATGCAGCAGGCCGCCCGCCTCTCCAACTACACGGCTTTCATGTTCGAGGGCGACCTGATCGAATTCGGGCCGACCCAGCAGATCTTCACGCGGCCTCACAACCCACGCACCGAAGCCTACGTCTCCGGCAAATTCGGCTGAACGGACGCGCAAGTGAACACCTTCGGCCTGGAGCACACAATGAAACGCCACTTAGATAAGGAAATCGAACAACTCAAGTGTAAGAGCCTTGCGCTTGGAGCGCTCGTGGAAGGCGCGCTCGATAAGGCCGCTGCCGCAGTTATCGACCGCAACCACATATTGGCCGCCGAGGTCGTCGCGTCCGATGTGTTGATCGACGCTGAAGAGGTAAACGTCGAGGAGGATTGCCTGAAGATTCTTGCGCTTCACCAACCCGTCGCTACTGACCTGCGTTATGTAATTGCGATACTCAAGCTGAACAACGACTTGGAGAGAATCGGCGATCTCGCAGTCAACATCGCCGAGCAGGCGGTCGCGCTCTCGGCTGCCGACTCCCCACCCGAGATGCCCTCGCACATCGGCGAGATGGTCACGCGCGCCCGTGCTATGGTGCGGTCGAGCCTCGACTCACTCGTCAATATCAACGCGGCAGAGGCGCGCAGGGTCTGCATCGCAGACGACGTCGTCGACGATTTGCACCGCAGCACCTACGCCTGGTTTATTGCCGCGGTAGGCGCAAGGCCGGAACACGCATCGCTCTACACCTGTTATTTATCGGCCTCGCGCTATTTGGAAAGAATTGCCGATCACGCGACCAACATTGCCGAAGATGTGATCTACATGACCGAAGGTGACATCGTCCGTCACTCAAACCTCGCGACCGAGCCGCGACCTACCGACGGAACCAAGAGCTGACAAAGACGGCGCGGTGCGATGTCCGCGCCGTAAAGCCTTAGTCGAGGAGCGAACGCCAGACGGCGCGGTCGGTTTTGACTTGCGGCTCTGAACTCGTGTCGGCTTGCCGGTCGCCTGCCCCAACCTTTGGTAAGGCAGGCTCAGGAACAGCGCCGCTACCACCGATGCCGGGAGCGGCAGCTTTGCCGAGGTCGGCGACCGCGGCGCTTGTGGACGCTTGGTCTGCGCTCGCCCGAGCTTTGTCGGTAACCTCGCAGGTGTCCGGCTCCGCGGCTTCGCTGCTGTACGAGGAAATCGGCTCTCCGTAGATTTCCGGTTCGGTCTCAGCAACGGTATCGAAGTTAGGATCGGGTACGAAGTCGGGATCGGGTTCGAAGTCTGGGTCGGGTTCGAAGTCCGGCGCAGGTTCGGGTGTCGCCGTAGTACCGGCTTCAAGGCGGGCGACCGCTTCGGGCGCCTCCGCAAAGTCCTCGTGCGCTTCGGCGGCGGTAACCGGCGCTACGCCCATGACGACATCGGCGACATCAGCGGTGACAACCAGGTGCGCGGGGCCGGCAAAGCGCTGCTGAGGCTTTTCAGCTGCGGGCAAGCGAGGCGCATTGGCGAGGCTTTGTCCGCAGTAGGGACACGGGCGGTCGCCCAAACGTAGAAACTTTTGAATCTGGACTGCCAGTTCCGCTATATCCAAAGGCGAGCTCAGACACACCGATGCGCCTAGATCTGCGGTATCGCTGTCGGCAACTCCCGCAGCGACATTATCAACCAGCACAAACTGGAACGAGTCTGGTTTGAGCTCGTACAAAGCGCGCAGTTTACGCAGAACCAACGGGTCGCACAGCATATCGACGAGCACCACCGGCTTGACTTCGAGGCTTTCCAACTCAAGCGTCAACAGGGCATGAATCGCGTCTTTTACTTTCCCAAACCACCGATAACCGAGTGACAGTTCGATGAGCGCGGGCTCGAGCAATTCGGAGATCTTACGGTCGCTTTCGACGATGTACAGCCCGAACGGTTTGTCTTGAGAGGTTTGCACGTCAGCGGCGGATCCGCCGACCTGTGCATTTGACGCCACACCCTCAGATTGCGACCCTGCCGGGGTCGGGTCGTTTACTTGCTCGTCGAGCCGCAGCAGGATACGCAGCTTTGCAGGATCGTAGATCGAGCGGCCGATACTCTTAGTCTCGACCAACGGCGTACGCACAATCAGCGTCGGCGTGACGACAACGTCGGCTCGGCGTGCTTCCGCCGGGTTCTTGAGAACATCGATGATCTTGAAGCGATAGACGTCCCCGAACTCCTCTTCGCAAATCTTGCGAACAGAGCGGACAGCCGCCGCGGAGTGTCGGCTGCATCCGCTTACAAACAGCTCCAGCTGGTGGCGGTGCGATTCACTGCCGGGCTCACTCAGCATATCGATCAGGCTTTTCGGACTCACACACTCACCTCTTCCTTCGGCAATGTCGGCTACCTAATACGCGTGTCCGTCGACGCCTATTTCCGACTCGTCGGCCAGAACCTCGTGTACGACGTTCGCGATGTCGTCGAGTTCAATCGGCTTACGAACCAACTCGAAGTCGAGCCCCTCATCGACGGCTTCCTGCAGACGCTGCATGAACTCATCGGCAAATGCGGTAATCACATAGACCGGAGTCTCGATGCCCGCCCTACGTAAGCGTCGCAGCGTCTCGACGCCGTCAATCCCCGGCATGTGCAGATCGAGAAAGATCAGGTCTGCAGGTTCACTGCGGAGCGCCTCGAGTCCGGCCTCACCGGTCGCAGCTGTACCCAACCTGTAAGGCAAGCCTTCCAAGGCTAGGTGGAAGGACGTACGGACCGCCTCTTCGTCATCAATCACCAAAATTCGCATCTCAATGCTCCGTCAAACTCTCTTCCGCCGTTGGGCTGTATTCCGCCGTTGGGTTGTCTTCGCTCGTGTGAGTCGCAGTCGTGCCCGCTGCCGCAGGGACTGTAACTGCAAACACCGTGCCTCGGCCTGGTACGGATTCGACCCAGATTCGTCCACCAACACTGTCGATAAGGCTGTGACACAGCGCCAAGCCGATTCCTGTGCCCTCGCCTTGCGCTTTGGTGGTGTAGAACATGTCGAACACTTTCCTTGACGTCTCCTCGTCCATACCCGGCCCGGTGTCGCCTATGTACACGGTCGCATCGCGATCCCCCGGCACCGTCCGACACACTAAACGTCGCTCTTCGCAGCCGTCCATTGCCTGGCAGGCATTGCAGATCACGTTCAGAATCACTTGACGCAGACGGCTTTCGTCTATGGCCACAGCAGCGATCGCTTCGGCGAGTTCCAAGTGCACCTCTATGTCTGCGGCGTCGGTCGCTGCACGTGCATCGCGCAGCGCCTCGCGCACGGCGGTGTTCATGTCGCCGACAACGCCGCCCGGCATGTGCACTATTGTTCCCCGTCGTGAAAACGACAGTAGGTCATGTACAATCTCGGCACATCTGCGCGAGTACTTGAGCGCTTCGGACAACGAACTCTCGATCGCCTGCGCCTCCGGCCCGAGCTTCTTGATCGCGTATTGGATATGGTTGATCACGCCCATCAACGGATTGTTGAGTTCGTGCGCAACGCCGCCGGCCAGGGTTCCGAGCGCGGTGAGGCGCTCGTGGCGAATGTTTTGCTCTTGCGTAGCGCTGAGTTCTCCAAGCCGATCATCCAGTGTCGAGCGTAACTCTGTGTTCAGTTCATGGATCCGGCGCGTCGCCTGGCTGCGCTCGATCGCGTGGCGAATCACGCGCGTAAGCGTCCCGCCGTCAACGACGCCTTTGGTCAGATAGTCTTCTGCGCCTGCCTGCAGCGCATCGAGCGCGAGCCGATCGTCGTCACGGCCGGTAAGAACCACCACCGGGGTGGTCGGCGCGTATGCGCGGATTTGTTGGAGAGTGTCGATCCCGAAACTGTCGGGCAGCGACAGGTCCACGAGCATAACGTCGAAATTCGGCGTAGCGTCCAGCACCTCGATCGCCTCGGTCAACGTCGCCGTGTGCTTGAAGCGAAACAGTGGAGACCGCCCGTTATCGACCGCTTCCTGCAACAGGAATGCATCCCCTGGGTTGTCCTCTACAAGGAGTACCGAAAACTCTTCGCCGCGATGCCCAGTAGAAATCCTCATCATGCCCCCGGTAGGCCCACTGTCCTCTCGGCGATGAAACGGCGCAGATACAGCCATATTCGTCCTCAGCAACCTACGCGAAACTCCACCACCCAACGGATAGCCACACAACCCCAGCGTCAGGCGCTGTGCCGACCCTGTGTGATGCTATCAAACGGCAACCCCGCGGGATGTAAAAAAGCGTTAAGTCTGCAACGGCAAATCCATAACTGTCCTCTACAACCGGCCTGCGCTAAACCTCCCCGCAGCCGGTGGTTGTTTGCGCTCGGACATACTCCAACAGGCAAACGCGGCCTGGTGGTGCCAGTTGTTGGCTACATCGACGACGGCCGCGCAAGCCTTTTTTGGACGCGCGTCCGTCGATAGACAGGGATGCTTCTCAGCAAGGCGGGCAGGTCAACGTCACCGGTTGTCCAACGGCGGCTTGCAATACCAGCAGCGCGTCGGTCGAGGTGATGCCGCCAACATCATTGACATCGCAGATGCAGGGTAGACACACGCCCGCACCGACGGCGGCCTGCAAGACCAGCAGCGCATCGCCGGCGGTAACGTTGCCGTCGCCGCTGGGATCGCCGCAACCCGGCGGCGGCAAGGTCGTCGTCGTGGTCACGGCGAGACCGGCAAAGCGCTGGGCATAAACACCGCCCGCGTCTCCATCCTGGCCGATGCTGAGCCATGTAGCTACAAAGCTACCGGTCTCGACTGCAACAGCGTCGCGCTGGACGCCGGCGGTAAACGTGTTAACCAAGAACTCATCACTCAAAGGCGTGCCGTCGACGCCGAACCGACGAGCGAACACGCCGTCGCCGGAGCCGTCCTGACCGAGGCTGCTCCAGGTAGCGATAAAACCGTCGCCTTCCGACGAAACTGCAGACTGCGCAGAGTTGCCGGTCGTGAAAGTGTTAACAAGAAACTCCGTACCCACCGTAGCCCCGGTGTTGTCAAAGGCCTGACCGAAGATGTCGGCGCGCGCTACTGCGTCGACATAGCCCTCCCAGACCACCACAAACGAGCCGTCAGCGCGTACGCCGACACTCGGGCGAGACTGTGAGCCGGTGGTGTAGGTGTTTACGAGAAGCTCGGGCGCTGCAGCAACCCCGGACGCGTCGAACCGACGCGCGGCAATCCCCGTAGCCGAGCCGTCGAAGGACGAGCTCACCCAGGCGGCGACAAAGCTGCCGTCGGCGGCCATACCGATAGCAACGTCGTTCTGGTTGCCGGTCGTGAAAGTGTTGAGCAAAAACTCCGCGCCGACCGCCGCACCGGCGGCATCGAAACGCCGGGCGAATACGCCGCTGCCGTTGCCCTCGGTGACATCGTCGTTCCACATGACGACAAAGCTTCCGTCGAGCCCCATGCTGACCTCGGGTCCGGACTGTGCACCGGTCGTGAACGTGTTGACCATAAACTCGCTGCCTAGGACCGAGCCGTCGGCATTGTAGCGCTGGCCAAAAATGCCGGCACCGTAGCTATCCTGCCCAGCGCTTTGCCACACCACCACGAATTTGCCGTTCGCATCGGAATCAACCACAGCCTCGATCTGTCCGCCGGTGGTGTAGGTGTTGACCGCAAACTCAGTGCCGACCGCTGTGCCGGAGGCATCGAAGCGTTGGCCGAAGATCCCGTAGGCATCGCCGTCTTGAGCGCCACCGGACTCCCAGACGATAACGAAACCGCCGGCGGATGTGGCCGCAATTGAAGGGTTTTCTTGGCCATATGCGGTTTGGGTGTTGACACGGAACTCACTGCCGAGCGGCGTCGCTTGCGCCCATACAGGCGGCACAGCGACTAGCGGCAAAACGGCAGTGGCGGCTATCAAAGTAACGATTTTCTTGAACATGGGTTGCATCCGTTGAACCTCAAAAAGGTTGATTCCATACGATACATGCAAAAACGGCTCCGAGCATCGGAATCGAGAAGGCCGTGCGGCGCCGAGGCCAAACCAACTCAACAGTAGCACGGCATAGGTATATCGTACCCGAGACATGGGTTACGGGGGGTGGCGCGCCAGGCAGGACTCGAACCTGCTACCGCCGGCTTAGAAGGCCGGTGCTCTATCCGGATGAGCTACTGGCGCTGGAGTGTGGAGTACGATGCTCTACATTTTTCCACACATTCTTCAGAGCTCGCCGGCTCGCTCAGAAGGAGTGGAAAAATCGGGGTGAGAGGATTTGAACCTCCGACTCCCTGCTCCCAAAGCAGGTGCGCTACCAAGCTGCGCCACACCCCGTGGCCTGGATTCTCGCGCACGCGGGCCGGTCTTTCAACAGCGCCCGGCCACCCACGACGACAACGGGCAGGAAATATGGGTTTAACGCGGCAAAAGCCCGTTGCGGCGCAGATCCTCAAGCAATGCTTTAACTGCTGCAGCGCGATGGCTGCGGGTATTCTTTTGTTCCGGGGTCGCCTCGCCGAAGGTGCACCCGAGGTCGGCGCGGAGGAAGAGCGAGTCGTAGCCGAATCCGTTTGAGCCACGCTCCTGGTCGAGGATAAAGCCGCGACACTCGCCCGCGGCACTGAACCTACGCCCGTCGGGCAGGGCGAGCACCAAGGCGCACACGAACGCCGCGCCGCGCCCCGAATCCAGGAGCCGTGCTGCTCCATCAGACGGCATTGGCGCGACCTTCGCCAGTTCGACGATGACTTTCCGATTGTTTGCGTGGTCGTCGCACGCCGGCCCGGCGTAACGTGCCGAGTACACACCGGGAGCGCCTCCGAGAGCATCAACTGCGAGACCCGAATCATCGGCAAGCGATGCGAGACCGGTCGCTTCTAGGGTGACCTCGGCTTTCAACAAGGCGTTTGCCGCGAACGTCGTGCCGGTCTCCTCGACGTCCAACTGAACACCGTGGTCTTCGGGCAGCGAGAACGAGAGCCCGGTGTCGGCGAACAGCCTAGCGAAGTCCGCGAGTTTGCCGCGGTTGGTGGTTGCAAGCACGACCTCGATGACGCCACCTACTCGGCGGCCGACGAGAGCGCTTTTTGCTGGGCCTGAAAGAGCTCCTGGATGCCCGTCCATGCAAGGCGCGTCATCGAATCGAGCACCGCCTTCGAAAAGGTCACGCTTTCTGCGGTGCCCTGGATCTCAACGAACTCTTCTTCGTCGGTCATCACCACGTTCATATCGACTTCGGCACGCGAGTCCTCGCTGTAGCAGAGATCGAGCAGCGGGTTGCCATCGACAACTCCGACACTGACTGCAGCGACTGCGCGTGGCAACGGATCAACGGTGAGCCGTCCTTCCTTTCGGAGGCGGCGACACGCGAGCGCCATGGCGACGTACGCTCCGGTTATCGACGCGGTACGGGTACCACCGTCAGCCTGGATGACATCGCAATCGATCTTGATCGTGCGTTCCCCGAGCCGCTCCATATCAACGACTGCGCGCAAACTGCGGCCGATAAGCCGTTGGATTTCCATCGTGCGACCACCGATTTTTCCACGTGCCGCCTCTCTGTCCATGCGCGTATCGGTCGAGCGCGGCAACATCCCGTACTCAGCGGTGACCCAGCCTCGCCCGCTATCGGCCAAGAACCTTGGTACGCCCTCCTCCACCGAGGCCGTACAAATCACACGGGTTTGGCCCACAGAAATGAGCGCCGAGCCCTCAGGGTTCTGTAAGTACCCGGGTTCAATCGTAACGGTCCGGTTCTGGTCGGGGGTTCGTCCATCTACTCGTTCGATCTTCATTGCTATTTGTTCACCACGTGGGGTACTCACCCGCTGCTGACGGTCGCGTCGAAAAACCGACGCCAGGCTCACGCCTCGGGATAGGATAGGCCTACCACGCGCCGTTTGCGCCGACCAGCATGGCCACCAACAGATCGCTTGCCATGCTCATTCGCCGTATACGACGACAACACTGCGGATTTGACACGCGGGCGGACGTTTTTGCAGCGGCTGCGAGCGGGTGAGTGTTACTTTTGTACTGGCAACGATTTTGTCGGCCCGGCAAGAAGTAGACACCGACTGGAAGGTTTAATGGCACAGAACACGACTCAGATCATCGGCACCCACGCGCTGATTCAGAAACTCCACCATCTGATTCAGAAAGTCGCCAGGACGGAAACGACTGTGCTCATAAGCGGCGAGTCTGGGACCGGTAAGGAGCTGGTTGCTCGCAAACTTCATGAGCAGAGCCTGCGCAACGCGCAGCCCTTCGTAGCGGTGAATTGCGGTACTATCCCCGGCGACTTACTCGAGTCGGAAATGTTCGGGCACCAGAAGGGCTCGTTTACCGGCGCTATCGGCCACCGGCCCGGAATGTTTCAACTTGCCCACGGCGGAACCATGTTCCTCGACGAGATCGGCGAGATGAATCCGGTCATGCAAGTAAAGTTTCTGCGGGTTCTTCAAGACCGCGAGATCCGTCCGGTCGGCGCAGACATGCCCTTCAAAGTGGATGTCCGGGTCATCGCGGCAACCAACAAGGACCTGGCACACGAAGTCGAAGCGGGTAGATTCCGCGAAGACCTCTTTTACCGCTTGCAGGTCATTCCTATCATGCTGCCGCCGCTTCGTGACCGTCGATCAGATATTCCTATCCTCATCGAACACTTTCTCCACAAGCACAACGAGGGACGTCCCTACCCGATCACGATCTCCGAAGAAGCCATGGTGCTGCTTTGGGAGTATGACTGGCCCGGCAACGTACGTGAACTCGAGAACACACTCGAACGCCTAGTAATCCTCGCAGATTCTCCGGTGGTACGGCCCGACCAATTACCGGCAAACATCCGCTCGTTTCTATCCGAGAAGAAGATTCCGCGTCCCAAACTCAGCGAAGAAGGCATGGACCTCAACGCCGCAGTCGAGGAGTTCGAAAACCGCATCATCGATGAAGCGCTTCGACGCACCAAAGGCAACAAGCAGGCTGCCGCTAGATTGCTCGGCCTGAAGCGCACGACACTCGTCGCAAAACTCCGCCGCAAGCGAGACGCCGACTACACGGCGCCGCAGGCATACAACTACTGAGGAACAGCCGGATGACTACTGCAACAAACCAAGACAAAGGCACGATCCTTCTGGTTGACGACGACCCCGATTCGACCAAGGTCGTCATGCGTCTACTCGAGAAAGAGAACTACAATTTACTGACCGCCAACTCCGGCATGGACGCCCTCGAGGTTCTGTCGCGTGAGGACGTTGACCTGGTTCTGCTCGACGTGATGATGCCCGGCATGACCGGCTTGGAGGTCTGCGCAAAGCTCCGCCAAAACCCACGTTACGCAGAAGTGCAGATCATCCTCCTGACCGGCCTCGACGACTTCAAGACCCGACACGAAGGCATGAAGCTCGGCGTCAGCGATTTCATATGCAAACCCTTCACGCGCACCGAACTGCTCGAGCGTGTCCAAGCCCAGCTTAAGGTGCGCCGTATTACCCGCGACCTCGGCACCGTCGGCACCAGCATCTAAACGGGCGGGTTGCCCCCCGGCGCAAGCCGGGAGGCTGCTGTCTCTTATATGAAGTCGCGCAGAACCGCGTTGACTTCGTCGGGCCGTTCTCGGTGGACGAAATGCCCAGCGCCTTCAACAATGCGTAAGTCCAACCCCTGCGGATAGACGCTCTCCATCCCTTCACAGGTCTCTGTCCCGAGACAGCCGTCTTCAGCACCGTGAACGTGCAGAGTCTCGACCTGTATCGGCGTTATCCCCCACGCTGACGTAGCCGCTGCTAACGCGGGGTTTTGCACGGCCGGATCATAGATCGGCTTGTAGTAGGCCAACGCCGCCGCGAGCACGCCCGGTGTCCCCAGGCATTCGAGTACCGGAGCGATCTCGGCCTCGCCGAACTTCCAGGAGGGAGACCAGCTCTGCCAGAGAGCGCGGATAAAGGCCATGTCGTTCATCGCAACCAGCGTTTCCGCAATCGGCAGGGTAAACAGGTACTGGTACCAAAACCGTTTCTGCTGTTCGAAATTTGTCATCGCAGTGATGGCTACACCCGGACCACACGGGACCGCCATGGTAACCAACTTGCGAATCTTTTCAGACGCGGCCAGCGCTGCGTGTGACGCCGCAACCGCTCCCCAGTCATGCCCGACCACCAGCGCAGGCGCGCCTCCCAACGCATCGATCAGCGCGATAACGTCGCGCCCGAGCATGGCACCTTCATAACAGCCGCCCGCGGGTATTTGCGTCGGTGCATAGCCGCGCATGAACGGGGTGACCACCCGGTAGCCGGCCTCGAGGAGCAACGGCAGCTGATGCTCGAAGGTCGCTGGGGTGTCGGGGAACCCGTGCAGACAGATCGCGAGCGGGCCGCTTCCGTAAGAGAGCGCGGCAAAGCCTACACCGTTGGCTTGGATCGTGATTTGCTCAGGTGTGGGAGCCTTCAATCGGGCATTCCTCTGAGAACAACCCGGCTAAGCACGGTTTTTGCCGCGCAGCGCCGGATTCAAGCGGGGGTCGTTGTAGGCTTTGTACTGACGATAGAGCTTGTAGAACCGCTTGCCCACCGCGAAATCCTCGAGCAATCGGCCGACGCAGGCTGCAAGATCGGTACGCTGAACCGTCAGCACCTCGACCTTGCCGCCGCACTCATTCGCCAGTTCATCATCGGCTGCACGCTTGGCGTTCAGGCGCATGTGATGAATCTTCAGTGCTAGGATCGAGCAGCGATCGATCATCATTCCCGCCGTCTCGGAGTGCTGCTCGGCGTTTAAGATGTCGGGGTCGGAAAGGTCTGCTAGGATCGCTTCGTCGATTTTCTCGATCAGGTCGTTTCGCTGCTGGTTGGTGCTATCGATCGAGCGCTTAATGTCGGCGATGTAGACGTCGGTCGAGTCGGTGCGCCGCGCTTCGTCCTCCAAGTTCCACAGCCGGAAATTTCGCCGGTGTTGCTCGAGCACGAGTTTGCGGACTGCGCTATCGGCCGCGGGATCAGCTGCATCCTCTATGGCGTTGCCGTCGCTGTCATACCACGCCTGCAACGCGGCGTCGTGAAACGCGGGGATCTTGTCGGCCTCAAGCAGTGCCATCTTGTGGCGAGCCTAACAGCGACACGACGGCATCGAAAGCCTCCCCCACCTCGACCTCGGTGACGACCTCGCGTGGCTGCTTGCTCTCGCGTACAGCGTCGAGGAGATAGCGCTCGGCGCGTAGAATTCTGTGCGGAACCGGGTCCAGCGGCGAGAACGTGCGCACCGGTTTCGGGCTGGTGAAGCTCGCCGTAGGCACCCCCTGAAGCCATGCCATGTGCATAGCGGCTGTGTCGGAACCGATATAACACGAGAAACGCGCGATCATCGCCGCCATCTCCGGCAGAGTGGTCGGTGGCGCGAACCTCGTGTGCTCGCCGGCATCGCGCGCGATGGCTGAAACCAAGTCGAGTTCATCGGGGCCCCAGAACACCATCGAGCTGACGCCCGCACCGTGGAGGCGGGTTAACAGTTCCGCCCACTTTGCCAACGGCCAGCGGTCGCGCTCGCGTGCCTTGCTGGTGCCCGGATACACCGCCAACTGCGGCCGCCCCGCCTCCTCATACCAACGCTCCGCTCTGTCGCGGACGCCCGGCGCGACCCAGACGCCGGTATCTGACGGATCGAAGGTGGTGTCGAGGCCGAGCGGCTCGAGCAGATGGAGAAAACGAAGTACGCGGTTCTCCCACGTGTCAGGCAACTCGACCTTAACGTTGTTGAAGAGCCAGTTGAGCTCGCCGACATCTTTTCGCGCGTAACCGATACGCGTCTTCGCACCCGAGAGACGCCCGATCAGGCCCGACTTAATGCGGCCGTGAAAGTCGAGAACGGTGTCGTATTTCTCCGCACGGATCTCTTCGACTATGCGGCGGGCTTCGACCAGAGCCGATCTGGGCCCGCTTCGCAACGCGCGCCTGTCGAGAACGTGGAAAACGTTGACGCTGGGGTTACCGTCTAGAACAGGAAACACCGAGTGGTCAACGCACCAGCCGATCCGCGCGAACGGGTTGTCGCGCCGCAAGCGACGCACCGCGGGGAGCGTACGCAGGCAATCGCCGATCGCGCCAAGACGCACCACCAAGACTCGCCCGGCTTTGACCTCCGCCATCTCCCGCTCTTCTCCGTGCATTGCGCGCGCACTCTTGATGCGTTCAGGAACGATGTGCGCGCGCCAATCGTCGAGCGAGAGTCTAGCTGGTTGCGCGGCCGGATCCACACAGACGCTCCGGGAGCGCGCCGGTTGCGCAGTCCAATATCCGGCGATAATCGGCCGAACCGGCGACCGTGCATTGCAAGCACGCACCGTCGTGGCATAAGGGCGCTATGGCGACCGTCAATCTAAAAGGAAATCCCTGCAATCTACGCGGAACAATGCCGGCTGTCGGTGGCAAAGCTCCCGCTTTCAATCTTACAAAATCGGATCTGTCGCCGGTGACACTCGACTCACTTGCCGGAAAGACGAAGATCATCGTCACCGTGCCGAGTCTGGATACCCCGGTATGCCAGACCGAGACGCGCAAGTTCAACGAGAAAGCCGCAGCTCTGGGCAACACCGAGGTGTTAGTCGTGAGTTCGGATCTTCCATTCGCGATGAAGCGCTTTTGCGAAACCGAGGGTATTGAATCGGTATCGGCGTGCTCAGACCTGCGCGACCGCGCATTCGGCGAGCGCTACGGCGTGGCGATTGCCGACGGGCCCTTACAAGGCGTTACCGCTCGCGCGGTCTTCGTGATCGATGGCGACAACAATGTCACATACGCTCAACTGGTCCCGGAGATCGCCGAAGAGCCCGACTACGACGCCGCGCTTGCGGCGGCCAAGGGCTAGAGCGAGTAAGGCAGAAAGCCCCAGACATGGGATTGCCGCCGTCGGCTAAAAGCGGACGGCGGCAATCAGTCGGGCAGACCGCTCACCTGTAGCGGTCGCGCCCTCCCCCCCTAAACAGACTCCGGCGAAAACTCGTTCGGCCCGGGTGAATGCGCAGGCTCAGTACAAACGCGCGTCAACGATCTGTGTGCCGGCGTCGATACGCTCGCCGTCACCGTGGATTATGTTGTGCACGCGTGTGCCCGTGCGGTCATTTGAGTACCTGTTGATGTGGTGCTCATGGCCACCAGTGGTAACGCGCATGATGGCGTGAACCGGGCGGTAGATAGCCCAATCGAGGATGAATCCGGCCAGATATACCGGCGGTACCGCGACACGCATGAAGTTGTCGTCATGCCCGCGCTGGTAGTCGAAGGGGTACTCGGCGGCAGCCGGACCGGCGAGGATCGTCACGATCGCGGCCGACGCCAACAGCGTACTTAGGGTTAGTTTGGAAGAAATTTTGGAACGAGTCATTTGGGTTAACCTCCGTAGACTCGAATCCTAGCGCCACTTTGTGCGGCTGACTACACGCCGGCGGCACCGCACCCACCCGGACGGGTGAGTACCGGCGTGCCTTTTTTGCGCACTACCATGCACCGCGTGCGACAGATGCTATGTCGGTCGTTTTGGCGCCGCCGTGAAGACTTCGAGGCGATCGTAAACGGCCATGCGCTCACCGTCGGCGCTGCGCAAAGTGCCGAAAGTGAAACGTGTCAGAACACCGCCCGGCATCGGCCGCCACACCGGTACACGCGCCGTGACCCGGGTGCCCGCTCCGCGACCGCTGTGAACGCAGCCGTCGGAGTCTATAAGCGCGTCACCTACAGCCTCCGGGGCTCGCCCGACAGTGAAGAAGATCCGTGCGCTATCGCTGCCTGCGCCGGTCGGCGGCCGCTGCACAGCCGAGCCGCGCCGACCGCCACGCTCGCATACCGCGACACAGCTCCCCGATAAGTCTCCGTCGGGCACTCCCTGCGCGCCACGCCAGACCAGCTTATAGCGCAGGCGTCGAAACGGTGGCGGCAGCTCATTGTCTTCATATGCGTCGAGTTCAACTGCCGCTTCGGCCAGCGTTGAATCGGCCAACCCCGTCTCCAGATCCTCGTAGGCGTCGTGTGTCGGGTAGGCCACCATCGGGCCTGCAAAACGCGCACGCCAAGCGCCGTCATCGCCGACCCGCCAAGAGAGACCATTGGTTTGGTAGCAACCCGCGCTACCGTCCCAGCTACTCTCGGCGACGAACAACAACATCGTGCCGTCCTCACGCACCAGACAAATGCGCACAGCCATCGAAGTCTTGCCGGTCGCTTCGACACCGGCGAACAGACCGATGCCGGGCTGCGCAAGGGCGGCCTGCAAGCCGTAGCCGGCCTCGACCACCGCGTTGCCGGCGACGGTCTTGTTTGCCGCAGGCAACTTCCACAACGCCCGCGGTCCGCGCATCTGCAGATCGATACCGGTAATCGCCTCTACGATCGCATCGATAGTTTCGCGGCGCCGCGGCCCGCGCCAGCGCAACGGGATTCCCAGCTCGAGCTGGACGGCCTCGACACGGCCTGCGACGGCCAACCCGGCGAGCACGCGAACATCCTCGTGGCGATGGTCGTGATGGCGACCACTGAAAAGCTGCATGACATTATCTGCGCCGATACCGGGGTAGCGCATGCCGAGTTCGGCGGTCAGACCACGCTCGGTAAAGGCACGCTCGAGTGCGGGTAGAGCAGCATCAAAGAACTCACGCGAAACCGTAGGATAACGCCCGAACAGCTTGTTTTTATGCCGTTTTAGCCCCACGCCGATGTCGCAGCACGGCAGCGTCATGTTCCAACCGTGAACGAAGAGCGCGAGCGCGCGGCCGCCGGGCACGGTTTCGACGTGCTCGCGCAACGCCGCGAGGAACTCCGGGGCCTTTTCGCACAGATCGCTGATCCGGTTCAGATCTGCTTCGTTGCGATCCAAACTGTGGTTGATCAACGCGCGTGCACCGAGCCGCTCGGCGATCTCTTCGGCTATCTCGGCAGTATGGAGGTCGTTTACGCCGTCGCTGCGTCGCACCGGACGCGTGCGGCGGCCACCGTGCGGTGCGACGACCAAGATAGGAGAATCCGCGCCGTGTCGGCGCAACCAATCCTCCACCGTGAGTAACCGGTCATCCATCGGGCGGGGTCAGCCGACGGATAAGCGTTCCGGAATACCAAGCAAGCAAGCCGGCTGCAACCATGCCCACGATTGGAACGTACATTGCGAGCAGCAAACTACCGGCCGCATCCGAAACAGCGCCGATCACGAACGGCCCTGCTGCCGAGCCGATACCGCCGAGAAAGAGGATATGAACAGCGTAGGCGAGGCCGAGGCGCCGCTGCGGAACCAAGTCGGCAAGAATGGTTTGCAGAGCAGGAAAGTACGCGAAGATCGCGACCGGCCCGAGAATCGCCGATGCCGTGTAGGCGATCGGTGAGTCCACGAGCAAGGTGATCAACACGATCGGTACCGCGATGAACGCGCACGCCGCGCTCACGTCCATGTCTCCTGCAAAACGCACCCTTCGGCGGCGGTCTACGAAGTAACCCCCAAGCAGGCTGCCGACAACGCCGCCGGCGAGGTAACCAAAACCGAACAGGCGGCCTGCTTCAGATACCTCAAAGCCGCGTTCACGCACAAAATACGAAGGAACCCACGCCGAGTAACCGACCGCGCATCCGATCATGATCATCCCGCTGATCCATACGGTGACAAGGCGGACATCACCCAGCAGCCCACCGATCACCTCGCGGAACGGAACCTTGTGATCCTCTGTCGACGGTCTGCGATCTTCGCGGACCAGCATCAAAAGCGGCACGAACAGCAAGCCGACGCCGCCGTAGTAGAAGAAGACCGTGCGCCAGCCGGCGCTCTCGGCCAGTCCACCGCCCAAGCCGATCCCGACACCGCTGCCGACCGCTGCCGCTGCACCGAAGATCCCCATCGCCTTGCCCCGTGCCGCGGCCGGAAAGCGCTCCGAAATGAGCGAGACCGCACAAGGATAGAGGCTCGCCTCACCTATGCCGGTGAAGAACCTGGCCGCGAAGAGGCTGCCAAAGCCGTCGGCCAAACCACTCGCGGCGGTCGCTACGCTCCATACCACCAAGCCCCCGACGATGAGGTTACGGCGTATCGAACGGTCGGCCGCGCGGCCGAACGCGAAAGCGGAGATCGCATAAATCATCGAGAAAGCGAGACCCCCGACGACGCCGAGCTGGGTGTCGGTCAATCCCAGTTCGGAACGGATAGCCGGGAAAAGGATCGGAACAACCTGACGGTCGGCCCAGTTGATGGCGTTGACGCAGGTAAGAACCGCCAACATGAACCAAGGGGCCGCGCGCCACCCGACCGCGGCTCTGGGTTGGTCGTCCTTCATTGCACTGTCTCAATCGCCTACTTGAAGAACTTTTTCTGGTCCGGCTTCTCGCGCGCAGCGAACGCACGAGCAAGTTCCTTGGACTCCTCGCCTCGGTAGTAATGCGGGGTGAGCAAATCGAGCGCGACCCGCGAAAGGCCCGTAACTCCGCTGTGCCGTGCATGAAACGATGCTTTGAGTGCTGCGAGCGCTTGAGGCCCCCGTTCTGAAAGCTCTGCGCACAGCGCCGATACCCTGGCGCGGAGCTGATCCGGCGCCACCACCTCGTTGACCAGGCCCATATCCATGGCCTGCGCGGCGCTGTATTTTCGGTTGAAGTACCAGACCTCTTTCGCGCGCTTGCGCCCGATGGTTTCCTCCAGGTACCAGGTGCCGTATCCGGCGTCGAAGCTACCCATCGAGGGCCCAACCTGACGGAACACAGCAGCGGAGGACGCAACCGTAAGATCGCAAACCATCGCAAGCACGTTGCCGCCACCAACCGCGAAGCCGTTGACCATCGCGATCACCGGCACCGGAAGTTTGTCTATCAGATCGTAAAGGTCGACGACCGGGAAGGTGTTTCGGTAGTGTAACAAGCCGTCTTCCTCATCGTGAGCAGCATCGTGGTCGCCGCCGATGCAGAAGAACTTCCGGCCTGAGCCGGTGATAACGACGGTGCGCACCGAAACATCGCGACGCGCGTGTTCGAGCGCATCGATCAGTTCGCCAACCGTCTGCAGGCGGAAGGCGTTGCCCTTGTCCTCGCGGTTGATCGTCAGCCAGGCCGTGCCGTCAGCCTTCTCGAATAGGATGTCTTCGTACAACACCGGGACGCCCCTCCGTGCAGCCGGTGAGCGGCTGCGGCCTAACCGCGCGTCAGCGCGGAGGCATGCGCAACGCACCGTCTAGCCGAATTGTTTCGGCGTTCAGGTACGGGTTACGAATAATCTCGCAAGCGAGCATCGCGAACTCATCGGGGTGTCCCAAGCGCGACGGGAACGGAATACCGGCCGCCAGAGCCTCGCGTGCCTCGTCGGGAAGCAACGCGAGCATCGGCGTGTCGAAGGTACCCGGCGCGATCGTGCAGCAGCGGATTCCTACGCGGCTCAAGTCGCGCGCGATCGGCAGTGTCATGCCGACGACCCCTGCCTTGGAGGCACTGTAGGCCACTTGGCCGATCTGGCCATCGAACGCCGCAACCGATGCGGTGTTGACGATCACTCCACGCTCCCCGTCCTGGTCGGCAGCGTTTTCGAGCATCCGCGTGGCCGCGAGCCGTGTCACGTTGAAGGTACCGACGAGGTTTATCTCAACCGTCATCTTGAACATATCGAGCGGCATCGGACCGCCCTTGCCGGTGGTCTTCATCGCAGTGCCGACACCGGCGCAGTTGACCGCTGTGTTGACCGAACCGAAGGCCTTCACGGTCGCATCCAGCGTGGTGTTGACAGCCTCTTCGCTGGTCACGTCGCTGGCGCTGAAGATCACTGCATCACCAAGTTCCGCTGCGACGTTGGCACCGTCGGACTGCGCACGATCAAGGATCGTTACGCGTCCGCCGCCGGCGACGATCGCCTTGACCGTGGCCAGCCCGAGACCCGACGCACCGCCGGTGACAACCGCGTTTACATTCTCAAGTTTCATTCAACGTACCCTCTCAATGTACTTGCCCTCGACGGGATCGACGCGAAGCAGCTCACCCTGCTCGATGAACTGCGGGATCTTGATCACCACGCCGTTGGCCAAGGTTGCAGGCTTCGGCCCACCCGTTGCCGTCGCGCCTTTCATTCCCGGCTCAGTCTGTGCAACCACAATCTCGACCGAACGCGGAAGCTCGATGCCCATCGGCTCATCACCGAAGTACTGAACGGTAACCTTGATGTTCTCATCCAGCCACGGCGCCTCGGCCTCGAGCATGTCGGCGGGTAGCGTGAGCTGTTCATAGGTTTCTTGGTCCATGAACACGTAGCCGTCGGCTTCGGCGTACAAGTAGTTCATGTCGCGACCCGTCACCGAGATGCGGTCGCAGGTCTCTGTGGATATGAAGCGCTTTTCCGTCTGGATGCCGGTCCTAATGTTGCGAAGTTTGGCCTGGACGACCGCGTTGCCTTTGCCGGGCGTGCGGTGCGTGAAAGTGAGTACGCGGCACGGGTTGCCTTCGTAATCGATAACCATGCCGGGTCGTAGGTTTGTAGCTTGAACCTTCTCCATCAATGTCTCCGGGTCTCCGGTGCCAAAAGCGGCCGCCGGGGGACGCGCGCCTCAGTAAGGGCGCGATCGCTGACGGCTCCGGGTCATCCGGGCCGCGCGACAAAGTATGCAGCGCGGGGTTGCGGCGCAAGTGTCCCAGTTCGTGGAAGGTTTTCCTGACGCAATGCGGCAGCCGCGCTGCCGCCCCGATCGGCCCGCGCTTGTGAGTAACCGTGCACGCGGCAACACTACCGGGATGGAAGACAACCCCGGACGCGCGCTGCTTAGAAAATGGATGGCCGGCAAACCGACCGACTACTACGCCTGCAACCCGAATCTGGCCGAAGTGCTGCGAACCTCGGCCGGCTGCGAAGCCCTCGACGAGATGGCAGAGCGGCTACACGAGTTCGGCCGCACGGTCGGCGAAGCGTTGGAGCCACTGGTCGCCGACTGCGAACGTATCGAGAACTTACCGGTGTTGCGCGGATGGGACGGGATCGGCGAGCGCACCGAGCACATAGAATTCCACTCCTCCTACCAAGAGGCGGGCCGCCACGTGTGGCGCGCCGGCCTTCTCGCCTTGCATAACGAGCCGAGCCGAGCCTTTGAACAGGCGGCGCTCTTTTACCTGCTGTGTCACCAAGGCGAAGGCGGACACGCTTGCCCCGTCGCGTGCACAGCTGGACTGATCCGCGCCCTGCGCGAACACGGGCCGGCCGAATTGCGCGAGAAATACCTGCCACCGCTCATCGACCGCGACTACGACAACGCCGACATCGGCGCGCAATACCTGACCGAAGTACAGGGCGGAAGTGACGTCGGCGCAAATCTGGTGCGCGCCGAACCCGACCCCGAGTCCGAAGGTACATGGCGCATATCCGGAGAAAAATGGTTCTGCTCAGTCGCAAACGCCGATCAATTTCTCATGACGGCACGGGTCGCCGGGCCGGGCAGCGGGACGGCGGGGCTCGGCGCCTTCTTGGTTCCGCGCCGACTGCGCGACGGTAGCGTCAATCACTTCCGAATTCGCCGCCTCAAAAGCAAGCTCGGTACCCGTGCGATGGCCAGCGCAGAGATCGACTTCGAGGGCGCTGTCGGATACCCGATCGGAGACCCGGCCGACGGTTTCAAGATTGCGGTCGGGGTTGTGCTCAATTGCTCGCGCTGGATCAACGCACTCGGCTCAACCGGCGTGATGCGGCGCGCGTACATAGAAGCCGCGTCCTACGCTTCGTGCCGCACCGCATTCGGAAAGACCATCGCCGAATATCCTCTCATCCGCGAGACACTGGCAACGATTAAGTGCGAGGAAGCCGCTGCGCTCGCTTCGACGATGTACCTGACCGGGTTGATCGACCGAATCGACACCGGGCGTGCCGACGAGCACCACCGCGCACTGTACCGATTCGTGGTCAACGCCAATAAGTACATTACGTCGATCGCTGCGAGCGAATCGTGCCGCATGGCCGTCGAAGTGCTCGGCGGCAACGGCACGATCGAAGACTTCTCGCCCGTGCCACGCCTGCTACGCGACAACATCGTATTCGAGAGCTGGGAGGGAACCCACAACGTGCTCAGCAACCAGGTATTGCGCGACTCGGTGCGCATGGGCATCCTCGATGAGGTCTACACCGAAGTCGAAGACGGTCTGCGCGGCCTCGACGGTCGCGACGGTGCCTCACCAGCCGAGGATGCTGCGGCGTTGTCATCGTCGTTACGCGCGCTGCGCGAGCGCATCAAGACGTCGCTGAGTAATACCCAACACGGAGAGACGCACTTTCGCCGTCAGCTCACTGAACTCACGCGGCTGTTGCAGGCGACGCGACTGCTCATCGAAGCCGAAGCGGAAAGTGCACGCGGCGTAGGCAGCGAAAAAGCCGATGTCGCCGCTTTCTTCATCCGCCGCCACCTCATCCCCGGCTACGCGCCCGAGGCCGATCGCGACTGGAGTGATCGTATCGACCGTATCCTCGCCGCCGATCTCGAACGCATGAGCGCAGTTTCCGCCGTACACGAAACATCGGACCATCGATGACGGGCCCGGCGCTGGAGGGGCCCAGGCCTGCGACTGGGTTTGTCGCGGCAACGCTCGCGGTGAGCGTCGCACTGAGCGCTTCTTGTTCGGGTATCGGCGAGAGGATTGGCCCACCGACGTCTCCGCGTACCACTGCGATGCAAACCGACACTCCGCCCCCCGTCCTCGAGCGCGGGCGCGTGGCCGCAGCCGACGGCACCGAACTGTTTTACGCAAAGACCGGCCAGGGACCGGCCGTGGTCTTCGTACACGGCCTCGGCGGCAACCATGCCGTGTGGTTCAATCAAGTTCCGGCCTTCGCGCGCGAGCACACCGTTGTCGCGATCAGCCAGCGCGGGTTTGCTCCGTCCGGAGGCGGTCAACGCAAATACCTACCCGAGTTGTTGGTCGATGACCTCGCTCGGGTCATGGACGGCCTCGGAATCGAACGCGCGCACATCGTCGGTCAATCGATGGGCGGCTGGACGGCGCTCGGCATGGCGCTGTGGCACCCGGAACGTGTGCGCTCAATCGTAATCGCCGATTCGCTTGCCGGAATAAGTGACGACGCGATAGCCGACCACTTCACCGCGATGATGCGACAGGCACGCGAGTTCGCCAACGCGCCGACGCGTCTCGGGGTTCACCCCGCCGTCGATGCGCAGTTCGCAGCGCGAGAGCCCGAACACGCATACCTGTACCAGGCGCTGTCGATGTTCGGTGCCCCCTCGCCCGCGCGAATCGGCCCGCAACTTGGTGCGTTCGGCTTCGACCACGCGGCACTGGCCGGCAACCGGATCCCCGCGCTCTTCGTCGTCGGTTCACGCGACGCGATATTCGCGCCGAGCGTGATCCGCAAGGCGTCTGTTTATCTGGCAGGATCTAAGGTCATTGAGATAGAGGACACCGGGCACTCTCCATATTTCGAGAACCCCATCGCGTGGAACGCTATCGTCATCGAGTTTCTACGCTCGGCGAATGATGCGCGGGCGGCAAATGCCGCCCCTCGCTAGGCGTCCAGGTCGAAGGGCACGCCTACGGCCTCGGTCAGGAACTCCATGAAAGGCGTCATAGCCTTGAAGGCCTTCTCAACCTCGGTAGCAAACTTCGCAGAACGCGCGGTGGCCTCGTCGGCCTCTTGCATGACAAAGAAACTCTTTCTGCGCAGATCGTCAATCATCGGGTGATCGGGGTCGAAACCGACCGGTGCGCGCTTGAGCCCGTCTCCGCGTAGCTCGCCAAAACGCTTTTTGAACGAAGCCGATCGCGTAAGACTTTTCCATTCGCCGGCGTTGTCGACGATCGCATTGCGGATCTTGGTCAGCACCGGCGTCGGCGGCGTCCAGATCCCACCTCCGAAGAACACGTTGCCGGGCTCAAAGTGCATGTAGTACCCGGGTGCGTGCGCATCCTTGCCGCTGATGTGGCGGAAGTGACAGGCGGCGTGCTCTTTGAACGGCTTCTTATCGTGCGAAAAACGCACGTCGCGGTAGATCCGAAACATCGACCCGCCGTTGGGGCGCGGGTCGGTGATAAAACAATCCGTCAGCTTGTTCAGGCGCGGATCCATCGCCGAGATGAACGCGCTTATCGGCACCTGTACCGAATCTTTAAAGCGCTGCTTGTTCGCGGCGAACCAATCGCGGTCGTTGTTCTTCGAGAGTTCGCGGAAGAACTTGAAGAAGTCTGCAGGAAAGCCCTCGAACTTGTCGCTCACTGGGCTTCGACCTGCTCCAATGCACGCTCGAGGAGATCGTTGCGCGCGCCGTAGTGATGGTCCAACGTCATCGCCAGCTTGAGCCAGCGGTGCACGTTGTACTCCCAGGTAAAGCCGTTGCCGCCGTGGATCTGCACCGAAGCAAGCGTGATCTCATTGGCCGACTCGACCGCGTACTGCTTCGCCGACACCGCCACCAGCCCACGGTCGGCCGCGCCGTTGTCGAGCGACCAGGCCGCACGAAAGACGATCGCACGGCTGGATTCAGTGCGCAGCACCATATCGGCCATGCGGTGCTGCAACACCTGATAGACGCCGATTGGCTTGCCGAAGGTCTCGCGTTCGGTCGAGTAACGGATGGTCGCCTCGCCGGCCGCTTCGCAAACACCGAGTGCGAGCGCCGCAGCACCGACGTGGGCGAGTTCCCACACCCCCTCGACCAGAGTGTTGTCACCGATCAGCGTAGCCGCGTTGTCGAACTCGACGCGTGCGAAGCGCTGCGCTTCATCGACGGTCGGCATCGGTTCACAGGCAAACGGCCCCTCGGCCAGAACCAAGCCCGCATCGGTAGTGACCAGCAGCGCGTCGGCCGATGCGGCAAACGGAACAAAGACCTTGCTTCCTTTTACGTGACCGTCGGCGAAAGTCGCGCCGCCTATATCATCCGGCCATACACGGTCGGACTGCGCGAGGACGACGATCTTCTCGCCGGCGGCGATCTGTGTGATCGTCTCGTCTTGTCCTCCGGCAGCCGTCAAGGCTCTGGTTGCGAGGACGACATCGAGCAACGGTCCCGGAAAGCACACGCGGCCGGCCTGCTGCAAAACGACCGACAGTTCGATCGCACCGAGGCCCGCTCCGCCCGCCGATTCCGCGGCGATGAGGCCGAGGTAGCCGAGTTCAGCCAGTTTTTTCCACTGACCACGCGAGAAACCTTCGCCGTCGGCCTCACTGACTTCGCGCGAGGTCTCAATCGGCGACTCGCTGGCAAAAAAACTCGTCGTCGCATCCTTCAAGAGTGTTTGGTCTTCAGAGAGTTCGAATCGCATCGGGGGTTATCCTTTCAGGCTTGCGGCAAGCCGAGCACGCGCTTGGCGATGATGTTGCGTTGGATCTCCGAAGACCCGGAAAAGATCGTCTCGGCTCGCGACCACAAAAAGTCGCGCGGCCAATCTACGTCTGGGCGTGCGCCGCTGTAAAACCGGCTGAGTTGCCCGCCGGCGCCGAGCAGCTCGAGTGCCGTCTCGCGCAGACGCTGGTCGAACTCGCTCCAGAACAGTTTTTCGATCGAGGACTCCGGGCCGGGCGCCTTACCATCGGCCATGTTAGCCAGGGTGCGCAGCCCGTTGGAGTAAAGAGTCTGCCAGTCGACGACGAGCTTGCCGAGTTTGCGGCGCGTGCCTACGTCGTCAAGACCCAGCTCTTTCGCCGTCTTGACAAGATTGCGCAGTCCGTTGCCGAGATGGGCGGCGGTCGACATCGTTCCTGCGCCGCGCTCATAACCGAGCACTGTCATCGCTATCTTCCAGCCCTCGCCGACCTCCCCGACCAGGTTCTCCTTGGGCACCCGGACGTTCTCGAAGAACACCTCGCCGAACTCACTCTCACCGGTAATCTGCTTAAGCGGACGCATATCGATGCCTTCGCTTTTGAGGTCGCAAAGGATGAACGAGATGCCGCCGTAGCGATCGTTGGGGTCGGTGCGCGCGAGAACAAAGACCCAGTCGGCCCAAGGGCCGAAGGTCGTCCAGCACTTCTGTCCGTTCAAGATGAACGAATCGCCGTCGAGTTCGGCTTTCGTGCGCAACGAGGCGAGGTCGGAGCCGGCGCCGGGCTCACTGAAGCCCTGGCACCAGATCTCGTCACCCGCGAGCATCGGCGGGATGAAACGCCGACGTTGCTCCTCGCTGCCATGGTGGATCAACGCCGGTGCGCACAGTCCGATGCCGAGAAAGTTGACGTGCTCGGGCGCGTCGGCGCGGGCGAGCTCTTCGGCAAGTATCGCTTCCTCGACCCCGGTAGCACCGCGGCCACCCCACTCTTTCGGGAAACTCATGCCGAGATAGCCGGCTTTGTAGCGTGCGCGCTGCCATGCACGGCGCACCTCGATGAGCTCGTGCTCGCCGTTGTTCGGGTCACGGAGCGCGTCGCTCCAGGTCTGTTTGAGGTTGTCCGCGATCCACGCGCGCACCTCGGTGCGAAACTTCTCGTGCTCCGCGGTAAACGAAAGGTCCATTCCGGTTGCTCCTGTTTATCTCTTCGGTTGCGGCGGCACCGACCTGCCGGGCCGGCGCCGGATCGGCCAAACGTGGGATCGTAACCGAGCGACCAAGACAAGGCCAGTGCGTGCCTGTGGGCCGAAACACCCCGCGACGCGCGGTCAGACGCCTTGACGGGCGAGCCGTCCGCGCGCATAACAGTCGGCTCGATACCGCGGCGGTGGAGTAAAGAACCCATGACGATCAACTGGAATCTTGCCGATATTTGGGAGGCTGTGGCTGCCGCGCGCGGCGACGCCCCCGCGCTGTTGCACGCCGACCGCACGGTGACGTGGAACCAGTTCGACCGACGGACCAATGCGCTCGCGGCGCACCTGATCGCGTCCGGCGCACGCCCGAACGACAAACTCGCGATCTATTCTTACAACCGCCCTGAATGGGTCGAAGCTGTCGCCGCAGCTTTCAAAGCCCGTATGGTGCCGGTCAACATCAACTACCGCTACCGAGAAGAAGAACTCGCCTACATCTTCGACAACTCTGATGCTGTAGCCGCGGTCTTTGCGGCCGGTTTCGCGCAAAACGTCGATGCGATCCGCGCCAAGCTTCCGAAACTGCGAACCATGCTGGTTCTCGACGACGGCGAGCCGACTCCTGACTGGGCCGAGGACTACGAGAAAGCAGTTGCCGGGCCGTGCGCGGACACCTCGCCGCTTGAGATCGAACGCAGCCCCGACGATCTGCTCTTCATTTACACCGGCGGAACCACCGGTATGCCGAAGGGCGTCATGTGGCGGCAAGAAGACATCTGGTTCTCCCTCGGCGGCGGCGGCGACTTGATCACCGGCGAAGGCAAACCCGAGAGCGTCGCTGAGCATACCGATCGGGTACGCGACGGTGGGCTGCGGCTTGCGGTGTGCTGTCCGTTGATGCACGGGACCGGCCTCCTTACTGCAATCAACGCGCTATCGATGGGCGGCAGTGTAGTGACGTTACCCTCTCGCAAGTTCGATGCCGCTGAGTTGTTCCGTGAGGTCGAGTCTAAACAGGTTAACGCGCTCGCGATCGTCGGTGACGTCTTCGCGCGACCGATGATCACCGAGCTCGACAAAAACCCCTACGACCTCTCGAGCCTGCGCTCGATCGTGTCCTCCGGGATCATGTTCTCGCCGGCGTGCAAACGCGCGCTCAGCGACCATCACGACGGAATGATGATCATCGACAGCTATGGATCCTCTGAAGCCACCGGACTGGGCATCTCGGTAACCGCCGCGGGCGGCGAAACAACGCTGGCCAGGTTCAGCATCGGCAACCGCGTGAAGTGCTTCACGGATGACGGACGCGAGGTGCTGCCGGGGAGCGGCGAACGCGGGCGCGTCGGACGCGCAGGCTACATCCCGATCGGGTATTACAAAGACGCCAAGAAAACCGCTGAGACCTTCATCACTTTTGAAGGAACGCGCTACGCGGTTCCCGGCGACTACGCGACCGTCGAAGAAGACGGCACCCTGACACTGCTCGGGCGCGGATCGGTGTGCATCAATACCGGCGGAGAAAAGGTCTTCCCCGAAGAAGTCGAAGAAGTGCTCAAGCGCCACCCCGGCGTGGAGGACGCTGCGGTTGTCGGACTCCCGGATGATAAGTGGGGGCAAGCCATCACCGCGCTGGTAACCGTTCGCGGCGGCGGAAATCTCGCTGAGGACGATCTACGCAACCACGTCCGCCGGAACCTGGCGGGCTACAAGATTCCCAAACGGGTCTTCTGCGTGAACAGTCTCGGCCGTTCGCCGGCCGGAAAGATGGATTACAAGGGCGTCACGCTCAGAGCAAAAGAACTAGTGAAATCAGGCAGATAACGCGCTTCGAGGATCGTCGTGCACAGCCGTCGCCGTTCATTACGGTGATTGCATCACCTGTCAAAGTTCTGTAACAATGTCTGTGTGAATCCTGCTCCGAGAAGCTTGATCCTAGACCTGCTCTCGTCAATCCGTGGACGATCGATGCCGGTGCGAGCTATCGTCACAGCGAGCGCGCTCTTCGCTATCGAGGAGAACAGCGTGCGTGTCGCGCTTTCACGACTCACATCGGCAGGAATGGTAGAGAAAACCGAACGCGGCGGCTACCGGCTTGGGCCGCAAGCCGCAGGCGTCCAAGAAAGAGTCGTCTCCTGGCGCTGCCTCGCTGATCGCCTCGTGCCGTGGGACCAGTCGTGGATCGCGGTCCACTCGTTGTTGCTTACCAGGGCGAGCCGACGCGCTATGCGTGCTCGAACCCGCGCCCTCTCGCTTAACGGCTTCAAACCATTCCGCGGCGGTTGGGAAATTCGCCCGAACAACTTGGCAGGCGGCGTGAACGGGATGCGCGGGACCTTGATACACCTCGGTCTCGACCCATCGGCCCCGGTTTTTAAAGTATCCGACCTCGACGAAGCAACCGCGAACGCCGCGTGCGCACTTTGGAAGGCAGACCACATTCGCAACGGGTATCGCAGCACGATCGAAACGCTCAAGAAAAGCGAGAGAGCTCTGGCCATGAAAAGCGCGGATGAGGCGATGGTCGAAACCTTCAAACTCGGCGGCGCGGCGATCCGCCAGCTTGTCCTCGACCCACTGCTGCCCGATGAAATCGTTCCCGCCTGCGAGCGCGTTGCGTTGATCGAAGCGCTGGAGCACTACGACCGACTCGGTCGCGAGTGCTGGACGGCACTGCTTAGCGCGCACGGTGTCGTCAAGCACCAGGCGCCTGCCGATACCCGCCACCTGTACAACTCGACGAGATTCCCGATTCGGGAACAAGGATGGACCTCGTGACTCCAACGCCACCCCCAAACCACAGAATAGAATCGACACGCCGGCTGGACGCGTTGTCACGAGAGGAGATCCGCGAGCTCTTGCAGCTCAGCAATCTGCGCTCGGCGTGGTCGATCGCGCTTAACTGGGCGATCGTCGCCACCGCGATGGCGATGGTGGCCGTGTGGCCGAACCCGCTCACGATCATCGCGGCACTGCTCGTCATCGGCGCCCGCCAGCTCGGCTTCGCGGTTCTCATGCATGAGGCCTCACACCGCACGATGTTTACCAACCACAAAGTCAACGACACCGTCGTAAACTGGTTGTGCGCCTACCCCGTGTGGGCCGATCTCCGCCCCTACCGCGGCTACCACCTGCAGCATCACACCAAGAACTGGACGGAAGAAGACCCCGACCTGAGCCTTGCAACGCCCTTCCCCATCACCAGGGCGAGCATGAAACGAAAGATCTGGCGAGACCTCAGCGGGCAAACCGGCTGGAAGAGAGCCAAAGCGACGCTTGCGCGCGACCTTGGCAGCTCACGGGGCAAGGTGCAGCGGCTCGATTTCATCGGCGGCCGCAACCTCGTAGGCGTAACTCTCAGCAACCTCGCGCTATTGGGCGTGCTGACCGCCGTCGGACACCCACTGCTGTATCTGTTGTGGGTCGGCGCCTGGTTCACCACATACAGCTTCGTGATGCGGCTACGCTCGATCGCCGAACACGCGATGGCGCCCGACCCCGGCGATCCTCTCAAGAACTCGCGAACCACTCTGGCGTCGTGGTGGGAGCGGCTACTGCTCGCACCCAATTGCGTCAACTACCACCTCGAGCACCACCTGTTGATGACCGTGCCGCACTACAACCTGCGACGTATGCACACGATGCTGAAAGAACGTGGGGTTCTTGCCGACGCGTGGATTCAAGACGGCTACACCGACGTCCTGCGTCTAGCCGCCGCCAAGCCCGGCTGAGTCCTCAGGCACCGGCCAGGCTGAACACGCGCACCGGCTGGCTGCGGCCGCGCAGTGAGATCGTATCACTAACCTCCAAGCGCAGCGCGGCGTCGGTATCGCGCGCGCGCTCGAGTGTCGCCTCGGAGACCAACAACTCACGCTCCTGTTGTTTGCATGCTTGCTGTAGGCGGGCCGCGACGTTGACGGTGTCGCCGATCACCGTGTACTCGTGGCGGTCCTCTGCACCGATCGTCCCGGCCAGCACCGAACCGGTGTGAAGGCCCATACTGACGGCCAGAGGCGGCTGCCCCGAACGCTCACGGTCTTCGTTGAGCTCTCTGAGCCGCTCCATGACTCCCAGCGCACAGCGCAGCCCTTCTGCCGCACCTGCGTCAGTCAGGGCGCCACCGGGTTGCTTGGCGTCAAACAGCCCAAACACCACCAGCATCGCATCGCCGATGAACTTGTCGACGGTACCACCGCACTCACGCACCCAACGGGTCATCACGGTGAAGAACGCGTTGAGCGTCGCGACGACTGCTTCCGGTTCGCTGTGTTCAGCAATCGCGGTGAACCCACGTAGATCAATGAAGAGCACGCTGGCCTCGCGCATCTCGCCGCCGAGCTTTAGTCGGCCTGCGAGCAAGCGGTCGCGGACTGCCGGTTCTACGACCCGGCCAAAGGCTTGCATGATCTCGTCTCTGTCACGCAGGGCGTGGACCATCGAATTCACACCGTCTTCGAGCGCCCCCACCTCATCGGCCGAATCAACCTCGAGGTCGACGTCAAGATCGCCCGCTTCGACGCGTTCAAGCGCACGCGCCATGCGTCCGAGAGGTACCGTCAATGTACGCGCCAACAGCACGGTCAAACCGATACCGAGCACCGTGTACAGTCCCCAGGTCACGCGGCCGGCCTTGTCGAGCACACCCATGACCTCGGCCGGCACACCCCCCGCGGCCATACGGTCTGAGGCCGAACGGATAAGACCGACCATGGTAAACGTCGGCGCGAACGCCACTGCGATCAGATAAACGAACAACCTGCCCTGAACTCCGAGAGCGGTCGCGCCGGTAGTCGCGCGCAAGCGACCGTCGGGAAATACGCGCGGAATGATCGCACGACGAAAGTACCAATCGACGAGTAGGTAGGTCGAAGTGGCGGCGAGAAAGCCGCCGACCAGCGGAGACAGGATATGTTGCGAGACCAGGTCCGGGTGCCAATGACCGAACTGGATAACGGTCAGAACCGGAAAGAGGAAAACGGCGAGCAGCCAAGGGGCAAACCCGAACAATGCAACGACCAGCGGAGCGCTCAGCGTGCGCCGTTTGACCGCCTCAGTCGGTTGGTGGCCTTCGGTGCGGCCGAGATAACTGAAGATCGGCCACATCCAAATGACGAACACGACCGGTAAAAGCACAAACATCACCGGCGTGTAGACGTCGACGATGGCGACATCGCGCGCACGGACAGTCTCGGCGAACTCGGTCACCCCGCGCATCAACTCGGTAGTCATCCGCGAGGCATACACCGCCAACGCGTTGCTGAACGCGGACATCGCCGCGACCGGCATCGCGCAACGCCATCCGTAGTGCTTTGTGATCGGTTGTGTCATCTGACGCACCGCGCCTCAATTACTCGCCCGAGAGGCCGCAAGTTGCTGTTACAATTTTGGCTTGGGCTCTCAGAGCTGAACGCAGCACGGGCCATAGAGAGGGCTGGCATATGGTTTTTCGTTCCAAGCGCGACACCTGGATTACAACGATGATGGCGACCGCGGCGATGTCGATGATCGCCATCGCGTGTCATTTGATGTTCGCGGGCGACAGCCCGACGGGTTTCATGGCTGTGGCTCTGCTTGGCAGCGCACATCTGACGATCTGGTGTATGCACGATACCAGCTACGAGCTGGGACCGTCCGCAGTCGTGATTCGTTGCGGCCCAATCACGAAAACGATCGCCATCGACGCTGTCTACGAA
Organism: Deltaproteobacteria bacterium; assembly: GCA_029262415.1. Taxonomy (GTDB): domain Bacteria; phylum Desulfobacterota; class Binatia; order UBA1149; family JAJCZL01; genus JAJCZL01. Next base: position 95,472 of record JAJCZL010000027.1, on the reverse strand, counting down.
GTGTTCCCGACAACCGATATCACCAGCGCACCGGCGCTTTCGGCCGATCGTTTGCAGATCGGTTACAAATCGGGTGGACGCCACCTGAACGTACTGATCTCGCCGGAGCGCAAGGAAGACTTTCTCGGTGAGCTTGGCAAGGTGATTCCAGAACTCGAATTCCAGGGCATGCACGCGATTCATCGTGATCACCTCATGGAACTCGCGGCCAGCGGTCTCGTCGTCGCCTAGCCGACACACGCGGTAACTCAGCGCGCCGGTTCCAACGCCGACTTCTCGCCGCCTTCGCGGCCCTCGCCGGCTTGGATGCCCTCGCTTCGCACCTCGGTGGCGAGACGCGCCTCGTGGCCGGTAGCCCCAATTTCGCCGAAGACCGCGAGTGCAAGACCGATCTCACCTACCCACCCCTCTCGGTCGCCTCGCGCGCGCGCGAGGCGGGCCGTCTCCTCACGGATGAACGGTTCATAGGCTTTCGCACCGCAAAACTCAACGATCGCCATCGCTTCGGCTAGTTCATTCGCAACCTGGTCAGCCACAACCGCAACGTCGCCGCGTAGCAATGCACCCGCGTGGAACAGCAGCGCACGGCACTGATGCATACGGGTGCCGCGAAGCCGCGCGGTTCGCAGCCCTTCGAGCGCAGACTCTATCGCCTTAGCGGTCTCGCCCGCTCCAAGGTAAGCCGCCGAGAGATTGCAAAGCATTACGGGTTCGCCTTGAAGCATCGCTGACTTCGCGCGCACCATCGCGATCGCTTCCTCGATCATCACTACGGCTTCGCACCATTGGCGGTCCATCATCAGGGCGATGCCCATCGAATCGCGCGCGCCGACGCGCATGGTCACGGTGCGCACTCTCTCAGCGATCTCGAACTGCGCTTGCGCATGCAGCATCGCGAGATCCGCATCTCCGCAAAACCAAGCATAGGTGACATAGGTTCCGTGGATCACCCCCAGGCTGCCCGGAAGATTTTGCGTCCCGACCAGACCACGGGCGGCTTCAAGGTCAGACACCGCCCCGCGCAGGTCTCCGGTATACATGCGTGGCCACGCACGAAACGCGCGCGCATCGGGCCAGCGCCCGGCAACCTCACTAACCGTGCGCTCGGTCAATGCCAAGGATTCATGCAGATGGCCGGAGAGCAAGTTGTTGTAGGCAAGCCGTCCCAGCAAGGTCAGGCGCAGCTGCTCTGCGTCGGCCACGCCTTGGGCCTCTGTCAACGCCAACGCACATTTCAGATAATCGGAAGCTTCGTTGATCTCTCCCGCGAAGTTCTTGGCCATGCCCATCGCGGCCAGCAAGCGCGCGCGCGAGTGGTCACAGTCGCAGATTTCGGCGAGTTTCATGCCCTCGTCGAAAAGCTGTTGCACTTCGTCGGCAGGCAACCCGGATTTCCACGACTCCTCGAGAATTGCGATCCTCGAACGCAACGCGAGCCTGAGCATCTCTGCGTCGTCGTGGTCGTCGCCGACAATCTCGCGCAGACGCGACCAATGACGTAGCGCGGCGAGACTGTCGCGGCCGGTTTCATGTTCGGCCGCCCGCACGCGCCAGCGCGCCGCCTGTGTCCTACTTGCCGCGCTGTCGTAGTGGTGGGCTATGAGCGCGGCGAACTCATCCAAGTGGTCCACGTACAACTCGGCGAAGGCCTCGGCAACCGCTAGGTGGACACGCGCGCGCTTCTCGCCGAGCTGTGACCGGTAGGCGACCTCTTGCGTGAGCGGATGGTTAAACCCCCAAGTCTTGCTGCGCGTACGGCTGAGCTCGTAGAGAAAACCGGCATCGCGAAGGCGCGCGAGCAGCGCAGAGGTTTCGTCGGGAGCCTCCCCCACCAGTCGCACTAACACGTCTTCGTCGAACTCCTTACCGAACACCGCGGCGGTCTCGAGCAACGACTTCTCGGCCTCCGGTAGTCTGTCGATGCGCGCGCCGAGAATGCCTTGGACGGTCGGCGGAAGGATCAGTTCGGATACCGGGCCTCCGAGACGATAAGCCCCTTTGGCGCCGGTTAACGTACCGGCATCAACCAACGCTTGAACAACCTCTTCAGTAAAGAACGGGTTGCCTCCGGTGTGCTCACGCACGCGCTGCGCGAACCCGTCAATGCTCGGGTCCGAGCCCAGCAGATCGAGCAAAAGCGCATCGATCTCCTTCGGACCCAAGGGATGCAACGCGATCTCGCTGAACCCCGGGTGGGTAGCCCACGGAACCGCGTACTCAAGGCGATAGTTGAGCAGCATCAAGACACGGCATCCGGCCAGCATGTCAACGATCTCGCCGATCACGCCCTCACTGCCCTCGTCGACCCAGTGCAGATCTTCAAACACCAGCAACTCGGGACGGCTGTTGCCGTCGAAGCAAAACATTTTCTCCATCGCTGCGAACATCAAGCGACGACGGATCTCGGCGTCGACCTGCGGCGGCGGCCGCTCGGGATCGGTCAGGCCCATGAACTCGAACACATACGGGACGCTCTCTTTGAGACCCTCGTCGAGAAGCAGCAGCTTTCCCGCAATCTTCTCGCGTGAACTGCGCTCGCTGTCTTCGGCGCCAATCTTAAAGTAGCCACGCAGCAGCTCGATGACCGGCAGAAACGGCAACATGCGGCCGTGCGCCACACAGTGCGCCTCGATCACTTCGTAGCCACGGGCGCGGCAGCTCTCGGCGAACTCGTAAAACAGCCGGCTCTTGCCCGAGCCCGCCTCGGCAACCACGCCTATCGTGGTACCGCGGCCGGCCGCGGCTTCGGCGAGCCCGCTCTCCAGAGCCTGTAACTCTTGCTCGCGGCCGACGAATCGTGAGAACCCACGCACCCGCGAGGCATCCAGCCGAGAGCGAAATGCACCGAGGCCGCTGAGTTCGAACACCTGAAGACGTTCGCTGACGCCTTTGATGGCGTAATCTCCGAGCGCGCGGAGTTCGAAGTAGCCCTCGACCAGCGAAGCGGTAGCCTGGGTTAGATACACTTGGTCAGGCGCCGCCAGACTCTCCATCCGTGCGGCAAGACCGACGGTGTGGCCCTTGGCTGTGTAGTCCATACGCAGGTCATCGCCGATCTTGCCGACAATAACCTCACCCGAGTTCAGTCCCATGCGCACGCTGAAGTTCAGTCCCTTGGTGCGCCGCAGCTTTTCTGCGTACAAGGCGAGTTCGTCGCGAAGCTCGAGGGCTGCTAGACACGCGCGCTGCGCGTGGTCTTCGTGCGCGATCGGCGCACCGAACAGTGCCATGATACCGTCGCCGGTGTACTGGTTGACGGTACCCTCAAACTTGTGAACGCCGCGCGAGAGGATCTGGAAGAACTCATCGAGGATCGTGTGCCACTCTTCGGGGTCGACCTCCTCGGATAAAGACATCGATTCTTTGACGTCGGCGAAAAGAACGGTGACATGCTTACGCGCACCCTCCATAGCCGAGCGCGAGGTGAGAATACGTTCGGCCAAATGCTTCGGGGTGTAGGACCGCGGGGCCGGCGCCTGCGGATTCGTCACCGGATCCGCGACCGTCGCGATAGGTTCGTCGTCCGCAGCCCCTAGGCCGCACCCCATGCAGAACCTGGCCCGCGATGGCAACTCGGTACCGCAACGCCTGCAGCAGGGCGCAAGCCGCGCCCCGCACTCCATGCAAAATCTGGCTGACTCGGGGTTCTCGCTATGGCACTGGCGGCACTGCATGTCTGGCCGGTAAGGGTACTACTGTGGCGCGGTTGGGAAAAACGCGCCGCCTATTGCCGCAACTTCTGCGGCCGCGCTGCGTAGATCGGGGTAACACACGCAGCAGAAAGGCGGGGATGCTATGAGAACTGAAGTGATTGAGAAGAAGGCGGCCGGGGCATCTCCGGCAAAAATCGTGATTGCGGCGGCCGCTGTGATAGCCGTAGTAGCGCTGGGTCGCGTCGCCGGCGGATACATCCCCGCATTTGCCGACTGGGTTGACGGCCTCGGGATTTGGGGACCGGTAGTCTTTATCTTCGGATACGCCGCGGCAGTAGTCGCATTCGTTCCCGCCTCGGCGCTTACACTGGGGGCCGGAGCGATATTCGGGCTTGGCAAGGGCGTCGTATTGGTGTTTATCGGCGCTACGATCGGCGCTTGCGCCTCTTTCTTGGTCTCGCGCAACCTCGCACGTCGCGCGGTGCAGAAACGGGTTAAAGGCGACAAGCGTTTCGAGGCCATTGATCGAGCGGTCGCCGACAACGGCCGCAAGATCGTCTTCCTTTTACGGCTCTCGCCGATATTTCCATTCAACCTGCTCAACTATGCACTGGGGCTGACCAAGGTCCGCTTTACGGACTACGCGCTCGCGTGCATCGGCATGTTGCCGGGGACGATACTGTACGTGTACCTTGGCTACGTCGGAGGCGGACTTGCCGCGGCCGCCGGGCAAGGAAGCCCGGCCCAGAGCACCGCGACCTACGTCGTACAAGGACTCGGCCTACTGGCAACAATCGCAGTAACTGTGGTAGTGACCCGTACCGCTCGCAAAGCCCTGCAGGAAGCAACCGACGAGAAGATCGCTGCCTGAGGCACCCGCAGACGCCACATAAGAAGTCCCTATACCGGCCCCCAACCAGGTTTTCCGACGCCGCAGCGTCCACCGTGCGATCATTGTCCCCTGGCGAGAGCATCTGCTGCGACGCTCTCAGCAAGGCGGTGATTATGAGTCTTTTTGGTCTGGCACTCAGTGCAACCTTGGTCGCGCAGGGCTTTCCCAGCGCCCCCGATCGCAGTTTCGAAACGCTGCGCTCACCGGACGGAACCTACACCGCCGAACTCTCCGGCCACAGCGAAACCTGTTCCTCTGATCTGTTCTGCGACGCCGAGGCGCGCCTCAGTGTCCGCTCGGGCGAGCGCAACGTCGTGTCTGCGCAATCGGTATGGTCCGGAGATGGATTTCACGGTGGCTTCGCCCGAGAGTTTCCTTACCGCCATTGGCGCAACGAACACACTCTGGTACTGAGCCCATGGCCGGGCAACCAAGTGCAATCCGAGGTGCGCTTTCTCGTGCACAACGGCTCGGGGAACACTGTCGATTATCTACGATTGTCGGCATCACAAACATTTGTCTCGCTCGACCTCGACGTTGACGAGGTCCGCCGCATCGACGACGCACCACTGCGCCACGGTCAACCCATCATCATTGATGCGGTCGTCGGTGGACGACACTTGCCCGGACATGCGATCGAACTCGCCCCCAACCCCGGCACTCGTCCGCGCACGGTATGCGTGTTTGTCGGCGAACGCCGCCTTCGCGTGCGTGATGCGGGGACCGACGGCGATTGCGCGCCGAGCGGTGTGCTCAGAGCCACCGCCCCCCTGAACTTCATCGCGCGATGAGAACCCGCCCCACTCGGCAGGCTTCTGCATCGCGTTCGTGTTACTCGGTTTGCGCCGGCTAATTAGATGACAGCCCACACCGAACAGAACCATTTTGAGAATGCACTGGCGCGGCTGCGCCGAATCGGCACAACCACTGGGATCAGCGCGGAGGTCATCGACGAACTGTCGCGTCCTATGGCAATCCTCGAAGCAACCCTGCGGGTGCGCATGGACGACGGGTCTACCCGTCACTTCCCGGCTTATAGGTGCAGGTATAACGATGCGCTCGGCCCCACCAAGGGCGGGATCCGCTTTCACCCCGGGGTAGACGCCTACGAGGTTACCGCACTGGCGCTGTGGATGACGCTCAAATGCGCGGTCGTAGAGATCCCCTACGGCGGCGGCAAAGGCGGCGTTACGCTGGACCCCAAAGAACTCTCGCATCTGGAACTCGAACGACTCTCGCGCCAATACATCCGCGCTATGGCCGACTTTATCGGTCCCGACACTGACATTCCCGCGCCCGACGTCAACACCAACGCGCGCATCATGGGTTGGATGGCCGATGAGTATGAGACCATCAAACGCACCAAAGCGCCGGCGGTCATCACCGGTAAGCCGATCATCCTTGGCGGCAGTCAGGGCCGTGATGAGGCAACCGGGCGCGGCGCGTTCATCGTCATCCAGAAGCTTGCCGAGAAGAAGAGCCTCAAACCGAAACAGACCACGGTCGCCGTGCAGGGGTTTGGAAACGCCGGTTCCTATACCGCACGGCTATTGGCCGACGAAGGCTACAAAGTAGTCGCGGTCAGTGACAGCAAGGGCGGGATATACAGGAAAGACGGTTTCGACATCGAGAGCGTGTACCGAGAAAAGCAGGATTCGCGTGAACTCAAGGGAGTGTACTGCCGAGACTCGGTCTGCGAACTCATCGACCACGACACGATCTCGAACGAAGAGTTGCTTGAGCTCGATGTCGATATCCTCGTGCCCGCGGCACTCGGCGGTGTCATCACCGAGGGCAACGCCGCGAAGATTAAGGCCGGGAACATCGTCGAGGTTGCCAACGGACCGATTCTGTCCGAGGTCGACGACGAGCTCGCCGGCAGGGGCGTCACCGTGGTTCCCGACATCCTGGCTAACGCCGGCGGTGTAACGGTGAGCTACTTCGAGTGGGCACAGAACCGTCAAGGCTACTCATGGACACTCGAATCGGTGCGTGCGCGTCTACAAGCGACGCTGACCACGGCGTTCGACGCCGTCTGGAAGATCGCGGAAGAAGAAACACTCCCCCTGCGCGACGCCGCCTACGCCCGCGCACTTCGCCGGATCGGCGAGACGATCGAAACACGCGGGACCAAAAAGTACTTCAACGGCAAGAGCTGAACGGTCGGCGCTCGAGCGCCAACCGTACCGCAACGCTCGCTAGGCTGCTCGACTCGCTCAGTGCGGAGTGACCTCGGCGGCCGACCTAGGCGAAGGCTGTTGCGGCGCTGCCCGCGCAGCCTTTGCCGCCGCTCGGCGCGCAACTTCCGTATCTACCGCCTGCATAACTGCGCGGGCTTCGGCGCCTTCGGCCGTGGCGTATGCATCGGGCGTCTGTAACGCGCGAGTCAAGTACAGCTGGGCCTCGGCAAGGCGCCCCGCACGCGCAAACAGAACACCGGCGCTGCGCACCAGCCAAGGGGCGCGGCTGCCGACCTGCAACGCCCGGTGGATGCGGTCAGCGGCAGCCTCGTACTGCTCGTTCGCTGCAAGCGCCTTGGCCAGCGTTACGTGGGCACCGAGGTCTTGGCGGATCCCCGCAAACTCCCGGCGCGCGAGCTCGAGGGCGCGCGCCGGGTTCTCACCCGTAACCAGCAACAACTCAGTGTACTCGCGGATATGCCCAATGTCGCCTCGCGCAAACTCATCCTCGTAAGCATCGCGCGCCTTGTCGAACCACGCACGCGCGTCCTCGATACGCCCACTGTCTCTCAGCGCCTTGCCGAGCGCCGCTTGATAGCGCGGGAGCGGATGCTCTCGGATGAGTTTCTCGAGCGTTTCGACAGCCCGGTCGGGGTCGCCGAGAATCATCGCCGCCTCGGCCGTGCGCAAGCGCGCGGTGTGCCGAACAGGGGCGAGTTCGAGCGCCCGTTCGAAAGCGCTGACCGCGTCGACAGCCCGCCCTTGATCTATGGCGATCTCGCCCTGCATGAGCTTGCACCACGATGCGTCGAGCGCCGGCACTACCGAAACGCCGCCGGCTTCGCAGGCGTCTTTGATGGCCTTGGCGGCCTTCTCGTCACGGCCGCGCACTGCATGGATCTGCGCCATGCGAGCCAACGAGGGCAGCGTCCGCCCATCACTATTGAGTTTACGATACGCCCATTCGGCCTCGACATAGTTGCCGAGCGCAAAATGGATGTCCCCGAGGATGGCTGCCACGCCGGCCGGGTGCTCGAGCATCTCGGCGCCTTCGCGCGCCTGCAGGAGTGCCTCTGCGAAGCGGTGTTGTCCCATCAGTGCGAGCGCGAATCCCAACCTTGAATCCGCATTGGCCGGACTCAGCGAGCTGAGTGCGCGGAAGTGTTTCTCGGCCTTCTTGTAGTCTGTATGCAGTCCGCTCAGTCGCGCACGATCTAAGTAAGCAGCGGCGACCTTCGAGCGTGTAACCATGTCAAAAGGAACCTTTCTTAGCTTCGGTTCCGATGTGAGCAGAAGCGCATCAATCCTACGCAAACTTTCGGCAACATCGGCGAGATCAAACACCGTGCGCTCCGGCCCTCCCTCCCTGTCGGCCTGGGGAGGCGCATCTAAGGGGTGGGCGTACGCGCCGGACACCCCAAAACACACGAGAAACGCCGAGGATATCGCAGCCACGGCACGAGCAAAGGCCGGCAGTCCGATACCGCCGCCGGGGTACCGCCGCCAACTCGAACGAGAATTACACACGGTCGGTAAATCGGTCGTCACGACCTGGAATTTGCCACGAACCAGCGGTGAGGCGAAGTCGTCTAACCGCTAAGACCCAGTGGTGCCGGCGAGCATGATCGAACCGGTTGGCTGCGGAGCCCCGCCCGCGGGCTCTTCGCTAACCGCAATCGTGATAGCGCCCTTGCCCTTCCATTTGGGAATTTCATCGGCCCTGAAGCGCGTGCTGCCGTTCTCGTCGGTCTCGAATACGCCGGCGCTTACCGGATTGTCCTCGACAATCACCCAAAGTTGGTAGGTCCGGTCTTTGGGCAACTCGGGCAGATCGTAGACGTACAAGAACAAACGGCGCCGGTCCGGATCCAAGAATGCGCGCGCCTTGGCCTCCTTGGCTGCGCCTTTACCCCCGAGCGCAACGGGAACCGTCGATGGTGAAGTCAGCGTCTCGATCACGGCCTCGACATTGGCAAACTGGCCGTCGAGCTGACTCGCCGCGTTGCGCAGCGCTTCGGCTTCAGAGGCGTACCGCTTGGTGTCACCAGCCAGTCGCAGGGCTTGCGTCTCGAGCCGCTCCGCGCGCACTTGTTCGTCACGCAGACGCTGGTCGAGAGAGCGCACTTGTGTGCCCAGGAACGCGGCGACGACGACCGCTGCAGCGGCAAGCCACGGCATCCAGCCCGGTATCGACGGCCCGGCTGTCGCCGGGTTACCCGCCCGCGTCGGTCGTGCAGCCTCGGCACGCACGCGGTTCACGAGCAGTCTGCGCGAGACCTCCGAAGGTTGCACCGGGTCCAAGCCATAGGTCAGATCGCCGGCGAGGCCCTCGGCCTCGAGCAACGCCGCGTTGCAGGTCTCACAACCCTCAGCCAGATGCCGGCGCAGTTCACGTAGCTCGTCGCCGTCGAGCGCTCCGATCGCATGAAGCGAGACTCGGCTCAGGAGTTCGTCATGCGCGATCATACCGCCCCCGCCGTCAGCTCGCGTAACGCCGCACGCATCTTGTCCATTGCCGACTTGATGAGACCCTTGACGGTGTCCAACGATTGGTCGAGCTTATCCGCTGCTTCTCTGTGCGTCAGCCCTTCGAAGAAGCAGAGTTCGATCGCATTGCGCTGATCTTGCGGGAGAACTCCGAGCGCTCTGCGCGCACAATCAATGCGCTCATACGTGTAGGCGTCGATCCCTGGAGCGGTTTCTCCTGAAGGCAGCTCTTCCCCGTCAACTTCCGAGGTTGCCGTGCCACGGCCCACCGCACGTAGCTTGTCGAGGCTGCGGCTGCGAGCGAGCGCAAAGAGCCAAGTGGTAAAGCGGCCACGTCGTTCGTCGTAAAGCACATCCCCGTCCCATAGCTGCCCGAACACTGCCTGCAAGATCTCATCGGCTTCTTCACGGTTGCGCACCAGGCGCAACGCAAGGGCAAGAACGTAGCCCGCGTGACGGTCATAAAGAGTCTCGAATGCACCTGCATCACCGTCGCGCACGCGCCGGATCAGCTGGTGATCCGGCGGCATCGGCAGTTGTGTTCGGCGAGTTCTGGTCACGGCCGCTGTCCAGGGTAAGTCGGTTTGCCGGCTTGCGGATGACCCGAATCACCGCCTTCTTCGCGCACCGGTTTGAGCACCGGGTCTTCAAGGTGATCGGCATCCCAGGGAATATAGGCAATTCCCTGCACCGGATCGGTTCCGTGGATCTCGAGCGCAGCGCCCGCGTGCGAGGTCACACGCTCTCCGCGCTGCCACTCGCCGAAGGGAAACCGCCGGTGGTGAAACTCGACCTCGCACGAAGCGATGTCGGATTGGGCGACGTATAGATCGCGACCGCCGGGATCGCGGTAAACGTATCCGACAAACGCGGCCGGATCGGCCCACGCGCGCGCCGTCAGCGTTCGCAGCGGAGAACGAGAGATAAAACGAAGCTCGTGCGGTCCGACGCGTTCGCACGAGGACGCCAACGCCGCAGTCGCCGAGGTGCCGTCAAAGACTTCGGCGTCTCGCCAATACACGGGCGTCACTTCGGGCACTGCAATCACTCCCATCGCACGGCCTGAGGGAACTACACTGTAGGCCTCGAGCAACGCATTCGGGTGCTGGTCGAACTTAGCACAGTACAGCCAGCGCAGACTCTCGGGGCGCGCGGTTCCATGTATGTGGTACTGGATCCCCGGAGCGTTCTCCAACACGCGTTCGACGCCGTCGACGACCAAACGACCGTTGAACAAGACCTCAGCGTTGGCGCGTTCGACGATGGTTGCAGCCGCTAACATCGCAGCCAACGCCGGTTCACGCGAGACGACTTCAGCCGCGGGCTCGAAGGTGAGATCCCAGCGAAGGTGATGCCATTCAGAGGCCGCGTGCCCCTCGGCGTACCCATGCCCCAAGCGGCAAGGCCCTATTTCGATGCCGAACTGCGCCGTCAATCCGCGGTCAAGCTCGTGTAGGTTGTAAGTGTTTTTGAACCCGAAAGCCGCTTCGGTAGCCGCCGCATCGAAGCACGCGGTCCATACCACCGCCTTGCTTGTACCCTCGATACCGGGCGCGGGTGTAAACAAGGAATAGCGCAGCCAGTACGCGCGTTCGGTCTCCGGTTCGAAGACGACGAGGAACCACACCTCGTAGTAACCGTGCTGACCGCACCAGCGCGGGATGTTTGCAGATTCGCTCGGATTCACTGAACGGCCCGATGAGGCGTGCTCGCCAGGGTGTCTCCCGGCGATCAATCCGTAGACGATAGACGGAAAGTCACCGGCTGAAAACTCCCGACTCGCTGCGGCCCCTCACTACGCATAGGATCTCACATCGGCGTCCAGTATGCGGGAAATTGCTCACCAAGCGGTCGAAATACCCCTCAGGGGGCGACACTGCGAGGCGCCGGCCACGAAAGTCTCGCTCAAGGTTCGTAGTAGCGCAGCTCGACCCGGTTGCCGGCTGGATCGGTGACATAAATCGAGACGCCGTCCCCGCGCGCGCCAAATAGATTCATTGGCCCCTTGTCGACCGCCACGTCGGCGAGCGCGATTTTGTCACACACGTCCTGCCACTCCTGCTTCTCCATCGCCATGCAGAAGTGATTCATATTCGGTGTACGCTGCTCATCGTGCGCTTCGCTCGCGCTCCACCACTGCTCCGGCAGCAGGTCGAGGATGGTGTTTTTGCTCAGCCGCACCGATGGGAACGGGACGTGCCCTCGCCGGTACTCTTCGACTCGTTCTGGGGTCAACCCCAACACCCGGGTGTAAAACGTAAGCGCTGCTTCGACGTCTCGAACGTTTAGAACAATGTGATCTAGTACCAATTCCACCCGGTTCCCCTCCTCTAGAGGCAGTCCACCACCGTACCCGCCACCACCGTACCCTCGCCGGCTGGCGGGGTGGCAAACAGGCTTGTACGGTTTTAAAACTACCTGATTTGACTTTAGTAGTGCGGGACGCCATCGTCCGCCTGTGCCACCCTTTCGTTATCCGCAGTTCTGCGCCCTGGCCAGGGCCGCCGAGATCCTCTGCGAGCGTTGGAACCTTTTGATCATCCGCGAACTCTTGTTCGGCCCGCAACGCTTCAGCGATCTGCGCCGTGGACTCGGCGAGGTCAGTCCGAGTGTACTCACCCAGCGTCTGGCCACACTCGAAGCAGCCGGGGTGATTCGAAAAACCGTCTTAAAACCACCGGCAGCCTCAACGGTCTACGAACTGGCCGAAGCCGGGCGCGAGTTGCTGCCCGCGATCCGCGAACTCGGTCGTTGGGGTGCACGCTTCCTGATGCCCGCCGAACCCGGTGAACAGCCCGCCGCCACGATGATCGGATTTTATTTGCGCATGCTCGCCTCCGAGGTCGCTACACCGACGGTGCGCATAAATATTGTATGCCTCGACGGTGCAACGGTCTGCCGCTGCCACATCGTCGGCGGCGAAAATGGCACCAGCGTCATCGACGGACACGCCGACGCGCAAGCCACCGTAAGCGGGAATGCACACGACATCTTAGCCGTCGCAGGCGGTCACTGCGACGCCGCGCAGGCCGTACGCGAAGGACGCCTGTCGGTCGAAGGAGACGACGACGCCGTGCTGCAAATCCCCAACCTTTTCCGGGCCTACTTCCCTGCTGCCGCAGAAGGCCTAAACTCGCTGCCCGACCAACAACACTAAGGAGAACAAAGCAATGGGCGTACTACATGGAATTAATGCATCACCTTTCGTACGGAAGGTACGCGTCGCACTCGCGGAGAAAGGAATCAGCTACGAACACGACCCCGTGATACCGTTCGGTGTATCCGCTGAATACAAAGCGATGAGCCCGCTGGGTAAGGTACCCTGCTACACGACCGACAACGGAGTACACATCCCCGACTCCTCGGTGATCATCCAGTACCTCGAACGCGTCAAACCCGAACCGGCTCTGATCCCGTCAGACCCCGAAGACGCGGCGCGCGCACTGTTCTTCGAAGAGTACGGCGACTCGGCGCTCGTCGCAGCCACCGGCACGGTGTTTTTTCAACGCATCGTTGGACCGCGGATGATGGGGCAACAGACCGATGAAGCGGCCGTGACCCAAGCGCTCAGCGAGACGATCCCGCCGCTGTTCGCCTGGCTCGACAGCCAGATTGGCGCGAGTGACTACTTGGTCGGCGATGCCTTCTCGGTTGCCGACATCGGTATCACCTCGCCGATGGTGAACTTGCGTCACGCCGGCGAAACCATCGACGCGAACAAGTACCCGAAACTTGCCGGCTACGTCGCCAAGATGATGGAACGCCCTTCGTTCAAAGCGCTTATCGACGAAGAAGCGCCGCAGTTCTCAGTCGCTGCCTAAGACCCGCGAAATCAATAGTCTCGTCGGCCCTAACGAGGTACGGCCGTCGCGACTTTGCGATCACGGCACGCCGCCCCAACACGGGCAGCGGCCCCCGCCAAACCATTTGGCGCGCCGGCGTTCCCTGGTTCGGCCCGCCGCGACTTTGCGAACTCGGCTCGCCGCCCCAACACGGGCTGCGGCGCCCGCCTAAACCTTGGCCCAGCACTCGCCCCTCTCTCGTTTGCGGACACCTTGAGGGTGCTCTCGAGCCTCGACCTTGTGAAAGCCGGGGTTCACCGGATAGAACTGGGCCGGGCTGGGGGCACAGGAGCTAAGCATGGAAAGTTGGTGGAGAGACGTACTCGATCGCAGACCTTGGTGGATGAACATCCTGATGTTCTTCTGTGCATTCATGACTTTCGTGTACATGCCCTACGACTTGCTGATCAAGCCGATCGCGGAAGATCACGAGGTCTGGTTCGGCATCATCATCCGCGGAGGCGCTGCCAAGTTCACAGCACTGCTGCATTGGGCGGTATACGGACTCGGACTGTACGGGTTTTGGCGAATGCGCGCGTGGATGTGGCCGTGGGCGGCTCTCTACGTCGCGCAGGTGGCGTTTTCGATGGTCGTCTACTACCTCGTGCACGTCGGCGGAGCGCCGGGGTGGCTGTTCGGCATCCCGGTCACGATGTTCTTCGTGCTTATCGCCAGGGCACTGTGGGATTCACAAGACCAGTTCGGTAAGCGCCGGCCGTTGATGCGCGACCGCTACGGCGAGTGGGCGCTCGTTACCGGTGCATCGGCAGGCATCGGAACCGAGTTCGCCCGCGCGTTGGCGCGTGAGGGTGTCTCCTGTGTGCTGAGCGCGCGGCGCAAACCGCGATTGACCGAATTGGCTAAGGAACTCGAGGATCACTACGGAGTGCAGACCAAAATCGCCGTCGCGGATCTGTCCAAGCCTACCGGCGCAGAGCGACTCGTAGAGTCACTCAAAGACACCGAGATTTCAATCTTGATCAACAACGCCGGGCTCGGCTACGCCGGACGCTTCGACAAGCTCGACGCAGCACGAATGAAGCAGTTGATTCAGGTCAACTGCGTCGCCCCGGTCATGCTGACAAGTGCGCTGGTGCAAGGCATGCGTGAACGCGGCCGCGGCGCGATCGTGTTTACCAGTTCGATCGCAGGCAGGCAGTCGCTACCTCTGCACGGGCTGTACTCGGCGACAAAGGCCTTCGACAGCCGACTCGGCGAAGCACTTTGGTGCGAACTGCGCGAAGACGGCATCGATGTGCTCACCGTCGAGCCGGGGCCGGTCGATACCGAGTTCGTCGAAGTCGCCGGCGAGATAAACCGCGAGCGCGGCGAACCGCCGGCCGACGTGGTCGACACTGCGTTCGCCGCGCTCGGCCGTCAGCCGACAGTGATATCCGGGTGGAAGAACTATTTCCTCGCCAACCTGTCGCGGTTTCTGCCCAGTACCGCTGCGCTGTTCGTCGCCAAGAGTTTCGTCGAGAAACAAACCCCGGCAGAGTTGCGCTGAAGCGCCCAGACAAAAGCCCCGTCGGCGCGATAGCATCAGCAGGAGGGAAGTTCTGCACAAGTCTTTCAAAATGAGATAAGTACGTAAGTCGAGTGCAACTCGTGAGGAGGTTGTGCGATGGGTGAGCAGCGTAGGTTTGCGTCGGTAGCGTGGAGTCAGAAAAGGAAAGATAACGCGCCGGGAGCGATTTCTCGCCGAGATGGACGCGGTGATACCGTGGAAGCCGTTGCTGGAGTTGATCCCGGGATGAAGCAGGCGATGAAGGGCAAAGCCTGGTATTTCGGCATGAAGCTGCACGTGGGGACGGACCGCAAAGGCCGGGTGCATCACGTGACGGCGAGCCTTCCGCGAGCTGAAACCGCGCTACATTCCGCGCGGAATGTGCATAACTCGGCGCAAAGTACACCGGCGGAACGATGATCGGTCCGCTCAGTCACTTGTGCAGAGCTTCCCTAGGATCCGGCGTCGCTTTGCCGAGCCCGCTCAACAACCAAGCGCAGGCCTTCGCAACCGACAACCCTGACGTCTTCACCGGCAGCGATTCTGCCGGCACCCTCTCTAGTAGCCGCGCGCCAGCGCTCTCCCGCAACCCGAACGTACCCTGCAGATTCGATGTCACCTATGGCAACGCCGGGTTGGCCGATTAGGCGCTCGACACCGGTGGCCACGCCCGACACGTAGGCCTCACGCACGAAGCGGTACAAGACCGCGTCTTTGATCAGCCAGCCAATGACGATCGCGATCGCGATTCCGCTGGGAAGACTGAAGGAGAGATGGAGAATCGTCGCCGCGGCAGCGACAACGACCGCACCGGGAACCTGAAAGAAGATGTAGCGAAGAAGAACCGGCACGCGTCGGCCGCTGCGTCAGCCTGCAACTTTGCGCCGGCGTTCACCGGCGCGCTCCGCATTCAAGCGTCCGAGCTCCCCCTCACTGTGGTCGACGTACTTCATAGCTGCGGCGATAGCGCTATGCCCGGCCTGTTCGGCAATCGCACGGTGCATGAGCTGACAAACACGGCGGTAAGCCGGATGTCCTTGCGGGGGTGTCCGCAGCTCGATCACGTGCATGGCTTCGCGGGCATTCATGTGCATGTAAAAACGCACCCGGTGCGCCATTGAGACAGCGTAGGGCGCGATATGCGCGAGTCCGGCAGCAACAAGTTCACCGTATAGCGTGGCCGATTCGTCCATCACCACACGCCAGTCTTCGCCGGCACCGACCTCCTCGATGACCGGAGAGGTGACGTATCCGCGATCGGGCGAGAGGCTTTGCCAGTCCAAGGTAAGCAGCCGGTGACGCTGCAAATCGCGAAACGCGCCATAGTCGCTGAGTACGTCGAAGCGGTAAGAGGTCCGCTCAAATGCCCGGCCCGGCTTGTGACGGCGGTTGCTACGCTCACCGATGTAGGCCCGTAAGACCTCGGTGCGCTGCACCTCGCCCATGCCCTTCGCGATCGCGAGCAACTGCGCGTCGGGTAATCTAGAGACCGAATACAAGGCTGCGGCTACAATCTTGGCCTCGCCCTCCGGGTCGAACTCCGTCAGCACGACCTCGTCGGCTGTCTCAGGCTCGACACCTTCGAGAATTCGCGCGGCCACCACCGCAGTATCATTGCGCGTCTGCGCCAAGTAATCAGTCCAGACGAGCCCACGCCCCTCGCGGTCAACACGCTTGAGAAAATCGGGGATCACCTTGCGCAGTTCTTCGAGCATCATGTCGGCATACGCACGGGTCTCGGCGCTCGGATGCGCGCGCATACGCAACAGCAGGGCCTCGTAGGCTTGCCCCGTAGCGTAAATGCCGACGTTGGACTGCGTCGCAGCGGGCATCAGCCCACGCAGCGCATCGAGTGCTTTCGCCCTAATTGTCGCGTTGTAAACCACCTTCGAGTCGCTTTCGGCGCGCGGAGACTGCACACGGTAGTGATCTTGGAGCGGTTCGATCCAGCGTGCGTAAGTTGCAAAGGCACGGTCGAGCACGCTCGTGTAACGGTCGCGAAGTGCGTGTCCTTCGAGTTCCCCAGGGATGCAGTAGCGCCAACGACCGGCGAGTTTGTCGGTGTAAGGCACGTAACGCGTGGACTGTTCGAGGTACGCGGCAAGCCTGCCCCACTCCAGAACCTTGGTGAGGATGTTGGATGCATATTCGCAGGCAAGGTGAACCCCGCCCAACTGTGCGACCGAGTCGTCTCCGTACTCGCTGAATACCCGCTCGTAGAGTTTCTCGGCCCGCGCAAGACCGACCTCGGACCGACCGGCGTCTCCACCTCCGAGGTCGTCAAGGAACTCGTCGAGAAAAAGCCGCCGAAGCGACTTCGCCGAACGTGAGTAACGCGCGAACAGCGCGCCCTTGACGACCTCAGGAAGATTCCTGATCACAAAGACCGGCCGGTCGTGATTAGTGAAGTAGCGAGATAGAATCTCGCGCTCTTGCTCGCTGAAGTGCTCGCTGACGGTGGTCTGCGCCGCGCGCGCCGCGAGTGCCCGGCTTGAATCTCGCGGCTCGCTCATTCGTCCATCACGTATGCGAAGACCAGCGGTGCGACGATGGTAGCATCGGATTCAATCACGTACTTCGGGGTCTGCGCCGACAGCTTTCCCCAAGTGATCTTTTCGTTCGGTACCGCACCCGAATAGGAGCCATAACTCGTCGTCGAATCGCTGATCTGGCAGAAGTAAGCCCAGCGCGGAACGTCGTCGCGGCGCAGGTCCTGCTCGAGCATCGGGACCACACAGATCGGAAAATCGCCGGCGATGCCGCCGCCGATCTGAAAGAACCCAAGCGGGGACACGGGTGCGGTATCCATGTACCAGTCTGCGAGTCGCATCATGTACTCGATACCCGACTTCACCGTCGCGACGTTCTTGACGCCGCCCTTCACACAGTGCGCAGCGTAGATGTTACCGAGGGTAGAGTCCTCCCAGCCCGGCACAAAGATCGGGAGATCGGCTTCGGCCGCCGCAACCATCCAACTGCCGGCAGGATCGATCTCGTAGTATGGCTCAAGCGTCCCTTCGCGAACCAACTCATAGAAATACTCGTGCGGAAATCGTCTCACGCCGGAGGCGTCATCGCGTTTCCACAACTCGAGGACGTGGTTCTCGATCCGACGCATCGCTTCTTCTTCGGGGATACAGGTGTCGGTCACACGATTGAGGTGAGACGCCAGAAGCTTCTCTTCGTCGGCCGGGGTCAGGTCTCGGTAACCAGGAATCCTTTTGTAGTGCGAGTGTGCAACTAGGTTGAATACATCCTCCTCGAGGTTGGCACCGGTGCAACTGATCGCGTGAACCTTACCTTCGCGAATCATCCGCGCGAGTGACAGCCCGAGCTCGGCGGTGCTCATCGCGCCGCCCATCGCGAGAAACATCTTGCCGCCGCTGTCCAGAAGGTCTTTGTAGCCCTGTGCGGCATCGACCAACGCGGCAGAGTTGAAGTGTCGAAAGTGGGTCTTTAGAAAACCGCTGATGGTGCGCGACGGCATTCGTACGCAATAGTCCGAGGTGGCCGGTTTCTCAACCGCGCGGCAGAACCGCGAGAAATTCCCGCGCACTTTTCGGCAGCGAACGCTGCGCACCACCGAACAGGATGTCGGCGGGGGGATTGTAGGCGCCATAGTACTCGGTCGTCCACTCAACCTGCGGGGCAAGACGCGCCCCTTCGAGTGACACTCCCAGAAACAGGCCCTTGGAGCGCGCGTACGAGTAAATCTCGGCGCGCAAGCGGATATCGGTGCCCGCATGTGCACTCCTACCGGCCGGCCCTGCCGCGACCGCGGCATCGGCGCCAAGAGTGAACTTGGACTCGAGCAACGAGCGGGCGCCGCGTTCACTCATGAAGAACAAAACCAGGTCGGTCGAGGACAAACCAATCTGGAGGCCGAAGCTACCACCGCCGAGGCTTTCGAATACCGGCGGACTCCACCGCCCGCTTTCGCTTTTGCAGCTGACCACACCGCGACCGAAGCGGCCGCCCCAAATGAACGCGCCCTTTATAACACCGGGAATCACCGCTATGCAGCGCGCATCGCTCACGAGTTGGTCGGGGATCTCGCCGTCGGGTAGCAACATCAGCTCTTCGAAGACCGCGCGCGCGGTGCGCATACGCGCGTCGAGTTGCGTCGCTTGTTCCGCTGTGGCGTGCGACGCGGCACCCAAAATAAACACGAGCGCGAGGACGAGTCGGGACGTCATCTTCATCTCGTTACTATCGAACGCCGCGTCGGTGGGGTCAAACCAGCCCGGTGGGGTCTAAGGAAGCTCTGCACAAGTGACTGAGCGGACCGATCATCGTGCCGCCGGTGCACTTTGCGCCGAGTTATCCACATTCCGCGCGGGATGTAGCGCGGTTTCAGCTCGCGGAAGGTAGCCGGCCGGCCCTACCCGGCCTTTGCAGTCCGTCCCCACGTGCAGCTTCATGCCGAAATACCAGGCTTTGCCCTTCATCGCCTGCTGCATCTCGGGATCGCGCGCTTTGGCCGCGTTCTTTGTCGAACTCGGCGCCGCGATGATCGTCGCCTCGACGATCGTCCCCGACTTCAGTTCCTTTCTGACTCCACGCTACCGACGCGAACCTACGCTGCTCACCCATCGCCCAACCTCCTCACGAGTCGCTCGACTTACGTGCTTGTCTCATTTTGAAACACTCGTCCAGAGCTTCCCTATCGGGCTGCAGGCTTGCCGGGCCCCGCACCGACGCGGGGACAGACACACAGAACAGGCCTGGGCGGGCCGCGGCGGGTTGCCCTGCTTTCGCTACGCCGCGTCTCGTCGTATACAGGGTCCGATGGTCAAAAGAGTTCTTCTGGCTGTGGGCGCCGGCACCGCTTGTTTTACGATTTTGGTCGCCGGGTATCTGTACGCGCGGCTTTCCCCGTTTTCGTATGAGCAGGTCAGCGATGACGTTTATATGGTCAAGGGATTCGGCGGCAACGTTGCGATCCTGCGTACCGACGACGGAGCCGTCGTCGTTGACTCGATGACCTTCGGTTTTCAAGGAAAATGGATCCGCAAACTCGCCGAGCGACTCAGCGGCGGCCCGATTCGAGCCGTCATCAACACCCACTACCACCAAGACCACACCCACGGGAACCCTGCGTTCGCTGGTACCGCACGCTTCGTTGCCACCGCGAACACCCGCAAGCACCTGGTTGCAATCGACGCGGACTACTGGACCGGCGAGGCCGCCGCAACTCTCCCCGCTGACACCTTCGTTCACGACCACGTGATGGAGATCGGCGGCAAGACGATCTTGAGCATGTACAAGGGACGCGGCCACACCGACGGTGATCTGGTCGTACTGTTCGTCGAAGACCGCGTTCTCCACGCCGGAGACTTGGTCTTCAACAGCCACTGGCCGAACATCGATCTGGAAGCGGGATCGTCGATACCGGCCTGGATCGAAACCCTCAACGCGGTCGCCGATTTGGGATTTGACCGTGTCATACCGGGACATGGCGCGGTCACCGACCGCAGAGGCATCAGGCAGTTTCAGACCTTCCTGCGCGAATTGTGGCGCGAGGTACGCGCCGCAGTGAAGGCCGGGATGACCGTCGATGAAGCACGAGCGAACGTCAAGCTGCCGATCGCCAAGGACTTCGAGGTATTCAGCGTCCCCACCGTCATCTCCCTCGATCGCGGGTTCGTAATCGGGCGTGCGTGGGAGGAAGCCGCGCGCGCCGCAGGTTCGAAAGCGCAGCCTACTGCGGCTGGATCTTGAAAATCTCGCCGTCGCGATCGACGATATAAATCTCTCCGCGGGCATCCTCACCGAAAGAGGTCGGGTTGTTGAGCACCGCGCCTTGGTCTTGCAAATCGGTAGTCACGTCACTCTGGTTTTGCACCAGACCGCCAATCAGCTCGAAGGTGCGTATCCACCCAGAACAGAAGTCCGAGTAAAAATAGGTTCCGTCAAGGTCGGGGATCTCGCAGCCGCGGTACACGAAGCCACCGATAACAGAACAGCCTTGGGCTTGGGTGTACTGGAGCACCGGGAAGGTGAAGCCGGTCGGATCCGGGCATCCGCCCGGCGGGACTGAAGGACAACTGTCCCCCTCACCCACGCAGGTGTTGCCCTCGTAGTTTCTCCAGCCGAAGTTTAGACCGCCCGGACTGCCTGCCGACTCGACAGAAACCTCTTCGATTTCATTCTGACCGACATCGCTGATGTATAGATCGCCGGACCCACGGTCGAAACTGAATCGGAAAGGATTGCGCAAGCCCTTCGACCAGACCAGGCCGAGCGGCATCCCGGCACCTGGGTTCGGGTTGTCTGTGGGAACCGTATAGTACGGGGGTGTTTCGACGTCTACGTCCATGCGTAACATCTTTCCGAGCAACTGGTTGTCGTCTTGCGAACGACCGTTGGGATCGCACCCCGAACCGCCGTCGCCCATGCCGATATAGAGCATGCCGTCGGGACCGAACGCGACCTGACCCCCGTTGTGGTTGCTGAAGTCTTGGCCGATGGTAATCAACTCAATTCCGCTCGAGACATCGGCGACGTCGGAATTCGCATCGCCGCCGTCGGCTTGGTATCGGGCTATCACGGTGTTTCCGCTGTTGTTCGTGTAGTTGATGAAAAAACGGCCGTTGCTCTCGTAGTCGGGGTGAAACGCGAGACCGAGGAGCCCCTGCTCGTTGCCTGAATCGCCGACCGCCGACTCGATGGCGAGAAATGGTGGAGCCTGCAGCACGCCGTCTTTGATCAGCCGGATGCGTCCCGGCTGCTCGAGGACAAACACGCGCCTGGTATCCAACCGAGGCGCGGTTACCTGGGTTGGATTGACCAGCCCGCTTGCGACCAACGCCGCGTCGATAGCCGTGCCCGCAGCGCCCGTCACGCCGGCACACAAAGCGCTCACGTCCTCGAGCTGACAGCTCGAAGAACAGCCGTCGCCGCCCAAGGCATTCCCGTCGTCGCACTCTTCGACACCGAATAACCCGCCGTCACCACAGCAGGTGCACAAAGACGAGCACTGTCCGGGACAAACGCCGTCGTCGGCGCCGTCGCACTGCTCGCCGGCCGCCGTAACATCGTCACCACAGGTGGGGTTCAGCACTCCGCCGATCTCCGAGAAGGCATCGTCCATCAGCGTCTGCAACGCGCCGAGATCACCGGGAGTCGCGCAGCCTGCTTTGGACTCGGCCTTGAAGAACGCACCGTCAAGCTTGACTTCGGCCTTGGTCAGACACTTGGTGTCTACGGCTTCGCCCCTGGTCGCGGCCTTCGCGTAGCACTTTAACACCGAGAACAAATATCGGCCGGTGGCTTTGCGTTTCGAGAACGCACACTTTTGCGAATCTTGATCCACGCCATGGGTGAGCGCCGCGGTCGCCGCGTCGGTTTGCGCACGAATGATCGCTTCGACGCGTCCACGTTCTCCGTTGGTGGAGCAACCGCCCTTGGCTTCGGCTTTGTCCCAGCTCTTGTCAAACTTCTCTTCCGCCTTCGTGATGCAGGCGGGATCGACGGCCTCGTTCTTCCTGGCAGCTTTTGCCGCGCAGTTCAGGAACAGGAACCCTTCCTTTCCCGCCGCTTTCTGTTTCGATGACAGACACCTCTCGGCATCAGTCGCGGCATCGGCCAAACCCGCGAGGCCTGCGCCCAGGGCAAGCAAACCCGCGGCAAAGGCGCAAGCGAACGGGATACAACGTGGTACTGTCGGCATGGTCTCCTTCGGACGGGGCGGAATGCTCGACCACGCTAACAAAACCTCTCCAGTTACGCTAGACATAAAAGCAGCGTGAGACACCTCTCTTTCCACGGCTCGGTGCGCGAGTGGTTCGAGCGGACGTTCGACGGCCCCACCAAAGTCCAAGAGGACGGCTGGGCGGAGATCGCCGCCGGTCGCGACACCTTGATCGCTGCGCCGACCGGCTCAGGCAAAACACTCGCAGCCTTTCTGTGGGCGCTCAACGAACTCGTTGAAAAGGGAACCCGGGAGGGGCTCGAAGACAAGATCCACGTGGTCTACGTCAGCCCGCTGAAAGCGCTCGGGAACGACATCGAGAAGAACCTGCGCCGCCCACTTGCCGAGATTGCCGAGTGCGCGGCGCGTTCGGGGGTAACGATTCCGGAGATCCGCATTGGGGTGCGCTCGGGCGACACGCCACCACGCGAACGCGCGCTACAGCGCAAACGGCCTCCTCACATTCTGATCACTACACCGGAGTCGCTCTACATACTTCTGACTGCCGAGAAGAGCCGCGCCGCTCTGCGCGAAGCACGCACCGTGATCGTCGACGAGATCCACGCGGTCGCCGAAGACAAACGCGGAAGTCACTTGGCACTGTCGCTGGAACGTTTGGACACCGTGGCCGTAGCGCCGCTCCAGCGGATCGGTCTTTCTGCTACGCAAAATCCCATCGAAGAAGTCGCAAGACTACTTGTCGGTACCGGGCGTTGCTCGCAAGACGGCAGCCCGCGTTGCGCAATCGTCGATGCAGGCCACAAACGCGAACTCGATCTCTCAATTGAAACGATGGACGACATCCTCGGGCCCATTACCAGTCAAGAACTGCGCGCACAGGTCTACGAACGCATCGCCGAGTTGGCAGCCGAGCACAAAACGACGATTATTTTCACCAACACGCGGCGGATGGTTGAACGCGTCGCGCACGCACTCTCTGAGTTGCTCGGCAGCGATAAGGTCGCCGCTCACCACGGCAGCCTCTCGCGCGAAACCAGACTAGCGGCCGAAGAAGGCCTCAAAAACTGCAGCGTGCCCGTGGTGGTCGCAACCGCATCGCTCGAACTCGGTATCGATGTCGGACACATCGACCTCGTCGTGCATCTCGGTTCGGCACGCTCGCTGGCAACGCTCCTGCAACGGGTTGGACGCTCGGGCCACTTCTTGGGGGCGGTCCCCAAAGGGATCCTCTTTCCGATGACCCGCGACGACCTGCTGCAATCGGCGGCCTCAGTCCGCGCGGTCTTACAAGGCAAGCTCGACCGCTTACACATCCGCACCAACTGCCTCGACATCCTCGCCCAACAGATGGTCGCTTCGGTCGCTGCCGAAGAACTCGGCGTCGATGCACTTTTTGCGCGGGTGACACGCGCCTACCCGTACAAGACGCTGGAGCGAAGCGCTTTTGATCAGGTCTTGGAAACACTCGCGGAAGGCATCTCCACCAAGCGCGGGCGCAAAAGCGCCCATTTGCACTACGATCGCGTGGGCGGACATCTGCGCGCGCGACGCGGGGCACGGCTCGCGGCGATCACCAGCGGCGGTGCGATCCCCGACACCGCCGACTTTCGCGTGATCGAGGAACCGGCCGAGACCTTCGTGGGCACCGTCAACGAAGACTTTGCGGTGGAAAGCCTCACCGGGGACATCTTCCTGCTCGGCAATCGCTCGTGGCGAATCAAGCGCGTGACCAACGGCCAGATCCGCGTCATCGATGCGCAAGGCGCACCACCGACAATCCCGTTTTGGTTGGGCGAGGCACCCGCCCGTAGCGAAGAACTCTCGGACGCCGTCACTCAACTGCGCCGAGATATCGAGGCCGGCCTGGGCGATCAGGACGCGTTGCAACTGCGCCTACAGCACGAGTGCCGTGTCGATGCCGAGGGAGCCGTTCAGCTGATCGATTACGTCCGCGATACGGTTGCCGTGCTCGGAACCGTTCCGGCACGTGACACCGTAATTGCCGAACGCTTCTTCGATGAGGCGGGCGGTATGCAACTCGTCTTGCACGCGCCGTTCGGCGGCCGCGTTAACCGCGCACTGGGCTTGGCGCTGCGTAAGAAGTTCTGCCGCAGCTTCGACTTCGAGCTGCAAGCCGCTGCAACAGACGACGGCGTAGTGCTCTCGCTAGGAGAACAGCACAGCTTTCCGCTGGCAAACGTATTCTCGATGCTCAACCGCAGCACCTACAGAGAGGACCTCGCGCAGGCATCACTGGCATCTCCGATGTTCACCAACCGCTGGCGCTGGAACGCGACACGATCGCTCGCACTGCTCAGGCACATGGGTGGCCGGCGCGTACCGATGCCGATCCAACGCATGCGCGCCGAAGACCTGCTCGGCGCAGTGTTCCCCGCGCAACTAGGCTGCCAAGACAACCGCGCGGGTGACATCGAGCTACCCGACCACCCTCTTGTAAACGAAACGATGCGCGACTGTCTCGAAGAGGCCATGGATGTCGACGCCCTCGGCGCCCTTATCGACGGGTTCGCCGACGGCAGCATCCGCGCCATCGCGGTCGAAACCGCTGCACCTTCACCTATGTCGCATGAGATCCTCAACGCGAATCCATATGCGTTCCTCGACGACGCCCCCCTGGAAGAACGCCGCGCACGGGCCGTCTCGCTGCGTCGAACCGATCCCGATCTAGCCGGCGGTCTGGGCAGACTCGACGCCTCTGCCATCGAAGAAGTCCGCCGCCAAGCGTGGCCCGATGCGCGCGATCGCGACGAAGTCCACGACGCCCTACTGTCGCTGGTCTACATACGCAGCGACCGGCTCGAGGATTGGGAGCCGCACGTGGTAGTGCTCGTCGAAGAACGCCGCGCATTCTTTGTGCGTACCCTAGAGCAGACATTCGTCGCCGCCTCGGAGAAGGCCCCCGAGATGCGCGCGTTATTCGCCGGCGCACGGTTTGAGCCGCAACCACCGCGCTCAGCCTGGCAACACCGTGCCGATGAGACCCACGACGAGCAGCGTGCGCTGCTCACGACTGTTCGCGGTTGGATGGACGCGCTTGGGCCGGTAACCGCCGCAGCACTCGCCGCACATCTCGGCCGCACGGAGACTTCCGTGCAAATCGCGCTGGCCGGGCTCGAAAATGAAGGCCGCGTGCTGCAAGGAAACTTCACCTACGGCGCAGCCGACCAACTGCACCAACCGCCGATCGAGTGGTGCGAACGCAGCCTACTCGCGAGAATCCACCGTTTCACGCTCGGACGGCTGCGGGCGGAAATAGAACCGGTTTCGCCCGTTGAGTTCATACGCTTCCTGTTGCGCTGGCAACACCTAGAACCCGGCACTCAACTGCACGGCCGCGAGGGCATTCGCGCCGTACTCGAACAGCTACAGGGGATCGAGCTGCCCGGTCCGGGCTGGGAGCGCGACGTTCTGCCCGCGCGCATAAAGGATTACGACCCAGCCGACCTAGAACAGCTCTGTCTCTCGGGCGAGATAGTATGGGGCCGCCTTTCACCGGCCGAAGCCGAATCCAAACCGGGCGCGCCACGACGCAGACACAGTGCACCGACCCGCTCGGCACCGCTGGCGTTCTTTCTACGCGCGGACATGCCGCTGATCCTCGTGCCGCCGAGCGAGGACCAAGAGGGGTGGCGAAGCCGCCTCTCGCAAACCGCGACCGAGGTTCTGGATACGCTCGAGTCACGCGGCGCAAGTTTCTTGAACGAACTCGCACAAACAACCGGACGCCTGCCGAGCGAAATCGAGGATGCGCTGTGGCAGCTGGTCTCGGCCGGCGCGGTTACGGGTGACGGGGTGGCCGGCCTGAGAACTCTCCTCATGCCGGAATCCAAGCGCAAACCCGGCGCTTCCGCATCGCGACGCAGGGCACACCTACGCGCCGTCACCGGCGGCCGGACGCGACGGTTGATGCCCGTCGGCCGTTGGTCACTGCTACGCGCCGCGTGTAGTGCGCAAAGCGCCGATACCGAACGTGCCGAGGCCGCAGCCCGCCGCCTGCTCGCACGCTACGGTGTCGTGTTTCGAGACGTTTGCGCCAGAGAACGCTCGCTTCCCCCGTGGCGTTCGATCCTGCGAAGTTTGCGAGCCATGGAAGCCCGCGCAGAGGTGCGCGGGGGCCGCTTCGTAGCCGGTTTCGTCGGCGAACAGTTCGCGCTGCCCGAAGCGCTCGAAACCCTGCGCAGCCTACGGCGAATGCCAGGCCACCCGACAACTCTGATTGTTGCTGCCGCTGATCCCTTGAACCTCGAGGGGATCCTCACGCCGGGTCCACGCGTCTCCCCTAATTCTCTCCAGGTTTTGGCGATTAGCGGAGGTGAGACCATCGATGTGGGCGAGTTGGGAGAGGTTCGTAGCAGACTGCGTGCTCGGCAAAGGGGTCAGACTACGTGACCGGAGTAGCGGCGGTAGCCTTCCTTGAAAGACTCGGGCGCACTACGCAGCTGCTGGATCGGCCGCTCCGAGCGGTTATGGCCGCTTGCTTTTGCTTTGCATCGGCTGGGCTCTGCTTGAGCTGCGCCGATTCGCCACCGCAGATGCGACTGCTGCCCCCCGGCTGGACTGTCCCCGACTACCGGACAACTGAGCTTGCCTTTCCCGCGCACGCGCGCGCGATCGCGGTCGCGGTTGCCGACATCGACGCCGATGGGGTTCTCGACATTGTCGCGGTAGGCTCGGGCGATGAAGATGCGCAGCCGCGCGAGGGCTACATTCGCTTGTACTTGCGCGGCAAACCCGACCCCGTCGGCCCCGCCTCCTACACCGTCCACGACATCGTAACGCCGCCGGGCCTCTCATCGGTCGCGCTGGCCGACATCGACAGTGACGGCGACAACGACATCGCGGTGGCTAACCACGAAGCCGACACCGTCACAGTGATCGCCTCCGACGGCGACGGCGTGTTCGGTCCGCGCACCGACTACCCGCTGCGCAATGGGCCGATCAGCGTCGAACTCGCCGATATCGACGGCGACAGCCACCCGGATCTGATCGCAGCATCCGAAGGCGGGCTGCTTGCGATATCGTTCAACGACGGCCGCGGCGGCTTCTCCAAGTTCGCCACCACGGCACAGCCTCACGGGATTACCGGATTGACGCTCGGCGACTTTAACGGCGACCGGCGTCCCGACGTCGCGCTGACCGTGCCGAACAGCACGGGGATTTCCTTGATACTGAACTCCGGAGGGCGCTCCCTCGAACCCGCGCAAGAGGCAGGGGCATTCGGCATTCACGCCGGGCAGCCCGGGCACGGCGACTTCAACAAAGACGGCCGCGCAGATCTGGCAGCGCCAATTTTCGAAACCGGCATGGTACACGTACTTCTCGGCTCGGGCGCGGCTGCTTTCCGGTTGTTCGCCAAACTCGGCGTCGGTCCGTCACCACGATTCGTGATCGCCGACGACTTCAACTCGGACGGCAACGACGACATTGCAGTGCTCACGAACAATCCTGACAACCTCGTACTGCTTTACGGAACCCCGCGCAGCACGTTCGCCTCTGCGCGACCGATTCGTGTCGGGGCAATACCGCGCGCAGCCGCAGCCGCAGATCTGAACGCGGACGGCATCACCGATTTCGTCACCGCGAACGCGGGAGCCCGCCACCTGACGGCTGTCACCAGCATCGCCGGTGACTCGCGTCTCGCCCATGAGATCCCCGGGGGGCCCTATGGACCGAGCCCGTCCGCTGCCGGCACGGTACCACGCTACTTTCGCGCAGTGGCAATGTTCAAGAATGCCGACTACTTCGCTTCGATCCGCGAACTCACGCGCATCGAACGATCCTTGGCGCCACGCTACGCGGCCGGCCGGCTGAACTCGGATTCGCCTACCGGCGAAGCGCGTATCTTCGTCGCGGCAACTCTTCTGCACGCCGAAATCCTCCGTTACTTCACCAAGCAGCCGCAAAGTGCTTTCGACAAAGAATTCGCGCTCGGCGAACAGGCACGTAGCCTCGGCGACTGGGCTCTGGCCTGTGGCCAGTTCATGTCCGCAGCAGAGATCGCCCGCGCCGACCTCGACGACACTGAGCAATACATTCGTGCGATCATCGCTACATATCCCTGCGCGCAGAGAGGCAACAGCGCAACCTCGCCCGGGTCGCTCCTCGCTCTTATGGCCGCGTCTGCACTCGACCGCGCACACAGCGAATACCAAGACTACCAACCGCTGCTGAACCAACTCACGCTCGAGACCCGGATCGAGTGGAGTGCGCTCGAGGCCGCGGTCCTTCCCCATCTTGACGCGTACCGGGAACTCGCGGCCGGACCGGGAGTCTACGCGGCCTTCGCCGCTCGACACCCGCGGAGTTTTCGCGCCGAGGTCGCGTCTCTCGCCGGGCTGCGCGACCGTCTGGCTGCGTCAAGAAGTTCTGTTGAGGCAACCGCAGCAGGCTTTGCCTTTCGCAACCAGCATCCCGACTCGATCCTCGGCCGGATCGGAACGCGCTTGGCTCTGCGCGCGGCCGAAGCCGCCGGTGAGAGCGGGCGCACGTCCCACCAGTAACCAAGAGCACAAACCAGAAGTCGATCCGGCGCAGTCGGCGCGGAGTTTAGTGGCACGCAACTCTACGGGAGCGCATAATGCTTAGGGGTTCAGAGTTCACGGCCCCGAGTAGAGGAGGGACCCCATGCCACAAGACAAGCGACGGCTTGTCGCAGTAGCGCTGGCAGGCTCGGTTTTTTTAGCCGTCCGCGCAAACGCACAGACTATTCCCGGCGACACCTCGATAACGAGGCAGACGCAGGCCGACGCGGCGCTCGCGGCTGAGTCGATCCTTGCGACGAACCTGTCGTTTAACTGCCGTCCCTTTTTAGTCGATGCGAAACTCAGCGTAGCCGCACCTTTTCAAGCCTCGGTACGCTCCACTTACGGCGCAAGCGAATTCCCTGCCGACGGCGCCGACTTTGTCGTGCTCGCCAACGGCGACCCCGACCGGCCGGGCGAGATCTCCGACATCGATATTGGACAAGGTTTTTGCCGCGACGACCAAGCGATCCTAGAGCTCACCTTCGACTTCAGCGGTTCCGACATATCCGCACTCAGTTTTCGCTACGACTTCCTGACCTACGAATTCCCCGAGTTCGTCGGCAGCGTCTTCAGCGACTATGTGCAAGCGTTCCTGGATGGGGCCCCGCTGGCACTTTCTCCGATCTGCGATGCCACCCCTGCTGAGGGTGGCTGCGCGGTTGCGCTGGACGCGGACGGTGCCATGACCAATGTGAATTCGCCGTTTCTGGAACTCTGCAGCGACATCGGTTGCGACGCTGCAGACCAGACCCCGGGTTGGGAAGCCGAATTCACGCAAACCCCGGGCGACGATTCGGGGCGTACCGGGACGCTTACGGCGTGCACGCCGCTCTCGTGCGACGGCTCTACCGGCGGCATCCATACGCTCACGTTGATCGTAAGCGATGCAAGCGACGGCAGGTTCTCATCCGCGGCGCTCTTCGACGACCTTCGCTGCGTTCGTGACGCGCTCTGTCAAGCGCCCATCGTCAGCAAGTGCGCCGATGGGACACTTGGCGCCGGAGAAGACTGCGACGACGGTAATAGAAATCCCGGCGACGGTTGCTCAGCGGCTTGCACCAGCGAGGCGCTGCAGTGCCCTCCCACGACGCGCTGCAACCAAGTCATCGACTTCGAAGGTTTGCCCGCAGGAACCCACCTCGGCGAGGTATTCTCAGCCGCGGGCGTAGGTCCGATCACAATCTCGGCCTTCAACCCGCTGCTCCCCGGCGAGAACGCTGCAGTGGTGTTTGACTCGTCGTGCCCAGGCGGTTGTTCGGGCAACGACCCCGACCTTGGAACGCCCAACGAGGAGTTCGCTGGGCCCGGCGTCGGCGCCGGAGGTTCTGCAGCCGGCGAGGCGCCCAACGACCGCGGGCTCGGCATGATTGCGATCGTCGCCAAAGACCTCATCGACGACAACGGAGATGGACTCATCGACGATCCAGACGACCAGGGTGCGCAGCACAGCACCTTCGAGATCGACTTCTCCTCGGTCGGTTCGGTGACGGTATCCGAGTTGACCATCATCGACGTCGAAGACCACGAACGGGCCGCAGAAATCGAGTTTGTTCAGGCGGACGACTCGGTCGCCGGTATCATTGTTCTCCCTAAGACCGGCGGCAACGGTGCTGCCACGGCGTTTTTCTCCGACGCCCCTTCGGCTGCGAAGGTCCGGGTGAGCGTGTTCGGGTCGGCGGGGATCGACGAACTCCGCTTCACTATCGATTCCTGTCTACAGTCCTGCGCCCTCTCGTGCGGTGACGCCAACGGCACCGGTGCGGTGACCGCCACCGATGCGGTCCTCGTTTTGCGCTTCGCCGTGGGCGCAAAGGGAAAGTGCGAAACGTCTCTGTGTGACGCCGATTCAGACGGCAAAGTCACCGCCAGCGACGCGTTACGCGTGTTGAGAATGGCTGTCGCGCAGGTCTCTACCGGCCGGCGCTGCGGCCAAAACTGAGTTAGGAGACCTCGTCGGCTTTTGCCGCAAACACGAAGTCACTCTCGGTCAGACCATCGATCTTGTGGGTCCACACCTCGAGCCGGACCTTGCCCCACGCAAGGAAGACATCGGGGTGGTGGCCCTCGATCTCTGCAACTTCCGCAACTCGGTTCACAAACGTCAAGGCCTCGGCAAAATCAGCGAAAGCATAGCTCTTGGTCAGATGGTGGCCACCCTCGACTTCCCAGCCGGTGAGTTGCGCGAGTAGGGGCACGATCGCT
The DNA here is from genome assembly GCA_029262415.1 of Deltaproteobacteria bacterium. Taxonomy (GTDB): domain Bacteria; phylum Desulfobacterota; class Binatia; order UBA1149; family JAJCZL01; genus JAJCZL01. Next base: position 64,510 of record JAJCZL010000027.1, on the reverse strand, counting down.
TCCTCGGTTAGTGGCGGGACTCCGCCCCGGCATGGAATACAGTGACGGTCGGCAAGCGTCTCTGACGTGTCAGCCATTGGGGACTCCTTTGACTGGTGATCGGGTTACCGGTGATCGGGGCCCGTGCATAGCGAGCGCCTGTCGTGCGGCGCGCGCCAAATCGCGATCTTTAAGATTCGCGGCGGCTTCGTCGAGCGCGGCGCGCGCCGGCGTATCTACAGACAAATCGGTGATACGTCCGAGTGTCGCGGCTGCCGCGCGGCGGACACCACAGTCGGTGTCGGCGCGCAGACACGTAATAACGCGAACAACGCTGTCCGCGCGACACTCCCGACCGCAGCGCTGCAAACCGGCCAAGCCCGCGAGCTTCACACCCGGATCGGTAGCATCGAGCGCGTCGAGGTAAAGCTGTATCGCAGGTACACCCGCGTCGCGTAAGCAGTAAAGCGCCATCTTGCGGGCATTGGCCCCGCCCGCCGACGCGGTCTCGCCGACCGCGCGCGCGAATCCGTCATCGCCGGGTATTGCGGCTGCGACGATCTCGGCTGCCGCCCAGCGCACGTCGCCATCGTCTAGTTCAAGTGCACGCAGCGCGGCCAGGCAGACCTCACGACCGCTCTCACCGGCAGACGCGAACGCGAAGCACACCCCCCAACTCTGCAGTGGGTCATTGCTTGCCAAACCGGCACGCAACGCGCAGTCGTGTGCGGGATCGCCCACCGCGGCGGCAAGTGCACCCGCGGCCAGACGGCGCGTGGTCTTGGTCGCGACGGTCAGCAGCGCGAAAACGGCGTCGAAGGCGGCGGCCTCCAAGCGCCCGGACCGGGCCGAAAGCGCCACAAGCGCTTGGTCGCGGCGGGCGGCGTCGGCGAGTGCGTCAACGATGCGGGTCTCGGATTGGCTGCTCACCACGCGGCAAGCATAGCGGGCACTGCGCGACGGTGCACGGAAGGGGTCGACGTTGTCCGGCGCAGCGGCAGGCGCTATGGTCCGCGCATGATACCGACCCCACCCATACAGCCACCCAAACAGTTTCCGGGCTCCCTCGGGCTTACCCGGGTCGGGATTCTCGGCCTCGCTCTCATGGCCGCTATCGCCGGTGTCCTCGCGTGGCAAACGATGAACCTACAGGGACACTCCTGCGAGGTATGCATCGCTTACCGGGGACGCGAGAAGTGCAGAACCGTGAGTGCCGTGAGCATTGAAGAAGCCAGGCAGGGCGCGATCACCAACGCGTGCGCGTTCGTCTCGTCGGGGGTGACCGACTCGATGGCGTGCTCGCGGACAAAACCGCTGCGCGAAAACTGCCAATAGGGCAGCCCAATCTCAGTGCATCATGCCGCCGCCGGTGCCGCGCGAAGCACGCACCAGCCGCACCATTTCAATCACCACACCGAGACGTTCGCGGTCCTCGGCGCCTGCGTAGTACCGGTGCAGATTGTTGAGCAGACGGATGAGGACATCGCTCTTGCTTGCGCTATGCAGGAACTCCTCGCGCCAGCGGTCCGGCGGCAGTCCCTGTCGCTCCAAGAGACGATGGCAGTCCGGCTCATTGAGTTCGCGTCCCTTGTGAAACGGATCGATGACTCGGCCACCGGTCAGTTCGCGCACGAGAAAGTGCCCGGGAAAACCGATCCCATCGCACTCTATCCCACATGCCGCGGCCACTTCGATATAGACCACCGCAAGCGTGATCGGCAACCCGGTACGTCGCACCAAAACCTCGTTTAAGAAACTGTTGCGCGGGTCGTTGTAATCCTTGGAGTTGCCATGAAAGCCGAGCGTACCCGAGAAGAACGAACTCAGCTCCGCGACGGCATCTTCACAATCGACCGCAGCCATGTGTTGGGCGGCATCGGCACACACGCGCCGCAACGACTCCAGGGATGAAAGCGGGTCCAGTTCACGGTAGTGCACGCGCGCGATCGCGAGTGCTGCAGCAGGTAGGTCGATCGCGGCGTCCTCGCGGGTGACCAGGTCTGCCAGCATCTCGACTGCCGGATGAGACTCGCACCGCAGCGGTTCTCTTTGACGCAAGTGCTTAGGCTCCCGAACGCCCGACGACCTTTGCCGGGCCTACTGCCAATTCGTCTGATAAAGCACCGGATTGCCGACGATGAGACCGAATATACGCGCCGTGGGCCTTTATCGCTGCCATGACTCTCCTCTCGTTGCGCCGGCTCGACCCGCTGTCCGCACCAGCGCATTCGGCGCCGCCTGCTGCGCACGGTCTAGTCCGACGGGTCCTGAGGGTAGCGTCCGCCCCGCGCTGTCTCAACACCACGGCTTCTCCGCCGGAGTCGGAAAGCCGCCGTTGCCAAGGGTTTGCGGCTTCCCGGGTTCCCGTGCGCAGCCTTTTTCCGACGCTATGCGATCAGAGCAGCGCCCCCGCATACAGCCTGATATTGTTGTCGGACGAGCTGCTAACGGGCGCCGACCCTGAACGGGCCGGTTGCCCGACACGCTACGACCTGAGGTGCGGCTGTAAAACCGCTCGTAGCACGAGCATATGAGGTTCTACCCATGAAAATACAACAACAATGTTTTGCTACAGTATTCTGTGCCCTCGCCTTCCTTTCACTTGCGGCACCAGGACCTTCTCTAGCTAACGAACAAGCCCAGCCGGCCCAGGTTGCAGCCGCGATACAAGTTGCCGGTGCAAGGGGCTTGGTACCGTCGCGCTACCTCGAGCTCAATCTTCAAGAGCTCATGGATATCGAGATCACCACCGCGGCGAAAAAGGCCCGCAAGCTGTCCGATTCGAGCGCTGCGGCCTACGTACTCACTGAAGACGACATACGACGCTCCGGCGCGACCAGTATCATGGACGCACTGAGGTTGGTTCCCGGCGTCGAGGTCGCGGCGATCAACCGCCACACCTATGCAATCACCATCCGTGGGTTCAACGATCGCTTCGCCAACAAGCTGCTGGTCTTGATCGACGGACGCTCGGTGTACACACCGTTGTTCGCGGGTACCTACTGGGACGTTCAAGACACTGTGCTCGAAGACATCGAGCGCATCGAAGTCGTACGCGGTCCGGGCGGAACCCTGTGGGGCGCAAACGCGGTGAACGGTGTCATAAATATCATCACCAAGCGTGCGCAAGACACCCAAGGCACGCTGATCTCGGCACTAGGCGGCAACGAGGAGCAAGGAACGTTCGTCGTACGGCACGGCGCCAAGATCGGCGACAACGCTTACATGCGCGTCTACGCGAAATCATTGGAGCGCGAAGGATTCGAAGGACCGACGGTACCGATCGGCGATGACCAGTGGCGCAACGTGCGCGGCGGCGGACGGTTGGACTGGGAGGCCTCCGAGACAGACTCGCTTACGGTACAGGGCGAGTACTACGACGGACAAAGCTTCGCCCGGCAGGTCGAGCCTACGCTCAGCGCGCCGTTTACTACCGGACGATTTCGCGCCGAAACCGACTTTGCCGGCGGCAATATCCTCGGTCGCTGGAAACATTTGCTGGGGGGAGGAGAACAGACCGAGCTACAGGTCTACTACGACCGAGTCGATCGGCAGGCAAATAATTTTAACCAATACCGCAACACTATCGACATCGCCTTCCAGCACGACCTTCCCATTGGTGACAACAGCGAGTTGATCTGGGGGCTCGGTTACCGCTACGTCAACGATCAACACTCTAACAGCATCGTGTTCACGCTGACGCCGCCCGACGATACCGTCAACGTCTTTTCCGCGTTTATCCAGGACGAGACTTCGCTCCTCGACGATCGCTTGGTACTCACCCTCGGTTCGAAGTTCGAGCAAACCGACTACACCGGCTTCGAGGCGCAGCCGACCGCGCGCTTCTTGTTCAAGCCGGCAGATCGCCACACCATCTGGGGCGCGGTTTCACGCGCCGTTCGTTCGCCGTCACGGGTGGAGAACGACATCGAGATTTTCTCGCGCGTGCTCCCGACAAACGCACTGGCTCCGGGCGTACCCCCGTCTCCAGCCGCCGTCTTGCTCCGTGGTAACAGGGACGTCGACTCCGAAGAACTTCTCGCCCTCGAACTCGGCTACCGGCCGCAACTCAGCGACACCGTTTCGTTGGACATTGCCGGCTTCTACAACGACTACGACACGCTGCGTGCCGTAGTGCAGCGCTCGAGCTTCGAGGCCGACCCCAGGCTCGGGATTGCCATTGTCGCCGACGCCACCAACAAAATGGAGGGTGAAGGTTACGGGGGAGAACTCTCAGCAGACTGGGTTCCGAGCCAACGTACGCAGTTCCGGCTCGGCTACAGCTTTTTGCGCCTCAACCTCCGGCTCGACCCCTCGGTCACAGTTGCCTCGATCGATGAAGGGTTCGAGGATGCCTCCCCGCGCAACAGAGCCTTTATGCGCGGACTGTTTCAGCTGTCCGCAGATCTCGAACTCAATGCAACTCTTCGTTGGGTAGACGGCTTCAGCGTTAACGGAACAAGAGTCGCCAGCTATTTCACCGGCGATCTGCGCTTGGGCTGGTTGCCCGTCGATGGCTTGGAGATCGCTTTGGTCGGACGCAACCTCACCGAAAACGAACACTTCGAGTTCGGCGAGTCGGCATTCGCGAGCGGCCAGGCCACACCCGTGGAACGCTCAGGCTATTTGATGGTGACCTGGGAACGTTAGGAAGCAACCCAGGAGACTCAAGTTGCTTATCGGGAGACAACACTCGAGCCGGTGCGCAGGCCGCCTGTTTTTCCGCCTGCGGCCGGCCGTCGCGAGCATGATTGTGACGTGCGCAATGCTGTGCACGTCACCGCCGCCGACGCACGCGCAGGTGGGTGAGCCCGACATCGAATATCAAGTCAAAGCGGCATTCTTGTACAACTTCGCAAAGTTTGTAGCGTGGCCTGACGGCACGTTTGCCTCGAAAACCGAGCCGCTCGCGTTATGCATCGTCGGTGACGACCCCTTTGGCGAGCCGCTCCACGCCGTATTGGCCGGGCGAAAGGCCCATGGCCGACTCACTTTACTCAAAATCCTCGAGGAACCGACCAACGACGACGGCTGTCACATCGCGTTTGTGAGCGCTCCCGACGGCCCTCGAATGGCACGCCTTATGCAGCGGCTCAAGGGTCGCACGGTCCTGACCGTCGGCGACTCGGAAGCCTTTGCAGCCAACGGGGGGATGGTGCGGTTGTTGATCGAGAACAAGAAAACCCGGTTCGATATCAACACCCACAGCGCAGGCTTGGTGGGCATAACCTTCAACTCGCAACTCCTCAGCCTTGCGCGCCGGGTGCGCGAGTAGGACCTCCTGCGCGAATATTATGAATAGACTGCGCGACCTCTCCATTCGCTACAAGCTCGTCGGCGTCATCGTAGCGACCAGTTCGGTCACGTTGCTGCTGGCGACGGGCGCTTTCCTTTTCTACGACATAACCACTTACAAAGACTCGATGGCCGCTGAACTTGCGGTCGAAGCCGACATCATCGCGGTCAACTGCACCGCGGCGCTGACCTTCAACGACCACGAAGCAGCCGGCGTAATCCTCTCGGGCATGGAAAAACGCCGTGCCGTCACGCGAGCTTCACTCCTCGGACCCGATGGTGACACGCTCGCCACGTACCGCCGCTGGGATCAACCCCAAAACAAGACCATCGCACGATTGCAGTCCAACGGCTACGCGTTTGTCGACGACAGGTTGACAGTACGTCGCTCAATCAGCTTTGACGGCGAGGTTCTCGGCTACGTCTATATCGAGTCGGATCTGAGTCAGCTAAACACGCGGATATCGAGGTTCGTGGCCGTAGGCGCAACCTTGATCAGCTTTGCTTTCGCCCTTGTGCTTGCCGTCTCCGGCAGACTGCAAAAGGTTATCTCCACACCTATCCTGGCACTCGCCGAGACGGTTGGGAGCATCTCACGGCAGAAAGACTTCACCGTGCGAGCGCGTAAGTTCGGAAACGATGAGGTCGGCGGCCTCATCGACGGCTTCAACGAAATGGTCAAGCAGATCCAGGACCGCGACGTTGAACTGCAAAAGCATCGGGGCAAACTCGAGGAAGAGGTCGCCGAACGAACCCGTGAACTCCGGGTCGTCAACAACGACCTCCAGCAGAGCCGCGAACGCTTGCGGGCGATCTTTGAAGGAACCGCGTCGAAGACCGGTAAAGCATTCCTTGATGCCCTGGTCATTGCCCTAGCCCGCGCGCTCGGGACCCGTTGGGTGGCCGTCGGCATGACGCGAGGGGACCAGACGATTCGGTTCCTCAGCATGTGGGACGGCACCTCGATTCAACGCGACGCCGAACACCCCCTGCCCGGAACTCCGTGCGCCGAAGTCGTCGCCAATGGATCTGCGCTCTACCGCGAGGGTCTACGCGAAGCGTTTCCAGACTGTACCTTCGCACATGACTTCAATGTAGATAGCTACGTCGGCTATGCGCTTACTGATAGCAACGGCAGTGTCCTCGGCGTCTTAAGTGCCTTCCATGATGACACACTACCGTCGGCTGCAAACGATCAGGAACTGCTGCGCGTGTTCGCATCACGCGCAGCCGCCGAACTCGAACGCTTGCAGGTGGAGAAAGAACTACAACGCTCGGAGGCTTCGACGCGGGCGATCCTGCGCAGCGCCGCCGACGGCATCATCACGGTCGACGGCGACAGCGGTGTCGTTCTGACGGCAAATCCTGCCGCCGAACAGATCTTCGGACTGCCCAAAGACGAGATTGTCGGAGCCAGCGTTGGCGCTTTCATCCGACCCATAGCCACTGACCAAGCCGAGCTTGCAACTGCGCAGCCGATCCGCGCGCTGATGGGATTGTATGTCGGTACCCGTGGCGTAGCCGAGGGTATTAGAGCGCACGGTTCTTCGTTTCCGATAGAGATTGCAGCCAACGAAATGCGTCACGAAGGACGAATCGCATTCACAGCCATGGTTCGCGATATTACCCGCGAACGCGAGCTCGAGAAGCTCAAAGCGGATTTCATAAGCACCATATCGCACGAGATCCGTACGCCGCTGTCGTGCATCATGTCTTCGGCCAACATCCTGCGGAAGTACCTCAACACCAAGCCTGAGGTCATCGAAAAGTTCTCCGGGATCATTTTCGGCGAGACACAGAGGCTCACGCGCCTGGTCAACGACATGCTCGACCTGTCCAAAATGGACTCGGGGGCAGTCGACTGGCACGTCGAACCCAGCTCCCCAGTCGAGCTCGCGCGAAGCGTGTCGGAGATGTTCGCCGCATATGCCGCCGAACGCGGCGTCGCACTGGAAACCGATTTCGAGGATGGGTTGTGCGAGATCGAAGTCGACCGCGACAAGATACGCCAAGTCTTGACCAACCTCGTATCGAACGCTCTGAAGTTTACCGACGAGGGCGGCCGTGTCCGCATCGCAGTGAAGCATTCGGACCAAGGGGTACTTTTCAGTATCACCGACGACGGGGTTGGAATCGATGCCGACGACCAGCAGCTCGTTTTCCAAAGGTTCAAACAGATCGGTGACGTCCAAACCGACCGCCCTAAGGGAACCGGATTGGGCCTGCCGATCTGCAAAGAAATAGTGTTGCACTTCCGCGGAGATATCTGGATCGAATCAAAGCGCGGTGCGGGCAGTACCTTCTACTTCAATCTGCCCTACCCCCGCGCGGCCGAGGGACCAACGGTTTCCCTTGAGCCCCCGCCTTCGCCCGATCCCCAGGCGTTAGCCCCCGCGCACGACACGGTCGAGCGCGAGAACACCGCAGTCGGCGACGGCAAGTCGCGCAAGCCGGTCGTGCTCGTCGTCGACGATGATAAATCTACGCGCTCGATCATCGCGTTTCACTTAGAAAGCAACGGGATCACCGTTCTACAAGCCTCCGGCGGAAGGGATGCGCTCGAAGTTGCCAAGCAGTCGCGTCCCGACCTCATCACGCTAGATGTGATGATGCCCGAGCTATCGGGGTACGATGTGGTAGACGCGTTACGCAAGGACCCTGCGCTACGCGACATCCCGGTGGTCTTGCTCTCCGTGCTTGGCGGCATCGGCAACCAAGCACATGCGTTGCATATCGGTGCGGACGCGTACTTGGACAAACCGGTCAGCGGACCGCGCTTGCTGCGCACCGTGCACAGCCTGCTCGGAGACCGACCCAAGCAGCTTCTCCTGGTGGTCGACAATCCTACAGAAGCCGAGCCGATCGACGCCGATCTCAGCGGCCACGGGTATCAGGTGACACAGGTCTACGACGAAGAAACCTGTCTGGAATCGGCGCTGAAGACACAGCCGGACCTAATCATCGTCGGGGGGTCATGCACCACTCTCGACAGCCAGAAACTGATCGGTATGCTGCGCGACAACCCGGACACGGCCGAGATCAGTGTCGTTCTTCTTACCGAACTAGCGATGGACGACGCGTTGCCGTTGGAGGCCATTGCGAACCCCGAGGTTGGCGAAGCCCTCAGGGAACTCGTCTCTAAGATCCGACGTCCGGGCGGAGCACACGCGCCCGAGCCCGTCGTGCTGATCGCCGGCACCGCAGGCGACGAAACGCCGACTTCGAGCTGAGCCCCCCTAGCGAGCCTTGCAGGGCACCGCTTCCCTCCGGCTTAGCGCTACGCCATGCACACAGCGTACGCCTACGCATAGCCGGGGATGGGTGTGTATGTAGGCGCCCTTTCTCGATTTACAGCCCTCCAGCCTCGTTGCTACACCTAGCGGGGAAGACTATCATCTCGCCTCGCGGGCCAGTTTTTCATTCCGGAGAGAACCGTCCTTGCGGTGACAGCATGTTCGACCCGTACTACCGGCTCCACAACCTCATATTCGAGCCCAACACCGATCTCACCGACGTCGCCTATGTGTTCAACAGGCTCGATCTGACACACAAGGTCGAGGCTGTAAATTCGTTGAAAGGCGGCGTGATACTGCAGGGTCTATGGGACAAAGCTGCGCCGGGCCGCCAAATCGAAGTCGAAGACCTGGTACCGGCGACGGTCAAACCGATGGAGGCTGTGGTCTTTCATTGTCACGGCTCTCAACGAACCTTCCCATCGTTTAACATGATCTGCTGCCGCCCACCGGTGTTGGTCGGTAATGACACGCTTTGGGGTTACTCAGAGACCTACAGCAAACCGGTGATCGGTCCCGGCTACTACACCGTACACAACTCGCTGGTCTCCGAGCACGGGTCGGTCGCTTTCGACTACACGATGGTTCCCCCTGAGGCCCCCGCCGACTGGCCGCGCATTCGCCCAAACAATATAGGGCTCGGCAAACGGATCTACGATGGACTCGTAACCTATGTGCGCGCAGTCGCCGACGATGTATACGTTGCCGCTCATACACGCGACGAACGTGAGACCGGAACCTACTTCGCGATGGTCCGGCTTCTGTAGTCGGCGCGCGCAGCGGCCACTGCTGCTAGAGCTTACCCGCCAGTCCTTTCAGTAGGTCGTTTGTGCGCGCTAAAGAAACGCCGCGGTCGGCTCCCACCGCGACAGCCGCAGCGTAAAAATCAGAGGCTCCGCAGGCAGCCACGCGGCGCAACCCTTCTTCCACCGTTTTCTCATCACCGACCAGCGCGATGTCGGCCGGACCGGCGGCGCCCTCTGCGTCCAAGCAGGCGCGGTAGACCGGCAGCTGACCATAGATCTGCAGTGCCTTGCCGATAACTTCGCGCGCGCCATCGGGATCGTCAGTCACACACACCGGGAGTGAAGCGACGATCCTGGGCTTGTCGCGGCCCGCGGCTTTGGCCGCACGGCGAAGACGCGGTTCAATCTCGTTCTCAATGTACTTAGGACCGGCCATCCAGGTCAGCGTGCCGTCGCAAAGCGTTCCGCAAACCTCGAGCATCTTCGGTCGCAGCGCGCCGATCATGACCGGGACCGGTTTGGAGTTCTTAATCTTCAGTGGCGCGTTGACCTGATACGCCTCGCCGCTAACGCCGGCCGCGCCTTTCTCCATCAGCTCTTTGAGAACGGTCACGTACTCGCGCATATGCGCGATCGGTTTGTCATAGGGAATGCCGAACATCGTCTCAATGACGAGTTTGTGGCTTCGCCCGATTCCGAGTACCAACCGTCCACCGGTGGCTTGCTCGGCGGTAAGTGCCTGCTGCGCAAGCGCGTGCGGGTGTCGCGGATAGGTTGGGATGACGGCTGTCCCGAGTTCAATGCGCCTGGTATTCTTGCCTGCGAACGCAAGTGCAGTGAGTGCATCGAGGTTAAATACGTTTGCCATCCACACCGATGCAAAACCGTCGTTCTCGGCCTCGACAATCCGGTCGGTCATTTCCTCCAGCGTCGAGCCTTCGCCCCCGCCGACTGCCAAGCCTATGTTCATGCTGCGCAGTAGAAACCACCCAAGCCGTTAAGGAAAGGCCGCGCCCTTGACATGGAGCGACGCCGACCTTGCTATGCAGCGACAATCCTAACGTATACACTGATTTCCGAAGGGTCCCCGTGTCAGTGGATCTTCGCGCGTCATCTTGAAGCAACTTCTCCCACCACCATCCACGCTCGTGGCCTCGCTTGTACTCGCCGTGGTAGTCGCGGTGGTTGGCGGACGCGTGTACGTCAACATGAACGTGCCCGGATCCCCGCACACACCAGCCAACGCGTTGGTAGACTTCCGCGACGCCGTTTACTACCCGGTTACTGCGGCGCTCGAGGGCAACAATCCCTACGATGTTGAGGCTTACCGCGCGCGCTACCCCGTCAACAACCGCTTCCCGGCCTACGCGCCTTCACACCTGCTTTTGTACCTTCCCTTCGCAGCCTTGCCGCACGGTGCCGCGCAAACCCTCTATCTTGGCCTGAACCTGTTGCTCTCGGCGTTGCTTTGCTTGGCAACCCTGCGGATATGCGGCATCCGTCCGACGCCGGCGCAGACGATGTTAGGAGCCGCAGCAATCGTCCTGTCGCACCCAGGTGAGCTAAACCTGTTCGTCGGCCAAAGCGGCGCGTTGATGACCTCAGCAACCTACGGCGCGGTGTGGTTCGCGGCTTCGAGTCCTGCTTTAGCGGGTGCCCTGTTGGCAGTAACCGCGACCAAACCGACCTTCGGAATTCCCGTGTTCGCGCTGCTTGCGCTGCGCGGCAACACGACCGCCGTAGCCTACGGAGCGGCTTTCACCACCGTCTCGTGCCTTGCCGGCTTCGCTTGGATCGCCGTCGGTGTCGGCGGCGTCGAACCGGCGGCATCAGCGATCGTAGATAACATCGCCGGTTGGGGGCAGACCAGATGGACCGGGTACCAAACATCGGCGCACCGTTCCGATGTTTTTTTTCTGGTAGCCCACGCCCTTGGCCGCCCTGCACCGCGCGTCTTCACTTTCGCCGTGATGTTGGGATTGCTCGCTGTCGGCGGCACCTGCTTACGCCGGAGTACGACCGGAAATTCGCCGACGCAGCGACGTTCCGCGGTAGCTGTGATCTCCTGCATCACCCTCTCGGGATTCTATCACCAAGCCTATGACGCACTCCTGCTATGCGTCCCAGTCGCGGCCGCGTGGGTTGGTGTCGCGCCGTACGCAAGCACCGAAGGTCGGATCAGCCGCGCCGTCGTTGTGATTGCAGGCACGATCATCGGCGCGAACTACCTCTCCACGTATGCGGTGCTGGGCTACCTTGAGCAGTTCCCAACCGTCCGCACTGCGGTCGTCTCATTGAATGCCCTCGCCGCAGCGACCATCACCGCCGTTGTCTTGCGGCAAGCCTCAATTGTTTCGCCGAGTGCACAGGCGCATACCTCGGACGCCGTTCGCACGGCAACTACCCGCAGGGAGAACCGAACATGACCGCCACGCCGGAACTCATCCTTCACCACTACGATATGTCGCCATTCTCCGAGAAGGTCAGGCGTGCGCTCGCACACAAGAAGCTCGCCTGGCGTGCCGTCGCCCAGCCGATGTGGCTTCCACGCCCGTTCCTGACCCCGCTGACGGGCCCCTACCGGCGGATTCCGGTGCTGCAAATCGGCGCAGACATTTACTGCGACACGCGTCTCATCCTACGCAAACTCGAGCAAATCTCCCCCGAGCACCCGCTCGTCCCCGTCGGCCTCGAGGCTGCAGCGGATTCGATCTGTCAATGGGCCGACCGGCACATCTTCGCAGCAGTCGTGCCACAAGTATTCACCGGGCTCGCCGCGGTGATGCCGGCCGAACTGCTCGAAGACCGCCGCAAAATGCGACCCGATCTAGATCCGGCGGCACTGGCCGAGGTGGTGCCCGACTTACGCAACGAGTTGCGCGCATTCGTCGCATCGTGCGAAAGCACGCTGTCGCATTGTAACTTTTTGCTTGGCGAGGAGTTCAGCGCCGCGGACGCCGCCGTGTACCACGTCTTCTGGTTCGCGCGTAACGAGCCCGGCGCAGGCGCAATCCTCGGCGAGTTTCCCGGCGTAAGCGCCTGGCTCGCGCGAATCGACGCGATGGGACACGGAGAGCCCAGCGAGATGTCTCCCCAAGAAGCGATGGAGATCGCTAGAGCCGCGACCCCGGCCTGCGAGGAAAGCGCTGACGGGAGCGACCCGAACGGCCTTTCCCCCGGCACTCGTGTCGGTGTATTCGCCGACGATCTCCCAAGCGACGTCGTCGAGGGGACGTTGACGGCTCTCGGTGCCGATACCGTCGCGCTGGTGCGCGAGAGCAATGAGTGCGGCAAGGTCGCGATGCACTTCCCCCGCGCGGGCTACCGCATCAGGACTCTCTGACATTCGAACAACCGCAGTCCGGGTGGCGCCTGCCACGCAGCATTGCCACCCCTATCCGCCATGCTATGTTCTGCTCTTTGCTCGGCCTTTGCTGCGTAGTAGACATCAATGAGTAGCCTCCCCGATCAGACCATCAGCGTTCGCGATGCTCACAGATTCGACCTCTCGGCACTCGAGGCCTACCTCGCAGCCAGTACCGAGCACTTTTCCGGTGCGATCGATGTCCGTCAGTTTGAAGGAGGTCAGTCCAACCCCACTTTCCTGCTTACGCAGGGCGGTCGACGCTACGTGCTACGAAAAAAACCGCCCGGCAAGCTCTTGCCGTCGGCCCATCAGGTAGACCGCGAATACCGCGTTATGAAGGCGCTCGAGCACACCGACGTGCCGGTACCACGAATGATCTGTGTGTGTACCGACCCGAGCATAATCGGCACCGATTTCTACGTAATGGAGTTCATGGAAGGACGCATATTCCGCGACCCGCAGCTCCCCGAGTTGTCGCCGGCCGAGCGCAAGGCGATCTATGAGAGCATGGTCGACGCAATGGCCGCACTCCATAAAGTAGACTACAAGAACGTCGGGCTGGAGGATTTTGGTAAGCCCGGCAACTACTTCGAACGTCAGATCGGCCGCTGGACCAAGCAGTACCGCGGAGCACAGACCGATGAAGTTGAATGGATGGAGAACCTGATCGCATGGATGCCGAGCAACATTCCCGCCGACGACAGCGTGACCATCGCGCACGGCGATTTCCGCTTGGAGAACTCGGTGTACCATCCCAGCGAGCCGCGCATGATTGCGATCCTGGACTGGGAGCTCTCCACCATCGGCCACCCGTTGGCCGACCTCGGTTACAACTGCATGCTCTATCACATCAACACCCCCCAACTCGGCGGACTGGTCGGAACCGACTTCGACGCGACGGGAATTCCCGACGAACAGGCCTACGTCGCCAGGTACTGCGCTGCAACCGGGCGTGACCGTATCGAAGACATGAACTTCTACGTCGCTTTCTCGGTCTTCCGCCTCGCATCAATCGTCCAGGGCGTCTACAAGCGCGGCCTTGACGGTAACGCCAGTTCATCGCGCGCGATGCAATACAAAGACGGCTGCGCCATGCTCGCGTTCTCGGCATGGTCTCTGCTCACCGAAGCCGGAAGAGCCTGAGAACGCATAGCGAAGTTGATCGCCCCTGAGATCATCGACCGCCTCAGATATGTGCGCGTCACGGATCCATCCGCAGTCGATATGTCGCGCTTTCCCGATTTCTTGATCATCGGTCCACAGCGCACCGGCACGACATGGCTGCATGCCAACCTGCGTGAACACCCCGAGGTCTTTCTCTCTGAACCGAAAGAATTGTTCTACTTCAGTAGGCTGTGCGACGAACACCTCCACGAAGAACGGAGCATCCCGCCCGATCTGTCTTGGTATCTCGACTTCTTCAAGGAGAGCCCGCTTCGCTACCTACGCAAGCAAGCGCTCAGCCTGTACTTTAGTAGGCGGCTCTACGCACCGAGGGTTCGCGGCGAGGCGACCGCGAGCTATGCAGCGATGGACCGGGAGGTCATCGACGAACTAGCCGTGCTGGCACCAGGGACCAAAGCCATCATGATGGTACGTGACCCGATCGAACGTGCATGGTCGCACGCAAAAAAGGATCTGGTGCGTAATGTAGGGAAAAAAATCGAGGACGTCACTGACAGCGAAGTCGAGGAATTCGTCTCACGTCCCTACCAGGTGCGTTGTGCGCGCTACGCGGAAAACCTTGCCAACTGGAGGAGCGCGCTCGGCGACGACAACGTGTTTGTCGGACGCTTCGAAGAGGTTTCCGCACGCCCAGTCAAACTCATGTGCGAGGTTATGAGTTTCCTAGGGGTCAGCGCCGACCCGCGCTTCGCCGGGCGCTCGGTCAACACCGCGGTCAACCCAGCCGGTGGCTCCGCAATCCCGCCCCGTTACAGGGAAATGCTCGAGCGAATACTCAGCGAGGAGCTCGAAGCCTGGCGCCGCGGTATAGCATGACCAATTTTTGTCCCGATTCGCCAACTGACCTTGCAAAAGCCCTTCCCAACGTGATCGAATCACCCAAGGGGGAAGCAGGAATGTCATCGACAGTGTCAGCAGCAGTTCTGAGGTTCGGGCAAGACAGCACCGTTCGCAACTCGGTTAGCGAGAAGGAGTGGGCGACCCGCGTCGAGTTGGCCGCAGCCTATCGCTTGGTCGCTCACTTCGGTTGGGACGACCTGATCTTCACCCACATCTCCGCTCGGGTTCCAGACGAACCCTACTTACTCATCAATCCCTTCGGTTTGCTCTTCGAGGAGATCACTGCGTCGAGTCTCGTCAAAGTAGACAAAGAAGGGAACAAGGTTCTCGACTCACCGCACATCGTGAGCCCACCGGGATTCATCTTGCACAGCATGCTCCACGCCGGGCGCTCCGACGCCAACTGCGTGCTGCACCTACACACCATCGCCGGCCAGGCCGTTGCCTCGCAACGCGACGGACTGCTACCGCTCACGCAAACCGCGATGCTGATCGCAGCCGATGTCGCCTACCACGACTTCGAGGGTGTGGCGACGAACGACAGTGAGGGTGAGCGATTGCTCGCCGCGCTTGGCGACCGCACCACCCTGATTCTCCGTAACCACGGGACGCTGACTCTCGGCGAGGACGTCGCCTCGGCGTTTATGCGCATCTATTTCCTCGAGCGCGCGTGCCAGGCACAACTCGCCGCACTAACGGGCTCCGGAGAACTGAGTGTTCCGCGCGGTCCGGCCATGGAGAAGACCGCCGAGTACGCGCATATCGGCCTACAAGCGGCCGGGCGCGCATTGGCGTGGCCGGCGTTGATAAGAAAGCTCGAAAGGATCGATCCTAGCTACAAAGAGTAGTCCCCGCGGCAACAGTTGTCGGCCGAGTCTCAACCGATTGCGAGCTTGATGCCGGTCGCGGCGAGCAGCACCCCTAGCCCGTAGCGCAACGGAGTAGTCGGCACCACCTGCGCGAGCCGGGTGCCAAGCCAGATCCCCGGTATCGAACCGATCAGCAGCGCACCGACCATCGGTAGCTCGACGTGTCCGCTGACCAAGTGGGCGAATCCTGCGGCCGCAAGAAGGATGGTCGCGTGGAACAGGTCGGTCCCAATCAACACCAGGACCTCGAGCTCTGAAACCAGTAACAGAACCGCCATCAGCAGGGATCCCGAACCGACCGAGGTCAAACCGACCCCAGTGCCGATAACCAGCCCCCCGACAACGAGAATCGGCTCCTTGTAGCGTACCTGAACGGTATGACTCCGGATCAGCTTTGAGTTACGCAACCTACCTGTAAAAAATCGATGTTCGAGGATGCCTATGATGCCGACCGCGACGAGCATGAACCCGAGTACGCGGGTGGTGAGCAGTTCAACGTCGACGCCGCGACCGGCGAGCCAAGGCGTCAGGACGAAAACAGACAAGAGAGCCCCCGGAATTGAACCAACCACGAGCCAGCGCACGTAGGGAAAGTTCACCTGCCCGCGGCGGATGTACTGGTAGGAGCCGAAGCTTTTAGTGATCGTTGCGTACACCAGATCGGTGCCGACCGCGGTCGTGGGCGTGACCCCGAAGAGCAAGATCAACAGGGGCGTCATCAGCGCGCCGCCGCCGACGCCCGTCATTCCGACGAGCACTCCGACGACGAACCCGCTGGCACTCAGCCAAGGGTCAAGCATCCGGGTATTCTATAGGTCTTGCATCCGGCCGTCAGCACCGCTGCGCAGGTAAGGTGGATGAGTGGGCCGCACCGGCTGGGGGCCCGGGGGCGTAACCGGAGGCGTAACCGTGGGCGGCCGAGTAGGCCGAACGCTATCGCGCGGAGGGCGCGAGGGGCGGGCATGGCGGTGCCCATCGTATCCACGGTGCCCGCCGTATCCACGATGGCCAAAACCGAACCACGCCGGATACGGCGGTTGTGGTCGGCTTTGCGCACGTACAAAGCTGACGCCTTGTGTTACCGTTTCGCTGCCAACCTCGATGCCCCAGCGCAGATTTAGCCCGTCGAGGTCATATCCTCCAGGCACGCGACCGTCGGGAAACGGGAACCAAGCGGTGGCCGCCGCAGTCTCGCCCGCCGCGACTGCGAATACCCCGGCAGGTTGCATCATCGGCGCTGGAAACTCGGCGAGGTTGCCGGCAAACAGGCGCAGGTTTGCAGGGTCAACGTAAATGGTTTGGCCTGAATCATTGGAAATGAGCAAGAGGACTTCGAGTGCCGCGGGGGTTCCAACGCTCGCGTCAGCATTGCGCACGCCGGCCACCGCTACCAAAGCACCTGCACTACGGTGCGGACCGCCGCTGGCGGCAAAGTGCATCTGTGCCGGTTTAGGCATGAACACGTAGCGGCTGTCGTACGCTGAGCAGCCGGCAACGGCGCAGGCAGCAGCAACCACGACGCCGGAGCGCAGAACGGAGAGCCGCCGCGGAAGCACGAAACTCATGCCCCCATGCTCCCCCGCCACGGCGCTGTTGCAACCCCGGGGAGCCGAACTTCGGCGCAATCGGGCAATGCGCGGTCCGACCGACTCAGACCCGTTCGATGATCGTCGCGATGCCCATGCCGCCACCGATACACATGGTTATCAGCGCGGTGTTTAGATCACGCCGTTCAAGTTCGTCGAGTGCGGTGCCGATCAACATTCCGCCGGTCGCGCCGAGCGGGTGGCCAAGCGCAATCGCACCACCATTCACGTTAACTTTGTCGCGGTCTACCCCCGACTCCTTAAGGAACTTGAGGACCACCGCGGCGAACGCCTCATTAACCTCGAACAAATCGATGTCACTCCAATTCATGCCCGCCTTCTCGAGGGCAATCTTGGATGCAGGCTCAACGGCCGTCAACATGATCACCGGCTCGTCGCCGGCGGTCGCCATCGAGATGACCTTCGCGCGCGGCTTCACGTTCGAATGCCGCTTGACGTAGTTCTCAGAAGCGACAAGCACCGCCGAAGCACCGTCAACGATCCCCGAAGAGTTGCCGGCGTGGTGTACGTGGTTGATCTCGGTAACCTCGGGGTACGCCGACTTTGCGCGTCCATCAAGACTCAAGGTCTGGCCTTCGGGCACATAGCCGCCCATACCAATAAACGACGGCTCCAGTCCGGCAAGTGTCTCCAGGGTCGTCTGCGGGCGCGGCATCTCGTCTCTGTCCAAAACGACGTCACCATTTGTGTCCCTGACCGGGATGATACTCTTGTCGAAATAACCGTTTTCGACTGCGACACCGGCTTTGTGCTGGCTCTCGACGCCGAACTGGTCAACCTCTTGGCGTGAAAAACCTTCACGCGTAGCGATCAAGTCGGCGGAAATTCCCTGCGGGACCAACGGGTAGCGCTCAGCGAGTAGCGGGTTGTGACCGTCCAGACCGCCCTTGTCGGCACCCATCGGGCAACGCGACATACTCTCGACGCCGCCTCCGATCGCGAGTTCTTGAAATCCGGCAGCGCATCCCATTAGGGCAAAGTTGACGGCTTGTTGGCCCGACCCGCAGTAGCGGTTGAGGCTGACACCGGTCACTTGGGTTGGCCAGCCGGCTGACAATACCGCCATGCGACCCATCGGACCGGACTGGTCGCCGAACTCGGTCACGCACCCGGTCACGACGTCTTCAACATCTTTGGGGTCGAAGTCGACACGCTTAGGCATCTCTTTGAGAAGAGTGGTGAGCAACTCGTGGGGGTGGGTCTCGTGCAGTTTGCCCGAGCTCTTGCCCTTGCCGCGCGGGGTGCGCGTCGCGTCCAAAATATATGCAGTCCCCATCGTTGGTCTCCTCTCGTCTATTCGCTTATCCGATTCCGATTCGCGTTGTCAGGTTGCGAACAGCGTTGTCGCATTCAAACATCGTGCGGCAATCCGAGAATTCGCTCGGCGATGACGTTTTTTTGAATGTTCGGCGTTCCACCGCCGATCACCGTAGTCGGCCAACCGAGCATATGTTTCTGCCACTTCGCACCGACGTCCATGCCGTGCGGACCCTTGAGCAAGCGGCCTGCGGAACCTTCGATGTCACACCCGAGCCGACCCATCTCAACTTCGACCTGGGCACGCAGGAGTTTGTTGACGGAAGTCTCGGCGCCGATGGGCTCGCCACGTAGCTGCTTGGTCAAAAAACGCAAACCCGACAACCGCATTGCCTCGATCGTGCAGTCGAGTTTCGCCAGTCGCGAACGCACCGATGAGTCCTCGATGGCCGCCCGGCCGCCTATCCGGCACCGGCGCGCAAGATCCTTCAAGTCCTCGAGGTTGTGTTGCAGCGCGGTAACCTCGGCAATCGAACTGCGTTCGTTGGCCAGAGCGGTCTTGGTTACGTCCCAGCCCTGCCCTTCCTCGCCGAGCCGGTTCTCGATCGGAACGCGCACGTCGTTGAAAAAGATCTCCGCAAACGGCGTTTCACCGCTCATCACTTTAATCGGCCGTACTTCCATTCCCTCGGCGTCCATCGGCACCAACAAGCAACTCATGCCGAGATGTTTCGGCGCCGAAAGATCGGTGCGCACCAACAAAATCATCCACTGCGCCCACGACGCCAGCGATGTCCAGATCTTCTGTCCATTGATGACGTAGTGGTCGCCGTCGCGTTCGGCCTTGCACTGTAACGACGCAAGATCGCTACCGGCCCCAGGCTCAGAGTAGCCCGTGCACCAGTGTTCCTCGGCTTTGAGAATCGGCGGGATGAAACGTTGCTTCTGCTCCTCGGTGCCGTACTTGATCAAACCCGGACCGACCCACGCAAGACCCATGTAAGAGAGCCCGAGGATCGGCGCGTGGTCTTTCGCGCACTCTTCCTTGAGTATCATCTGCTCGATGAGTCCGCCTCCGCCTCCGCCGTAGCGCTGCGGCCAGTTAAAACCAACCCAGTGCTTATCGTAGAGGGCCTGGTTCCAGGCCAACAGTTGCGGCAAACGAGCCAGGCTCGACTCGATATCGCTACCGATTTTCTCCCCGCGGTTTGGATTTTTCTCGGCGAGAAACACGCGTACTTCGCTGCGAAAACGTTCCTCCTCAGGCGAAAATGTAAAGTTCACCGCTAGTAACTCCTACAGCCCCTGGCTGCTCAGCACGCGTTCGCTGTGCCACTCGGGCGAGCCGAGAATGTTACGGCTCGCGCGTCCACGCTTGTAGTAAAGCTGCGCGTCACACTCCCAGGTGTAGCCGATCGCACCGTGGATTTGGATACAGTCCTCCCCCGCCTCGTCTGCCGCCATTGAGGCGAACGACTTGGCCATCGAGACGTGCATTCTCGCGTCTTCGAGGTGATCGACTGCCCACCCGGCGTAGTAAACAAGCGAACGTGCCGACTCGACGCCGACGTGGAGCTCGGCAAGCCGGTGCTTTACGCCTTGGAAACGACCGATGGTATGACCGAACTGCTTGCGGACTTTCGCGTACTCGGTCGCGATCATGACTGCAGCGTCGGCGGCACCGACAAGCTCGGCGGAAAGTGCAACAGCGTGGGCATCGAGGACCCGCGCTACCTCGGCCCAAGCCGCTCCTGCGCGGCCGAGACGTTGGTCGTCGCAGACAGATACCTCGTTAAACACGACGTCGGCCTCTCGCTGGGTCGCGTCGACCAGAACCAAAGGAATGATCGTCACGCCGGGTGAGTCGGCGGGGACAGCGAAAACGCTGACGCCTTCGGGTTCGCGTGCGATCACCAGCAGTAGGTCAGCGGCCTGCGCATAGGGGACGAATCGTTTGGCCCCATTCAATTTGAGCGACGCAGAACCGTTCGCGGATGCGCTTGCCTGGAGCGAGACGCCCCTGTCTTCGTAAACATCGGCGTCTTCGAGCATCGCGATGGTTGCGATCGAGTCACCGGTCGCGATCGCCGGAAGCCAGCGCGCGCACTGCTGTGGATTGCCCAGGCGCGCGAGGAGTCGGGCCGCGGCCGCGTCGGCGACGAGCGGGAGCGGCAAGAGTCCCCGGCCCGCCTCCTCTGCAATCACCACCAGGTCTTCCCAGGCCAGCCCGAGACCGCCGTGTTCCTCGGGAAGCGTCAGCGCTTGCCAACCGAGTCCGGCCGCTTTCTCCCACAGGCCTTTATCTACCGGGACAGAGGAAGCCATCAGCTCACGCACGCGCGCGAGCGGGCATTCGCTATCGACAAATCGTCGGACCTGGGATTGGAGCTGGGCCTGCTCCTCGGTAAAACCGAAATCCATCGGGGTACGTAGCCACGGACCTTTACTTATTGCAAGAGCGTGCATATAACGGCGCGAAAAGCGGCCGTGGATACCTAATCCGGAGCCGTTTGCGCAACACAGAGGAGTTTAGAAATGGCTGGAGATCGATTCGGACTTAAAGGAAAAACCGCACTCATCACCGGAGCCGGCGGCGGCTTGGGACGCGCCCACGCGTTGTTGTTCGCCAAACACGGCGCCAACGTGGTGATCAACGATCTCGGCGGTGCCACCGACGGTAGCGGCAAAGGCTCAGCGATGGCCGATCAAGTGGTCGAAGAGATCAAAGCTGCCGGAGGCAACGCCGCTGCGAACTACGACTCGGTCGCGACCATGGAAGGTGGCGAGGCGATGGTCAAAACTGCGCTCGAAAACTTCGGCTCGATCGACATCGTCGTCAACAACGCGGGTATCCTACGCGACATCAGCTTCGCCAAACAACAAGAGAAAGACTGGGATCTGGTGTTCGCCGTCCACACCAAAGGTGCGTTCTGCGTAACCAAAGCGGCGTGGCCGCACATGCGCGAGAAAGGCTACGGGAGGGTGGTGATGACCTCGTCGGCTTCGGGCATCTACGGCAACTTCGGACAGACCAACTATTCCGCCGCGAAAATGGCGCTGGTCGGTCTCGGCCAGACCCTCGCGCTCGAAGGCGAGAAGTACAACATCCGCACCAACATCATAGCTCCGGTGGCACTCAGCCGTATGACGGAGAACCTCTTGCCGCCCAACATGCACGATGCGATCAAGCCCGATTACGTCTCACCGCTCGTCATCAACCTTTGCTCGGAGAGCTGCGACGTAAACGGCGAGGTCTTTGAGGTTGGTGCCGGCCACTTCTCACGCGTCGAATGGATTCGTGCCCGGGGCCTCTCGATCAAGCCCGAGGGCGAGATCACCGCCGAGCAAGTCGCCGACGGCTGGGACAAGATCAACGATATGAAAGACGCGCAGATCCTGCGCTCGATCGGTGAGTCGACCCAGCACTCTTTGAAACACGCGATGAGCTGAGGAGAGCACCCAGATGCCGATCGATGTCGAGAAAGTACGCGGCCAGGAACTCGAGCCGACCACCTTTGAGTGGAACGACAAGGATGTCATCCTGTATGCGCTGGGACTTGGGGTTGGAGTCGGAGCCTCCCCCGTCGATCCCGGCGTGCTGCAATATACCTACGAGAACCAACTGAAAGTGATTCCGACCTTCGGCGTGGTGCCGACCTTTTCGTGCATCATGGGGCTGATCGGCATGGACGGCGTCGAGATCAACCCGATGATGATCCTGCACGGCGAACAGAATCTCGAAGTTCTCTGCGACGAAGTCCCGACCAAGTGTAGGGCGACCAACACCGCGAAGGTGACCGAGGTGTGGGACAAGGGAAAAGGTGCAGTACTCGTCGTCGAAACGCTCACCAAAGACGACGCGGGTAAGCCGATCTTCCGCAACGAGTACAAGATATTCGTACGCGGTGAAGGCGGTTTCGGTGGCGAGTCGGGCCCCCCGCCCGGCAACAAACCGCCCGACCGTGCGGCCGACTTCAAGGTCGAAACGCCAACGCTCGAACACCAGGCGATCATCTACCGGCTCAGTGGCGATCGGAACCCGCTGCACATCGACCCGCAAATGGCAGCGATGGTCGGCTTCGAGCGCCCGATCCTTCACGGCCTTTGCACCTACGGAAATGTCGGGCGCGCGGTGATCGAAGCGTGCTGTGGAAACGATCCGACCAAGTTCAAGGGACTCGACGCGCGCTTCGCTTCACCGGTAATCCCCGGCGAGACGATCGTCACCGAGATCTGGAAAGAGTCGGACACCGAGGTCATCGTAAAAGCCAACGTTAAGGGACGCGGTATCGATGTCGTAAAGAACGCGAAGGCGACGATCAGCGTCTGAACACCAGCGCCCCGAAGCCATGAGGCGCTTTAATCAGCCGAGATGTCCGACCCAGCCGAGCAAAAGCCCGTCCGCAAGCGCGACCGCGAGCAAACCATCAAACAGATCCTCGCCAGCGCCGAGGAACTCCTCAATCGCAAAGGCCCTGACGGCTTCGGCTTAGCAGAGCTCGGACGCGAAGCCGGTGTCAGCTTCGGCCTGATCCACCACTACTTCGGCAGCAAAGAAGGCCTACTCAAAGCCGTACTGCGCCGCACTCTCAAGGGCATGGGTCGTGATATCCGCAAACTCCAAGAAGACGGCAGCTATCTAGACCCCGAGATCCCTTCGGTGGTGGTGATGTTCGACACTTTTGCTGAGCGCCCCGGCGTTTCACGCATGGTCGCATGGGGCCTGCTCACAGGGTTGCTCGATGCAGACGATCTCGCCACCGAATTCAGCGCCGACCGTGACGCAGCCGCGCAAATACTGAAAGCCCTGCGCGAGGGTGCGCCCAATCCGAGTTCACCGGAGGAATCCGCGATGAACCTCGCGCTGCTGATCAGCGCGATTCTTGGTTTCAATTTGTTGCGACCGGTGATGTCCGCGGCCTTCGGCTGGACCGACAGCAACGACAACGAGTTTCGCGATCTGCTGGTGCGCGCGATTCGCGGCCGAAGGAAATGACCCCGCCGCGTCATCCGGTATCAGTCAGCCGGGATTAACGCTCACCCAAGCCCATCATGCGCGCGAGAATCAGCTTCATGATTTCATTGGAACCAGCGTAGATCGGCAACACGCGCACGTCGGTGTAATCGCGCGATACCGGGTACTCCTGCATATAACCGTACCCGCCGTGCAACTGCACGGCCTCGTAGGCCGTTTTGTTGGCAAGGTCGCTCAGCCACCACTTGGCCATCGATACGCGGCGCGTAATATCCTCGCCGTCCATGTACTCATCGATCACGGCATCGATAAACGTTCGGCCCATCTCGATCTCGGTGGCAAGCTCGACGATCTTGAACGCGTTGTGTTGAAAGCTGCCGATCGGCTTGCCGAAAGCTTTACGTTCCTTGGCGTAGGCAAGCGCCTTCTCGAGAATCTGCTCAGCGGCCGCCTGCGCACTGATCGCAATCATCAGGCGCTCGCGCTGCAGATTGCGCATCAGGTAGTGGAAACCCTTGCCCTCATCACCGAGCAAGTTAGCGACCGGCACGCGGCAGTCTTCAAAAAAGATCTCGGCGGTGTCCTGGCAATGCTGGCCCATCTTTTCGAGCTGACGCGACTTGTTGAATCCGGGGGTGCCGTCGGTAACCAGTAGCAGGCTGATACCGGAGTGAGGGGGGTCGGCTTTCGCGTCGGTCTTGACCACCAAGACAATCAGGTCGCAATCGATACCGTTGGATATGAAGGTTTTCTGGCCGTTAACTACGTAGGCGTCGCCGTCGCGCACTGCAGTGGTGCGAATCGCGGCGAGGTCCGACCCCGCACCGGGTTCTGTCATGCCGATGGCGGTAAGCGCCTCGCCGGTCGCACACTTCGGCAGCCACTCGGCGCGGAGTTCGCCGCTAAGCAACTGGTCAAGGTATGGAACAGTTACGTCGGAATGTACCGAGACGCCGGTCTGCAGCCCCATGAAACCGATCCGCCCGAGTTCCTCCTGAATGATGACTGAGAACCCGAACCCGGCTTCGCTGCCGCCGTCTGCCTCTTTCAGCCACGGAGCGAGAAAACCGTTGCGCCCCATCGCAAGCCAAAACTCGCGCGGCACGCGCCTGTCTCGTTCCCACTGCTCGAGGTGAGGGACTACCTCTACGGCAAGGAAGCCGCGGAAAGCCTCGCGAAACGCGGTGACATCATCGGTCAAGTACTTTGCTGTGGTCATCTCCTATCGCCTGCCCGCTCAGCCCTGCTTGCGAGCGAATTCGGCGAAGGTGTCCATCATCGGCAGCACCTTTTGCGCACCGGCAGAAGGCAGCCCGAAGATACAGCGCTTGACGCCCAGCTCTTGGTAGTTTGCAACGGTCTCCGCATCCGGCATCGCGTAGAACACCGATACCTCGACAGAGCCCGGCCCGCGACCGGCCTCTTCTTCCATCCTGCGCAACTCCGGGATCTGCGCGACGATATCGTCGCGCACACCGATCGGAATCCAACCGTCGCAGTAACGCACCGCGCGGCGCAACGCGTGGGGGGCCGAGCCGCCGATGATCACCGGCGGGTGCGGCTTCTGGACCGGCTTCGGGTTGGAAAAAATCGGATCAAAATCCACGAACTCCCCGTGGTACTCGGCCTGCTCGTTCGCCCAAATCTCCTTCATCGCCTCGACGCGCTCGCGCATCACCTGCCAACGCCGCTTGAACTGGGTGCCGTGGTTGGCCATCTCTTCTTCGTTCCAACCACCGCCGATGCCGAAGAGAAACCGTCCGTTCGACAAACGATCGAGGCTGGCAACTTCCTTCGCCGTGGTAATCGGGTCGCGCTCGACCATCAAGCAGATGCCGCTGCCGACCTTGATCTTGCTCGTTACCGACGCCGCGTTGGTCAGCGCCACAAACAAATCGTAGGTATCGTAATACGCCTGCGGTAACTCGGCACCGCCCGGCCAAGGCGACTTTCTACTCGCGGGGATGTGAGTGTGCTCGGGGAACCAGAGCGACTCAAAGCCGCGCTCCTCAGCGGCAAGCGCAAGCTCGGCGGGTGTAGGCGCATACTCGGTGGGGAAGATAACCAGTCCGTAATCCATGACAGGAAACCTACGCCGCCTCGCGTTTCAGGTCCAGGAGCGGGGCCGCGACTGGCGGTGTGGCCGAGATCCGGTGTAAAAGAGGAGCCTAATGAACTTCAACGACGAACCTGTCTACGTCGGCCGCGACTTCGGTGGGCGCGAGATCACCGTAGACGACGCCCTGGTGGCCGCCTACCGCGCTGCCGTGCTCGATGACAATCCCCTCTACGACAGCTACTGCCCTGCCCTGCTGCTGCACTCGGAGTGTTACCAAAACCTCAACTGGTACTTGAAGAATATCTTCGGCAACCTGCACGCGCGGCAAGAGTGGGAACTTTACGCGGCCGTGCCGGTCGGCACTGCGGTCACCACCCGCGGGTTCATCCGCGAGCGCTATCGCAAACGCGGCCGCGATTACCTGGTCAAGGAGACCTGGGTGCTCGACAAAGGTGGGCGCCTGCTAAACCGCGGGATCACCCACCAGAGCTTTCTTGCCGCTGGGCCCGATGCCGCCGGCGCCGGCCCGCGCGCAGTGGAGCGTGAAAACGTCGTCGTCAACAAGGATCGCGAGAAAGACACCAGCCGACGCTTTGACCTGGAAACCACAGACGGAGTCGAACTCGAATCGGTGTCTAAGCACGTAAGCGAAGAAATGTGCATGGCCTTTTCCGGCCCCGGCGAGAACTACCACACCAACCGCGAGGCCGCTGTTGCGCTCGGCTTTCCCGACATCGTTGTTCAAGGGATGATGCCGATCTGCTTCATCTCCGAAGTGCTGACCCGCAAATTTGCGCAAGGGTGGCTCACGGCAGGAAAGATGGACGTGCGCTTGGTCAACCCGTTGTGGGGGGGCGAGCGCGTCAGCGCGCATGCGCAGATCATCGACGAATCGCCTGAATCGGATCGCTCGCGGGTAAGCCTGCAAGTTTGGGTTCAAAAAGATGATGGCACCAAAGTTATTGTCGGCTCAGCCAGTGCGCTGCGCTGAAGCGCCGAGGCTTGGGCATGCGTAAGATAGCTATTGCCGGTGTAGTCTTACTGGTTCTGATCGCGGGCCTTGCCACCTTCGCCGCGACTCGACTCGACGAATACATAACCAACAATCGGGCGGAGATCTCCGCCCGCGCATCCGCAGCCCTGGGACGCGAATTCGCGTTTGAATCCGCCGCGGTGTCGTTTCGCGGTGGCATAGGCGCCCGACTCGACGGCATCCGCATCGCCGACGACCGCACTTTTTCCAGCGGCGATTTCGTTACGGCTGACAGCGTTTACGTTCGCGTCAAACTGCTGCCTTTGCTCCGACGGCGCATCGAAGCAGCCAGCATCATGCTCGTCCGCCCGGTCATCGAGCTTGTGCAGACCAAGCACGGACTAAACGCTGCCGGCCTCGGAGCCGGCCCCAAGGCGGGTGACGCCTCGGCCGCAGACGGTGCGGACAGCACGGCAGGCGCCGCGGCGATCGCGATCGCGCTGCTCAACATTGCAGAGGGCACGATCCGCTACACCGATAACACCGTCTCACCACCGTCGGTGCTGACCATCGAGAACCTCGCGGTCGAAGCTACCGACCTCGATGTCACCCGGCCGATGTCGTTTTCGATGACCGCGTCGGTGCTCGGCGCGGAGCGCGACAACCTACAAGCATCGGGTGAGCTCGGCCCGCTCAACGCCGACTCGCCCGCGGCCACGGCGATTCGTGCGTCGCTCAAACTGAGCGACGTAACCATCGATGAGCTTGCGCGCGCACCCGCGGTAGCCAACGCACTCCCCGAGGGCTTACGAGTCACGGGGCCAATCGATCTCGCGCTCGAGATCGACGGCTCCGCCTCGGCGGCGAAAGTTGCTGCGCGTGTCGATGCCGCGCGCGCAGCGGTGAACTACGCAGCCGCTTTCGCCAAGCCCACGGGCGTCCCTTTCTCGTTCAGCGCGCAAGCGCGGCGTAGCAACGAAACCATCACCATCGATGAATCCTCGCTGGTGTTGAACAGAGCGGTTGTCAACACAACCGGTACCGTCAAAACCGCTGGGTCCGACACCGCCTACGATCTCGCCATACGGGCGCCGGCCATCGACCTCGAGGGCTGGGACAAAATCCTCGCCGCACTCGCCGGCACAGCGGTGTCGGGCGCTGGCGCGATCGATCTGCGCGCCCAGGGTCGCAGCGGCTCGGCCGAGCCGCCGTCGGTGACGGGAACCGTGGCGGTTACCCGCATGAACGCATCGGGTACCGGTCGCCCGGCACTGCAAGACCTTACAGCGAAGCTCACCTTTAAGGGACGCAGCGCAAGCCTTGCGCCCACCGAATTCAAGATCGCAGGATCGCCCGTCCGCTTGCAAGCCGACATAGACGACCTCGTCACGCTGGCCTCTAGGTTCACACTGACATCTCCGGCGCTCGACCCGGCCGGGCTCGGCTTCGGTGACGACGACCCGAAAACCAAAGAGATCCTCAACGACCTGAGCGTCAAGGGCAGCTTGCGCAACTCTCCCTCGCAACAGGTCGATGCAACCGTCTCCGCTTCCAGCGGTAGCCTGCGCGGTGCCGCCTTCCGCGACCTGGTGGCGACGATGCGCTATGCGGACGGACGCGCCAGATTCGAACCCGTGCAGATGCTCGCGTTCGGCGGACGCCTGGAGGGCACCGCAGGCTACACCGCCCGCGCCGATGGTGGCGCACCCGCGTTCGAGTTCGACGGTAAGGTTCGCCAGGTACGCCTACCTGAATTGTTTGCCTACGCAGGCCTACCTGCGAGTGAACAACTTCTCGACGGTCTCTTCGATGCCGAGTTCGCGGTGCGGGGAAAAGGCGCGACCTGGGACGTAATACGCTCGGCACTGACCGGCAACGGACGGATGGAGATCAAAAAGGGTACCCTCAAAGACTTCAACATAGCCGAAGCGGTGCTCGGCGGTCTGACCGGCGTACCGGGGCTCTCTAACTCGCTCTCGCCTTCGTTACGTAGCAAGTACCCAGCGCTCTTCGCAAGCAAGAACACGGTATTCAAAGACCTGAGCAGCGGCGTCAAGTTGGTAAACGGAGTGCTCCACTCCGATGAGTTCACGCTCAACGCCGACGATTTCGGCCTACGCGGTCGCGGCGGCTACGGACTCGATCGCTCGGTAGACTTTGACGCGGTATTTCTCGCATCAAAAGAACTGAGCGCCGACCTGGTCGCCGAATCCAGCATCCTCAAGTATCTCACCAACCAAGCCGGGCGGCTTGAACTCCCGTTCGACCTCAAAGGCACTGCGCCGCGGATTCGCGCCAAGTTGGACTCGCGTTTCGTTGCGCGCGCGGTAGAGAAAGCCGCCGCAGGCGCGGTCGCTGACTTGCTCGGTGGCTTACTCGGACGCCGGCACCGGCAAGCCCCTACACCACCGACACCTTCACCGGCGCCCGTGGCCCCCTGAAGCGCACCAACGCAGCCCGGGCGACTTTGTCGCCGAACCGCAGCGTGCCGGCCCTGCCGCTCAGCGTGCAGTACGCTTTGTACGTAGGACACCTGAGGCCCCGTCGACGTCCGCAAACACCAATTCGCCGTGTGCGCCGCGGGAGAGTTCGGCTGCGTTGCCCTCGTCGGTATCTAGGTGCATCTCGAGCTTGTAATTCGGGCTCACACGGATCAGCACATCGCCAAAGGTGAGGTCGCGAGGGCCGCCGTTGAGCGCGACCTCGACTTCATCGCCGTTTCGCACACCGTATTCAAGAGCGTCTTTTGGCGTCATGTGGATGTGGCGCTTGGCGCAGATCAGGCCCTCTTTCAGATGCACGCTACCGGCCGGGCCTTCGAGCGTGATCGGAGCAGATCCCTCGGTCTTGCCCGAATCACGAATCGGCGCATCGACACCGAGCGCAAACTCATCGGTACGTGAAACCTCGACCTGGTTGGCCCGACGCAGCGGCGCGATTAAGCGCACGCCGTCGATGCGCCCACGCGGCCCGACCAGATTGACCACCTCAGCGCAGGCGTACTGCCCGGGCTGTGAGATATCACGGTAGCGGGTCGGCGCAGCACCCTCACCGAACAACGCCGCAAAGGTCGCTGCATCAAGATGAAGGTGGCGGCCGCTGATCGCGATCGGCACCGGATCGGCGCTCGCCACCTCGTTTGCACGGCCGGCAACGGCCGCGGTCTGACGCGCAATCATCAGCTCCTCGTCGGTCTTTACCACCAGCGCGGTAACCCGCGACGCGTCGGCACTTATGCGCACGGCGGGCTCGGCCTCGGAGACACGTGCATCAGCGTTGCGGTCTTCATCGAACGAAAGGCCGAGAAAGTCGAAACGCTGGAGAATACGCCGCCGCATTGCCACCGCGTTCTCACCGACGCCCCCGGTCAATACCACAGCGTCAACTCCTCCCATCACCGCGGCGTACGCGCCTATATATTTGCGTGCGCGGTGAGCGTAGACGTTGACTGCTAAACGACAGCGGTCGTCGCCTTGCGCTGCACGCGTCTCGATGTCACGCAGATCGGCGCCCGCGCCCGACAGACCTTTCAGTCCGCTTTCGTTGTTGAGGATATCGTCGATCTCGGTGGCGGACTTACCGGCGCGTACCAGCGCGAGGATTGCGCCTGGGTCAAGGTCGCCGGCTCGGGTACCCATCACCAGGCCTTCGAGCGGCGTTACACCCATGCTCGTTTCGGTCGAGTGCCCAAACTCGATCGCACAAGCGCTCGCGCCGGCGCCCAAGTGCAGCGAAACAATGCGTAGCTCGGCCGAGGGTCGTCCGAGGAACTCGGCGGCCTTGCCGGCCACGTACGCGTGCGAAGTGCCATGAAACCCGAAGCGTTTGATACCATAGTCGGCTGCCAGCTCGGGGTCGACCGCGTAGGTGCGCGCACGACGCGGCATACGTAGATGAAACGCAGTGTCGAATACGGCGACGTGCGCCACCTCGGGAAAGGACGCGCGGGCGGCGTCAATCGCTAGGGCGTTGCGCGGGTTATGTAACGGCGCGAGCGCGCCGAGCTCGCGGATTCGCGCGAGCACCTGGTCGTCAATCCTCACGGCTTCGTGAAAATGCTCGCCGCCGTGAACAACCCGATGACCAACCGCGTCGACCTGCCGTCCCTTGCACTCCGCGAGTATCTCCGCGAGCGCGGCCTTGTACGCGGCCTGCGCATCCTTCGCGGAAAGACGCTCCCGCTTACCTTCAGCGACTGTCTTCGAGGAAACGCTGTCGATCAGTCTGTACTTGATACTCGAAGAGCCGCAGTTGATCACCAGGACATGCATGGGGTCGTCTCCTCCACAGCCCGCGAGGATAAACCAACCATCTTGCGACGCGAATTCCATTCCGGGCTCGCCGTCTCTACACTCAGCCGCCCAGCCACGCAGCTGGCCGACACACAAGCCGGCACACACCTCGGCCTGCAGCCGCTTCGCCGACTACACCGTTGCCCTCCAGCCATGCATAAACCGCCATCCACGTTGCCCACCTCCGAACTCACGGCGTTGCTACGCCTCGCGCTTCCGTTGGTCGCCGTCAACGTCGGCACGCAGCTGATGGGTGTCGTCGACACCGCGTTGTCGGGACGCATCGGTGCGCTGGCACAAGGCGCAACCGGACTCGGGACAACGGTATTCTTCTTCGGTGCGATACTCGGCATGGGCGTGGTGATGGGAATTGATCCTTTGACCTCACAAGCCTTCGGCGCCGGCCGCCCGCGAGACGCGCGCGCGATTCTGCGCCAATCATTGTGGGTGTGCATGGTTGCAGCCGTGCCGATCACCGCGGCGATCTATTTCGGCACGCAGTGGCTTACACTGCTCGGCATTTCTAGCGAACTCGCCACGGAGACCGGCCGTTACGTATTCACACGACTGCCATCCGTGCTGCCCTTTCTTCTAGTATCGGCACTACGTTCGTACCTGCAGTCGGCCTCTCGCGTCGCAGTATTGCTCGCAGCCGCCGCGCTAAGCAACGGCCTCAACCTGGCAATCAACTGGCTGCTGATTTTCGGCGACGACGGCCTCTTGCAACTTGGACTGCCCGCACTCGGCATACCCGCGATGGGCGTAGCAGGGCTCGGTTTGGCCACTACGTTAGCGACCGTCGCCAACGTAGCGATGCTCGCGTGGGTGGTGCGTAACGACCGAGCGGGTGCGCAAGAGCCGCAGCCGCAAGTTTCATGGTTCCAGGTCTACGCTCCGGACCGGCAAAGGATCGCACAGATCCTCACCCTCGGCCTGCCCATCGGCATGCACCTGCTCGCCGAGATCGGCATCTTTACTGCGGCCGGCCTGCTCGCCGGACGCATGGGTGAAACCGCGATGGCCGCGCACCAAGTCGCTCTGCAACTCGCCGCCCTTGCCTTCATGGTCCCGATGGGGGTCGCAGCGGCAACTTCGGTGCGCGTCGGCCGCGCGATCGGTGCTGGAGACTCCGCGACTGCGCGACGCGCCGGCTTTGCCGGCATCGGTGCGGGCGCCGCGTTTATGGGATGTTCTGCGCTGATGATGTGGAGCGCACCGTTGTGGTTCGCAGGCGTGATGACCGCGGATCCGGCAGTTCTCGAGCTCGCCACTGAGCTGATCGTGATCGCAGCCGCGTTTCAGCTGTTCGACGGCATCCAGGTCGTCAGTGCGGGCGCGCTACGCGGTGCCGGCCTGACCCGCTGGACAATGGCCGCCAATCTCATCGCCTACTGGGGTATCGCTTTCCCACTGCTACTCGGCTTGGGCGTCGGACTCGGCTACGGCGTACACGGTATCTGGTGGGGTCTGACCGTCGGGTTGATGACCGCCGCGGTGTTGCTTTGTGCAAAGTTCAACGCGGCGTCACTTGTGAAGTAGCGGCTTGGGGATCCAGCCGCATGAGCCTGAGTCCGACCGAGATCAACCCGCGGATCACCGTGGCGCAAGTCGTGACCATCGCGAGGCTCAGAATGCAGTACACACCGGCCAGCAACGACGGGTCGAAGCGTAGATATATCGATCGGCCGTCGATGGTTCCCGAAACGGCTTGGGCTCCGTCGCCTAGGTGATCGAGAACGAAACCTGCCAGTGCGAGATCGCGCGGCTCATGGATCAGCTTAAACATGAAGACCGCCATGTAGAGCAACACGGCACAGCCGCCGACGACCATCGAGACACCGGCTACGTACAGCACTTGCTGCAGCAATTCACGCCCTTGCGACGAAGATTCGCTCGACTTTTGCAGGCGCGAGCCCTCGCCTGCATCCGCCCCGACGACGAGTTCACGGATCACCTCTTCCATCCCCGGAGTCTAGCACGGCTGAACGGCGCCAGGCCGAAACTCTTAGGGTTAGGATCGGGCCCCGCTTTGGTTGCGGCCTTCAGCCGTCGCGCTGTTGGCTCGACGTACGCAGTAGGACTTCTTGGGTAACCGAGACGCAAAGTTTTCCGCTTTGGTCGAAGATAGTTCCACGCGCCAGGCCGCGTGCACCTGCAGCTGCCGGTGAGTCTGAGGCATAGAGCCACCACTGATCTGCGGTGACGGGATGATGAAACCACATGCAGTGATCCAGGCTGGTCACCATCACCCCCGGGTCGCTCCAATGTACGCTGTGTGGACGCATGACGGTCTCTGTCAACGTGTAATCGGATGCGTAGATGATGACGCACGTGTGCAGAGTTTCGTCATCCGGTAGGTCGGCTTTCGCGCGCATCCAGACACGCGAGTTCCACGACTCGCCGTCAGCAGGACGCCAACCGGGCGGATCGCACCAGCGCATATCGATCGGCCGTTCCTTGAACGCGCGCGCTGGGAGTCTGTCGCGATAGGGCTCCAAACGTTCGCTCAACGTCGGCAGCGACTCCGGGTCGGGAACCTCGGGCATCGGAAGGTCGTGTTCAACGCCTTCTTCGGCGACGTGAAACGACGCCGACATATTGAAGATCGCCGCGCCGTGCTGCACCGCAACCACACGGCGGGTGGTGTAGGATCCGCCGTCGCGAATGCGGTCGACCTGATACAGGATTGGCGCGTTTACCTCGCCGGGTCTCAGGAAATACGAGTGCAAGGAGTGAAGCTTTCGATCTCCATCCACCGTACGCATCGCAGCCATCGTCGCTTGCGCCGCGACTTGGCCGCCGAACACCCGTGGCCGGTCCTCCTTGGGACTGACGCCACGGAATATATTGATCTCGAGCTCCTCGATGTCGAGCACACGAACAACGTCGTCCATCGTGACGTCCATGTGATCGAGATCGGGAGATGAGTGCTTACCAAATTTCACCAAGCAGTACTGAACCCACGGTCAGGGATATCAAGGGCGCTGCGGTCGGCGGACTTGATGGCGGCGACCTTGGCGTGCACGGTCGGCAGAATGAAGTTCGCGAAGAACTTTGCCGACATCACGCGGCCTGCGTAGAAGTCGAAGTCCTCTTGCGACTGATCGTCGTTCTGAGTGCGGCACTCTTCCGCGATGAGCGCGGCTTCGAGCAGCAGGTGACCAACGGTGATCTCCGACATCGCCTCCAAGAACGGGGTCGCGCACAGAGTGAGCTGATCGAGCTTGCCGCTCATCATGTATTCCATGATCGAAGCACCCGCTTCTTGCAGCCCTTGCGCCGCGGCACCAAGCGCTCGTACTTCGGCGCCGATGCCCGGATCGTTGGCATTCGTCTGGATGAACTCGGTCATGTTGCTGGTGAAGTCGACGAGATCCTGGCCCTTGCGTCCACGTAGTTTGCGAACCACGAGGTCGAGCGCCTGGATGTGATTGGTGCCTTCGTAGATCGAGAAGATCTTGGAGTCGCGCAGATACTGCTCAACCGGGTTGTCTTGGACGTACCCGGCGCCGCCGTACACCTGGACGGCGAGCTCGCATACACGGAAGCCCTGATCGGAACAGTATGCCTTGACGATCGGGGTCAGCAGGTCCACCTGTCCCTTGTGATAGTTCGCGGTATCCGGGTCCTTCTCAGCCAGTGCCAACGAGAGATCCTGGTGCTTGGAAAGTTTGACCACCAAAGAACGCATGCCTTCGACACGGGCCTTCATCTCCATGAGCATGCGCCGTACATCGGAGTGCTCGATGATCGCTACGCGTGGCGCGTTCGGATCCTTAAAGGCCTTGACCGACGAGCCTTGCTTGCGGTCACGCGCGTATGCCAGCGCGTTTAGGTAAGCACTGCTCGCAGCCGCCAACCCCTGGATGCCGACGATGATGCGCGCACTGTTCATCATTTGGAACATCTGCTTCATGCCGGAGTTTTCTTCACCACCAACCAGGAAGCCTTCGCAGTTGTCGTTCTCGCCGAACGCCAGCACGGCGGTCGACGAAGCCTTGATGCCGAGCTTATGCTCTATCGATACGGTCTGGACATCGTTCGACTCACCGACCGAGCCGTCGTCGTTTACCCGGTACTTGGGAACAACGAACAACGAGATCCCCTTAGTTCCAGCCGGTGCTCCCTCAACGCGCGCAAGCACGAGATGGACGATATTCTCGCCGAGGTCGTGATCGCCGGCTGAGATCCAACACTTAGTACCGGAGATCTTGTAGCGGTTGTCTTCGATCTTGACGGCCTTGGTCGTCGCCGAGCCGACGTCGGAGCCGGCCTGCGACTCAGACAGACACATCGTACCGCCGAAGCGGCCGTCCATCATCGGCTCGAGAAAGGTCTCGCGTACCTTGCCCTTGCAGAAGGTCGCAACGAGATCCATCGCGCCGAGTGTAAGCGATGGGTACATGTTGAATGAACAGTTCGCACCCGAGAGCAGCTCGTGGAGTACACTTCCGACCGAACTCGGCCCCTGAAAGCCACCGTGCTCCAGCGGCACCGCAAAGTTCGGAACACCGAGTTCGTAGAGTTTGCTCCAGGCCGCTTTAAAACCCTCGGGGGTGATGACTTGCCCGTCCACGATCGTACATCCCGCGCGATCGGCGGGTCCGTTGAGCGGACCGATATACTCATCGGCGAAGCGCGCGGTTTGCTCGATGATCTGGTCGCACTCTTCACGAGAGAGGTGGGAGAAATAATCTTCCGTGAACACCTCTTGAACTTTCAGGTGTTCATAGAGGGTGAACTCCATGGAACGCAAATCGGCCTTGTATTGATTGATCGCTGCATCAGACATGAATCGGAATCCTCCTTCGGACACGCAGTTTTTGTCGCAATGCGGCAAAAACGGCAAATGTAGGGCCACCCCCTCGGGGGAGACCGGCCTAGCGTGAGTTCAGAAGGTATCCCATGAGATGACATCGCGGGCAGGCGGTCGCTTAACCGGTCCGAACTTACCCAGCGGGTAGCCTACC
This sequence comes from Deltaproteobacteria bacterium, assembly GCA_029262415.1. GTDB lineage: Bacteria > Desulfobacterota > Binatia > UBA1149 > JAJCZL01 > JAJCZL01. The sequence continues at coordinate 28,803 of JAJCZL010000027.1, read as the reverse complement.
GGAATCACCGCGCAAAGCATGACGTCGGAGGGCAGCCCGATGATCTTCTCGAACTTACCGGGGTGAAACAGATGCGGGGTCGTCAACACCGCTCCGAGGCCGAGCGCCCTGGCCGCGAGCAGGATGTTTTGCACGGCCGGAAAGGCCGCGCCATCGGCAAGTTGGGTCTGCGTACGCTTGGTGGCAGCCGCGAGCCTGGCTGTACCTCCCAAACCAAAGTGCTCGGCTGCGGCCTTCAAAGTCGCCGGCGACTTGAACGCCTCGGCGGCAACGTCGTCGTGCCGCGCGCAAACGAAGATCAGCGCGGGAGCCTCGTGGACGTGATCAACCATGTAGCTGCCGGCTTTGTCTTGCCGGGCTTTCGACTCCGCATCCTCACCCGGCCGCAGCACCGTGTTGATGGTCTTGCCGTAAAACATCCAGGCCGCCTTCCACAGCTTCTGGACCTCGAGGAGCTTGGCTTTGTCGCGCACGATCACGAAACGCCAGTTCTGCGCGTTGCTGCCGCTCGGACACTGCACCGCGGCATCGATCAGTTGTTCGAGAACCGCTTCCGGTACCGGGTCCGGCTTCAGACGCCGCATCGCCCGGCAAGAATACATGATGTCAAAAAGATCCGCTTTCACTTCCGGCTTGGCCATCGATCCTCCGTGTAACCCAAAGTACGTGTCGCGCTTGTTAACGGGTGAGATCCCGCGTGATGTTCTTCTGGTGACTCTCGAGCGTTCCGCCGCCGATCTCGTTCAATTTGGCATCGCGAAGAAACCGCTCGACCTTGTATTCGTTGGTGTACCCATAGCCGCCGAGCACTTGCATGGCATTATCGGCGATCTGCTTGGCGGCAGGCGCAACGAAAAGCTTGGCGGCATCGGTACCGAGTCGATTGCGGCTGCCGGGGCCGACCTTCGCCGCCTCTCTGTAGACCAGAGCCCGCGAGGCCTCGCAGAGCGCATACGAGTCACCGATGTACTTCTGAATCTGACCGAACTCTGCAATCGGCTTGCCGAACGCGTGACGTTGTTGCGCGTACGCGACCATGATGCGCAGACACCGATCGGCGATGCCGAGACTCATCGCCGCGAGACACATGCGCTCGATCTCGAGGTTGCGCATCATACAAGTGATACCGCCGCCCTCCTCACCCAAACGATTCGCAACCGGAACTTCGCAGTTCTCAAAGTTGAGTTCGCACATCGTTGACGCGCGCATGCCCATCTTTTTGATCGGGTTGCCGGTTGAGAACCCAGAAAAGTCACGTTCGATGACGAAGGCCGTGACCTTGCCGTCGACTTTGGCGTAGGTCAGAACGCATTGGGCCTCGTAACCGTTGGTGATGAAGGTCTTCGCGCCGTTAAGAATGTAGACATCACCCTTGCGCTGCGCCGTAGCTTTCATGCCGAGCACGTCGGTACCGGCCCCCGGCTCAGTCATTCCCATCGCGCCGACCCACTCACCGCTGAGAACCTGGGGCAGAATCCGCTCGCGCTGCTCCGGCGTGGATGCGTTGTAGAAGTTGTTTACGAACAACAGATAGTGGGCAAGGTAGGCTAAGGTGAAACCGGGGTCGGATTTCGCCATCTCGTGGTGCGCGATGACGGCCGCGACCGCGTCCATCCCAGCGCCGCCGTCTGCTGCTGGAATGGTAAGCCCGAGCAGCCCGAGTTCTCCGCAGCGACGCATCAATGCAACATTCAGCGTGCCGGTTTCATCGTGTCGCTCGGCTTGCGGCTCGATCTCACTTTCTGTGAAGCGGCGCACCGTCTCGCGCAGCATCGCATGCTCGGGGGTGGGGTCTGTCAACAAATCAACGTCCGACATGACGCTACTTGATCGCGCGCGGACGCGTGGAGGGCAGCTGGTCAGCTGTGTCCTGCGGCTGGCGTTCCTGTGAGCAGCTGTTGTCCGAGTAGGTCACGCGGGTATACGGAGGTACCGATTCCGTCAGCCACACGTTGCCGCCGATCACCGAGCCACGCCCTATGACGGTCTCGCCACCAAGGATAGTTGCGCCGGCATAGATCGTCACGTCGTCTTCGAGCGTCGGATGGCGCTTGCTCTCACGGATCAACTCGCCGCCGGCGTCGCGGGGCAACGATAGCGCACCGAGCGTAACCCCCTGGTAGATCTTTACGTTGTCACCGATGATGCTGGTCTCACCGAGAACAACGCCGGTGCCGTGATCGATGAAAAAACGCTTTCCGATCAACGCACCCGGATGGATGTCGATACCGGTCCTGCTGTGCGCGGCCTCAGCCATAATGCGCGGTATCATCGGCACGCGCCTGCGGTGGAACTCGTGCGCCAAGCGATAGACGGTGATCGCGTGAACCGAGGGATACGAAAAGATGATCTCTTCGATGCTTTTGGCCGACGGATCGCCCGCGAATGCCGCCTCCACGTCCATAGACAGCTGCGCACGGATTTCGGGGATCCTTTCGAACACCTCGAGCACTGCACGCTCGCTCCATTGGAGATCGGGATCGCCGGGTGCCCCACCTTTTTGCCGTCCGTACAACACGGCCCGCGCGATTTGCCCCGACAGCGTCTCAAAGGCTCGGTACAAATGTTCGCCGATCGACTGGCGCAGGTTGACCTCAGACAGCTGCCGCGTCGAATAAAACCCCATGTAGACAACGTGCAGAAGGTGCCAGAGGGCATCGGTGATCTGCCTTTGGTTGGGAAGCGCCGCGCTTTCGAGGCTGTCGATACTGCGGCCTCCCGAATAGCTCTCGGTGACCGCGTCGATAACTTTCTCGAGGCTGGATTCGCCCCTTTCACTGCTCTTCATGGCGCCGTGAGTATACGCTAGCGCCGCGCCATTTGGCAGCGCCGTCCACGCGGCTCCGAATGCACCCGGCGGTGCCCCGTCAAGGGGCGCTTCGACCCGCGCGATGGGCACACGAGGCCCGCTTCAGCCGTCTTGGGCGGCGTCGCTTTCGACCCGGTAGCTGATCGTCTGGTTGTCGGCGTCGTGCACGCGGATACGAAACTTCTTGAACTTTATGGTGTCATCGTAGAGGCGGTAGACGAGTTCTTCGGAATGAATCTCGCGACCGGTTATGTATGGGCTGTATTCTTTGTAGAGCAGCCGAACCGCCTTGGTACGGGTCCCTTGCGCGCGACCGGCGTACAACAAGTCGAAGTTCAGATGAGAAGCGCCTTCGACGATCCCACGTTCGTGCTGGAATTCGACCATCTGTTTTGCAGATTCGAGAGCGATGTCCATACGAATGTAATCGAGCGGTAGACCGCTTTGTTCATAGGGATCGCCGTCGTCCGCGCGCCACGCGACGTTCTGTCCGGACTTCAAATACCCGCCTTCATCGACGGCGACATAGAGGATGCCGCCCTCGACGTTCTTACCAATCACGTAGTAAACCTGGTCGAGTCCCGGTTCCGACAAAATTCCGGCGACCGTCCACGCTTCGCCCTGTTCAGCGCGCAGTTCTGCCAGCGGCATCGATCCACACGGACCTTCTTGCGCCTGAGAGAACAAACTGCCCGACCGACAGGTTGCAACGAAGGACCGCGAAAACACCCCGCGAATAATTCTATCCCGCGTCGAATAGGTCCGTTGTTTGAGGATCGGGCGGCCGACTTCGCTAGTTGAGTCTCGCCCTAGCTCGTAGCCGCGTTCATATACGTTGCGCAGCGTAACCGGGGTTGCTTGCAGGTGGGTACGGTCTTCGACGTCGACCGTGACCGCGCGGGTGGAGCGCCGGGCCGTCTGCGCCTCAGTTGCCTCCCCGGCCCTGATACGCCCTTTCGCCGTACGGCCGCCGGAGTTCGCGGTGAAAGTGGCACAACCGGCGGCAAGCAACAGCAAGACTGAACAAGATGCCGCAAACCGACTTCGGCCTACGCGCGCAAGATTGGTCACTCGTGTCATTCCCCTTTATCCTTAAATTGCTCAGCGTCGTCACGCAGCGCGGGAGCCGCAAACCTTGATGTCCAGCATACACCGTTGGTGTTCTTCAGTTGTACCACGACAGCCGGATCCTGAGCCGGCGGCAACGAAGGCAGCACCAGGCCTCCGCCACGTGCCTTGACGCCGATTCTGGCCTTGCCGTCAGCGCCGGCGCTCAGCTTGATAGCCTGAACCCCACCGGCCGAAGCGGCCTTGTCCTTATACCTGAAGCCCTTGGTGCCGGAACTCTGCCAGCAGGCGTTTCTACCGCACTGACCGCCGGCAAATACCGTCACACTCAGCATGAGGTTTGTCACGCTGCCGGCGGCGGATTCATCGTAAACGCATAGCGAGTACGAGGTACTCACCGTTGCATCACCGAAATCGGCGAGCAGAGTTTCCTCGCCTTTCGTCCATTTCCACTTGAGCTGGTCCTTATCGGTACCTGCGCGGTCGCGGAGTCGGATCTGGGCCTTACCCGGCGCCGTGACCACCAGGCATGCAGGTTCGGGCAGCGTAGAGCCGACGCACGTCCCCGCCCCGTCGCACTGGTCGTTGATCGAGCAGGCATCGGCATCCACACAAGCCGAACCGGAGGCCTCGAACTGACACACAGCATCGCAGCAGTCGCCCGCCGCGGCTCCACCGTCGTCGCACTGCTCACCAGTCGAGGGGGTCGCGACACCATTGCCGCAGGCCGTCACTGTGCAATTCGAGTCACAACCGTCGCCGTCGATGAGGTTGGAATCGTCGCACTCCTCGCCCGCATCGAGGTTACCGTCGCCGCAGCTGAGCTCGTCGGCACCGATATCGACGCGTGCGTTCACAACCCGCGGCGCCCCGTCGATGTCGGTCTCGCCGAGGCCGGCAACGAATGCGGGATCTCCCGCGTCGACTGCGGGCGAAGCCGCCGCGATATGCAGATCGCCGTTATCAGCATCGACGAGCGACGGATCGGCGAATTGGCCGGAGGCATCCTGGCCTGTCGCCGCTTGGTAGGCCGCGAACCCCGCGTACTCGGTTCCGTTGACAACGAAGCGGGCAGCGCCGCTGCCCGCTTCGGTATACCAAAGGTTGTAGTCAAGCAGCGCGCCGACGTTGCCGGCTTCAGAATACAACACGAGATTCTGGGTGCCCGAGTAGACGATGTTGTTACCGATGGTGTTGTTCTCGGCGTACTGGATCCAGAACTCGCCGAAGCCGGCGCTGAGCGTGTCGTTCTTGTACAGGGTGTTGTGCAGAAAAAAATTGTCGTTAGCGCGGCCGACGCTCGACTTGAAGCCGCCGAAGACAATGCCGACTTTGTCGTTGTCATAGACAAAGTTGTCGCGAACGATGATCCCGCTGGTCAGCAGCCCGGCGTTTTCCGCACCGATCTCGATGCCTAGATCCGACCCGGTCACGGTGTTGCGCTCAACAACGATATCGCGGCCGCCGTCTACGTAGATGCCGCCTGCGAAACCGCCACCGTAGTTTGAGTTGGCATTGATCACCGTGTTACCCGCGCACAGGCCGTTGCGGGCAACGAGGTTTTGGTCGGGCTGGATGTCGGTCTCGCCGCCGATAAAATCGATCCCTATGTTGTTGACGTCGCGCACCGTGTTGTTGGTGACTTGGAAGTCGGTGACGTTGCCGTTCAGCGTGAGCGCCTCGCTGGTCGCGGGCTCCGAGTCATAGATTTCGTTTCCGTCGATGATCAGATTCTCGATCGGCTGCGCATCGGTCCCGTAGACCGTGATGCCCATAGCGTGCAGTCCACGCATGTCGTGGATTACGTTGTCGCGAATCTCGATGTTGGTTCCGTTGCCGATAATTCGTATGCCCGAGCCGTCGTTGACCCCGAGGTTGTTGCGGATTTCGAATCCGGCGACTTCGACGTAACTTCGGGTATCGATCAGCACCATGTTGGCACCGGTCACACCGGTGCCGTCTAGGATCGGGCTCGCGCCCGCGGCCGCGCGCAGCACCAGCGATCCGCCGCCAAGGCTGCCGCCGTTGGTGAACACGACCTTCTCTGAATAGACGCCGTCGGCGACCTCGACGGTGTCACCCGGGCCGGCGGCATCGAGCGCCGCCTGAATCGTCGGTTGGCCCGCCGGTACAGCAATCGTCGCCGCCCAGGCAGCGGCCGGGCATAGGGCAAACAGGAACGCCGCAAGCGCAGAAACTCGTCCCATCATCTTCTTCTTGTAGCGTCCCCGAGCAGAGAGAAAAAGGCCGAATATTTCCCATCGCACCGCCACCCACCCGAACGGGTCAATGGGTTGGAACGAGTCGGACGCTCTCGCTATGCTTTTGGGCTGTCATGGCTGAGAACATCTACGAGAAGATCTGGAAGGCGCACCTGGTCCACGAAGAGCCGGGGAACGACGCAATTATCTATATTGACCGTCATTTCATCCACGAGGTGACCTCACCGCAGGCCTTCGAAGGCCTGCGTTTAGCGGGCCGTAAGGTGCGACGCCCCGAACTCACTTTCGCGACGATGGACCACAACATCCCGACCACCGACCGCTCGCGCCCGATCGCCGACGCGCTTTCCAGGCAGCAGTGCGAGACGCTCGAAGCCAACTGCAAAGAGGCCGGGGTCACATGCTTCGGGATGCACCATCCGCTCAACGGGATCGTGCACGTAATCGGCCCCGAACTGGGGTTGACCCAGCCGGGGCAGACCATCGTTTGTGGCGACTCTCACACCTCCACCCACGGAGCCTTTGGTGCGCTCGCGCACGGCATCGGCACTAGCGAGGTGGAACACGTGCTGGCCACGCAGACATTGTCGCAACGCCGCTCCAAGACGATGGAGATCCGTGTCGATGGAACGCTGCCCACGGGCGTGACATCGAAAGACATCGTGCTGGCGATCATCGGCAAGATCGGCACCGCAGGCGGCACCGGCTACGTGATCGAGTTCACCGGCGAAGCGATTAGAGCGCTGTCGATGGAAGGCCGCATGACGGTCTGCAACATGACAATCGAAGCCGGCGCGCGCGCGGGACTGATTTCGCCGGACAAGACCACGCTCGAATACCTGCACGGCCGCCCCTACTTGCCCAAAGACAAAAGCGACGAAGAGCTCGACAGAGAGTGGGCAGCGTGGGCGTCGGATCCCGACTGTAGCTACGATACCTCAGTCATTCTCGACGCGGCTTCGATTGAACCACAGGTTACCTGGGGCACCTCGCCCGGAATGGTAACCAGCATCAAAGGTCGCACGCCGGTGCTCGCGGAGATCGCCGATGCGAACGAACGCAGATCTGCGCAGAGCGCTCTCGAGTACATGGGCCTCGGCGAAGGCGTGCCGATCACCGAGGTGCGAGTGAACAAAGTCTTCATCGGGTCGTGCACCAACAGCCGTATCGAAGATCTCCGTGAGGCCGCGAAGGTCGCCCGTGGTCACAAGGTAAACGTTACCATCGACCAAGCCTTGGTGGTTCCCGGCTCGCACAAGGTCAAAGAACAAGCCGAGGCCGAAGGCCTCGATGCAGTGTTCCGCGAAGCCGGCTTTGAGTGGCGCGAGCCCGGCTGTTCGATGTGCTTGGCGATGAACGACGACGTGCTCTCGCCCGGCGACCGTTGCGCATCGACCTCGAACCGCAACTTCGAGGGCCGCCAAGGCAAAGGTGGCCGTACGCACTTGGTAAGTCCGGCGATGGCGAGTGCGGCTGCGGTCACCGGTCGCTTCACCGACATCCGCAGTTGGCACTTCAAGTAAGGCGCTGCGGCAGCAACGACACCGCGGTGCACTCAGGAACCTACCCAGGCAAAGAATCAACATGAATAAAACGACCCAACTAACGGGAATTGTAGCCCCTTTGGATGCACTTAACGTCGACACTGACCAGATCATCCCGAAGCAGTTTCTGAAAAGAATCGAGCGTACCGGCTATGGCCGCTACCTGTTTTTCGATTGGAGATTCAAAGACGACGGCAAAACGCCGGATCCCGATTTTGAGATGAACGCAGCGCGCTACCGGGACGCCTCCATCCTGCTGGCAAAGGAAAACTTCGGCTGCGGATCTTCGCGCGAACACGCCCCGTGGGCGCTCGACGATTACGGTTTTCGCGCAGTACTCGCGCCGTCGTTCGCCGACATCTTCTTCAACAACTGTATCAACAATTCGATCGTCCCCGTGGTGCTCCCCGAAGCAACGATCGAGAGATTGTTCGCCGAGGTGCGTGCTACCGAAGGCTACCGGCTTGACATAGACCTGCCGGCACAGACACTGACGACGCCGTCGGGCGAAAAGATCGAATTCACGCTGGACAGTTTCCTGCGTGAGCGGCTCATCAACGGGTGGGATCAGATCGGCTTGACGCTTCGACACGAGGACAAGATCACCGCATACGAACAAGCACGCGGCGTCTAGGCGCGCGTGTTTCGCCCAGGAGGCCCCCCGTGACTACCGATCTCTGGATGCTCATTTACAGTGCCGTTCTCTGCCTCACTATTCCGCTGGTCTACGTCAGCGGACAGTTGGCCGCTGAGAACGGCGTCAAATGGGGTTTCGGCAACCGCGACACCGACCTGGGCTTCGCGCCTTGGGTGGGCCGCGCCAAACGCGCCCACCTTAACCTGGTTGAGAACCTCGCTCCGTTCGCCGCCCTCGTGCTGATCGCCCATACCACCGGCGCCAGCAACGAAACCACTGCTCTCGGTGCCACTGTCTTCTTCTGGGGACGCGTCGGCCATTTCGCGGCCTATCTCTTCGGTATCAGGTACCTCCGCACCGCGATGTTCGCGGTCTCCATCGTCGGATTGTTCATGATCCTCGCGCAACTCTGGTAGCCGACCTGCGACCACGGGCGTGAAGCCCGGCCAAACCTCTGATATCCTCGAAGCTCGCGGCGGGTGGTAGGCAGGTCAAAGAGCGGTTGGTGAAATTTGTTCCGCACAGCGTGTTGCGGCGGCGTTATGGCTGCCTCATCGCTCTATTCGCCGTCACCTTCTCTTAGCAATCAACGTGTATACTATGCGGCAATCATGAGGGCTCGAGGGCTCACCCCAATACTCTTGTCTATCGCGGTGATCACGCGGGTCGCCGCTGCAATCGTGATGGGCAGTGAGTTCCACTTCGCCGACGAAACCCACTACGTCGATGCCGCTCGGAGCATCCTCAGCGGCGACGGCTTCGGCCAAAACTACAACCGCGTACCGGTCTTCCCGGTCCTGCTGGCCGGCCTTCTCGCGGTGCTGCCCGAACCGCTGGTCGCTCTACGAATCGCCCACGCGGCGGTAGCAGGAATCATCGCACTGGTGACACTACGTCTCGGCGAACGGCTGTTTGGGTACCCGGCGGCCGCAGTCGCGGCCGTGCTCGTAGCGCTCGACCCGCTGATGGTCATCTCTTCGGCGCTCTTTTACCCAGAAGCGATCACCGCCGTGGCAGTCGTCGCGCTCGTCGCGCTGTGCCTCAAGGCGACCGCACGTGACAGCTTAACGACCACGGCGACTGCCGGCTTTCTTATCGGACTCATGGTGCAGCTTCGACAGGTCGCACTGTTTTTCCTTCCCGTCGTAGTCGTGTGGCTGTTCCTTCGCATACCCGCACCGAAGCTCCGCCGCGCCACCACCCACGCGGCGGCACTGGGGGCGGCGTGTCTACTCGCGCTCGCGCCGTGGAGCCTACGCAACCTGGCGGTACAAGGATCGGTGAGCCCGGTGGCCATGGGAGGTGCGAGGCACACCATTGCCGAGTCGCGATCGGGCGAGCCGAGAAATCCGCTGAGCGCGATAATCGAGAGCCTGGTCCATGACACCAAGGCTCAGATTAGTCATACAAGCAAAAGGTTCGTGCAATTCTGGGAGCTCTACCCGACTCGGCTCGCCACCGACTATCCGAAAGAAAGGGCGAAGATGCACGAACAGGACACGCGCTTACCCGAAAACGCCAGCTTTCCACGCCGACTACGCAACACGGTCAGCGCGGTCAGCTTCGGTTCCGAGCTATTGCTCGCGCTCATCGGTGTGGGCTTCGCGCTACGAATACGTCGCGCTGAAACCTTGTTGCTACTTGCAACTATTCTCTCGTTCGCCTTCGGTTACGCACTACTGGTCAGCAAGATGCGTTACCGAATCCCGATTCTCCCGCTGGTATTCCTGTTCTCCGGCGTCGGCGCAACCGAGGTGTTCGCAGCAGTTTCTGCCCGCTTGCGCCGCCGGAGCAGCGACACAACCTGACAGCGAAGCCGGCGGGGTATCGCGCAAAGGACCGCAAATGGCCAAGCAGAAAAGCGCCAATGGTTTGTTCGCCCTACCCGAGTCGGTGTTCCACGTACCGTTTGATGGTAAGTTCTCGCTCGAGTGCTGCGCTACCACACCGGAGGCAAAGCTCAGCGGTTCGGACGCAAAGAGAGAACTCGGGAAGATCGTCGAGAGGCTCTACGAACACCAGCGTGCGCTGTACGCGGAAGATCGCCGCGCGGTGTTGTGCGTCTTCCAAGCGATGGATGCAGCCGGCAAAGACTCGACGATCCGTACCGTGTTCAGCGGCGTAAACCCGGCAGGGTTTCAGGTATTCGCATTCAAACAGCCCTCTAAAGAAGAGCTGGATCACGATTTTCTCTGGCGCTCTGCGGTGCGTCTTCCCGAACGCGGCCGCTTCGGCGTATTCAACCGTAGCTATTACGAAGAGACGCTGGTCGTGCGCGTCCACCCCGAATACCTGGCCGGACAGCGCCTCCCCCGGCTATCGAATCCTCCGACCAAGAAGCAGCTCGAGCGGCTCTGGAAAGAACGCTTCGCTTCGATCCGAGACCACGAAGAACATTTGGCACGCAACGGAACCGTGATCCTGAAATTCTTTCTCAACGTCTCTCAGCAAGAACAGCACCGCCGCTTTCTCAGCCGTTTAGAAGAGCCCGACAAGCACTGGAAGTTCTCCGAGGGCGACTTGGCCGAAAGCAAACATTGGCCCGCGTACATGCACGCCTACCAAGAGGCCCTCGCCGCGACGTCAAGACCGTGGGCCCCGTGGTACGCGGTGCCCGCCGATGACAAGCCGACGATGCGTGTACTGGTCGCCGATATTCTCGATCGTACTCTGCAAGAGATGAAACCCACCTACCCCGCAGTAGACGGAGACGAAAAGGAACGCCTCGAGGAGATCCGGGCGCAACTTGCCGCCCGTCGGCCTTACTTCAGCGCGGTGCGCGATCCGAAGTCGTGACGTAGATACAGCCAGCTGCCAAGCATCACCCAAAAGGCAACCACCAGCACTTCATGGGCAAGAAGCCATCCCCAGCCGGGTGTCGCGGGCCCCATATTCAGGGCTTCGGTCGGCAACCGCGGCCAGAAGATCAGGTTCTCCCAGGCCGGAAAAAGGAAGGCTGCGTGCTCGAGCATCTTTAGCGGCACCGTCGGATCGAACGCCTCGGCCTGTCGTACCGCTTCGGTCAGGACTACCAACCCGCTTGGGATCGCAAGACACAGCACCAGGGTCGCGGCGAGCGAGAATACCAGTGAGAGCGCGAATACCACCGCCGAGACTGCCAGTGCCGGAATCACCAGAGTGACCCACGCGCCGGCCGCCTCCGCCAGGCCTACAGTGCCTACGCGCCAGCCACCGATCGCCACGCCGAAGTGGATGATCATGTACGCGATAGAGATGAACACCGCGATCGAGGCGAACTGAGTAAACGCCAGCGAACGGCGTTTCATCGGTACGCTAAGCACGAACTGGGTTGTCCCATTGCGACGGGATTCGGGTGCAATCAACACCGCCATCACTACGCCGACGACCATGATTCGTGGGAGTATGTAGGCGATCCACTGGTCGAATGTCGCAGCGGCCTGATGCAAAGCCGCGTCGGCCGAGGCACCGCCTTCTACCGCAGTGGCAGAATTCTGCGCAAGCAGGTAGTTGAACGCGACCATTGCGGCGATAAGCGTAACTAGGAACCACAAAATCCGTCGGCGGAGCAGGTCGCGAATAAAGAGCGCGATCAGCGAGGATGAAGAATTCATGACGGAACCTCTTCGTGTTCTTCGTTGATGAGCGCGGTGTACACCGACACCAGACTCACCCTGGGTTCCATACGACGCGGAACGACTCCGGAGTTAACCAGCATAGGCACGCTGAGGTGATCCGGCTTGTCGGTGAGCACTTGCACCAAGCCGGGGTAGGTGCAGGTACCGCATGCGACCCCCTCTCGCGCCAAAACCGGCAGGAAGCGCTCTTCGACGAAAATATTCGACTTGACGCCGTTCTTGGATGTCGGCTCGGTCAGGTCCAACAGCGTCTCAGTAGGCCCGGCAACTTTCACGCGACCGTCGCGCATCACGCCGACGTGCGTACATGTGTTCTGCACGTCGCCTAAGAAGTGCGACGCGATGATAACCGTGCGCTTGCCGTCGTGCAGCCGACGCAGCACCTCGTCAAATTCCAAACGCGCGGCGACATCGAGTCCTGAGCTTGGTTCGTCCAAAACCAGCAACGGCGGATCACCGATCAACGCCGCGGCCAGGCCGACGCGGCGCGCTTGTCCTTTCGACAACTCGTTGATGCGACGGTCGTGAACCGAGCCGATCTCACACATGTTGGTAACTTTCTCGAACTCGATCTTGGCGTCAAAATCGTCGAGGCCGCACATCGAACAAACCAGCCGTAAGGACTCCGCGACACTGAGAAACGGAGGAAGGCGCGTATCTTCAAGAACCACGCCGTACAAGCGTTTCTTGCCGTCGAATCCGCCGTAACCCACCAGGCGCCCGTCGATATGGATAGAACCCCGCTGCGGGTTGAGCAAGCCGAGCACGCAAGACAGGGTCGTGGTTTTTCCGCAACCGTTCGGCCCGAGCAGTCCCATGATCGAACCGCGCTGCACCGAGAGCGTCACCCCACGCAAGGCGTGCACGGGCGGCTTAAAGCCGGTTGTAAAGATCATGTGGATGTCACGCACCGAGACCAGCAGATCGGCGCCCGCCGACGCTGCGATCAGATCGTAACTCTCGTCGTCGCGCATCTGCAGCCCGGTGGATCTCGGGGCGTCGATCAGTTTTCGAACGTGCTCATTGGCGAGGCGGCGCTCTGCCTGCTGATGGTCCTCAGTAAGTTCGATCAGTTCGGGGGCGAGGCCCTCGGGCGATAGATCCCGGGCACCCGCCGTCGGGGCTCCCGCAACGGCAGACGCTGCCTGCGTCAGCCTTTGCGGGCGGCGCCCTGGAATCGGGCGATTTCGGTATCGGTCAAGTTCGCTCATCGCCTTTCCCACCGCACCTGTCCGTCTGGTCCGCCCTCGACGCGCGCGTACACGCCGCCGCCGAACCGGCGCAACAAGCGCTCGAATACATACTCCTGGGTTCCTTCGATGCGCTCGAGCACCTGGCCGTGAGAACCGACACGGAAAACAGTTGGCAGCACATCGACGTTGCCGCCTTCGGCGAGCTGCCCCTTCTTGTCGATAACGAAGCGCAGCCGTCGCAAGCCCAGGTCGTTCAAACGCCTACGCACTTCGCCGGCATCTTCGTCGGCCTTGACCACCAACAGCCATGGTCCGTCAACGCCCAAAGCGGCAACCATCCGCGGGACGATTTTCTGGCACTCTTCGCAGCCGGCGCCGTAGAATGCGACCACCGACTCTGTACGCTGGGTCAGCGACAGAAGCGGCGACCAACTCTGGTTCTCGTCAACGAGAACCACGTTGGGCAGATCCGGTGTAGCCTCCAAGCGCCGCAACATCGTCGCGATCGAACGGGCCGCTGTCGGCGTGACCTGACGCGAAGCCATGGCCCCGGTCGCAACTGCACCGGCGGCGATCAAACATAGAACTGCGAAGATCGCGACGTCGCGGCTGCGGATGCGCAGCATTCGTTGGCCCGAGAGCCACGTGCTGTGGCTATATTCTACCGGCTTCATCGGCATACCTCTGCGAGCGCGAATGTACGCACGTGCGTCGTCGGCGTGCCGTCGGCCGTGTTTGTTCCCGGCCCCTGCCAGGCGGTGCGGACAATCGGCGCATAAGCCCCATCCTCCGGTGTGGCGGTGTAGGCGACTGCGGTGGGGTTCCAGAATCCGTGATTGGCGACCGCAAACTCGGCCAATACCGGTGCCTTGGCAAGCAGCGCCGGCGCATCGTCGAGATAGCCGGTCTCGGGGTCCTCAAGGTCGAGGAGCAGCCAGCCACGCCGCCCCGCCCATACCGAGGCCAGGTAGCGTCGTTCGGGCTGCGCGCCGGTGATCGCGAATGCCGAGAGGCCGACATGACGCGCACCCATGACGAGCGCAACCTGCGCCTGATGAGGGGTGAAAGTTTGCTCACGGATCGCGGTGCAAACATTCTCCTCGGTCTGATCGTCGGCAGGAGCGACCAGGTGCTTAGCAACGCGATTGGCTATTCGTGCAAACTTAGTCATCGCATCGCCCGAAGCTGCAGCCTGGGTCGCCCAAGAATCAAAGCCCTGACATTGCTCGAGGGAGTGATCTCGGGTCAACTCCGGGCTCAGTCCCGACTCGTAGAGCACGTCGGCGCCCACGCGGTTGAGTTCGGGTAACATCGCTACCTCGACCATTTCGCCGTCTTCGTTCTCAACAAGCTCGGTCGGAGGAGCGACGCCGTAGCTCGACGCTACCGGGTGTACCAAGGTAAGCGCCGTGTAGTTGATATCGCGGTGGAGCTTGCCCGCGTACTCCCAAACCTGGTTCTGGATACCCTCGTAGAGAACAGAACCCAGGCCCGGAGGATCTGCCGCGGTCGCAACCACTTTCTGCAAACCGTCAAGGTCGAGGCCGGTTGCGGCAACCACCACACCTTCGCCGGGACCGAACTTCTTAGCACGCCCGCGGAATGCCACATCGACGCGGATCACCCGAAGTTCGGATGAAGCCTCGCCAAACTGCTTACGCCAACGGTCGGCGGTCGTGCATACGAAGCCGTCGGAATTGCCAACCCCCGCACGCAGGTCGGTCAACACCACACCACCCACGAGGATTGCCACTAGGAACGGCACGGCTAAAAACTTAAGTCCGAGCCAAGAGCCGGACAGGCCGCCTTCTAGTGTCTCTGTCGCATGTTGTTGATCGGGTTCTACGGGCACTTAGTCACCACGCATCCAGTGTAACCGTTGCGAAGCTAGGTAACGGGAAAAACTCCACGGTAGTGTGCCGAGGAAACCGCTATGGCATCTGCCATGCCGACCAGCGCGCCGGTGCGGTGGGCTGGTCGGCATGGTCAGTGTCAGCACTACAAGTGTCGGCAAACCCAGGCGAGGTTTGATTGGCTGTATATGAGCGCGAGAGAAACTACAGCGAACGCATAGGTTTGCGAGAGGCGGCTCATGGATTGGTCGAGGTTCTATGTGCTTGTCGCTTTAGGCCGATCGAGTCGGAAAGCCTAAGGTGACAAATTGCATGCATTCATCCAGGTTCTTGAGTATTACTCGCCCGAACGGGGCGACTGCGGCCCCGAGTATTCACCGCCGGGGAAGAGATGAGGAGACTCGTAATCATGAGCAATCAAAACACCACACCCCCGACTAAGCACACCGGCCGCAACTTTCCCGGCTTCGTACGCGCGATCGAGCACGCGGTGACGCGGCTGCACAATTTCTTGTACCGACTGTCGAACGGCAAGCTCGGCGGCACGTTCTTCAAAGCACCGGTCATACTGCTGAGCACGACCGGCCGAAAGTCGGGCAAAACACGTACCGTTCCCCTGCTCTATCTGATCGACGGCGACAGCTACGCGCTGGTCGCCTCGCACGGCGGCGACGTGCGTTCACCGGCTTGGTGCCACAACCTACGCGCGAACCCTGAAGCCCAAGTCGAACTGAACGGACGTGTGCGCAAGATGCGTGCGGAGTTTGCATCCGACAGCGAGCGCGACCGACTGTGGCCAAAGCTCGTGCAGATGTACAAACCCTACGAGTCTTACCAAAAGGCAACTTCGCGCAAGATCCCGGTGATCCTTTTGAGACCCACCGAGGGGTAGCTGGGTGCGGCGCGGCTGGAGCGAGCTAACCTTCAGTAGCGAATCTTGTCTTCTTTCTCACGCCAGAGTCTGAAGGGAGCCAGTGCATCAAACCCGGGGGCGGGATCGCGATACGCCACCGTCTCGATACGTCGTTGGTCCGGCCGACGCAGGATTTCGTCGTAGATAAATGCATCGTCGAAACCGGCCGCCGTCGCATCGGCGCGGTCGGCGGCAAAGACGATTTTCTCGACCCGCGCCCAGTAGGCGGCGCCAAGACACATCGGACAAGGCTCACAACTGGCGTAGAGGACCGCACCCAGGAGTTCGAAGTGCCCTATCTCGCGGCACGCATTGCGAACCGCTATCACTTCAGCGTGCGCAGTAGGATCGTTCTCCGACGTGACCCGGTTCTCTCCGCGACCAATTATCCTCCCGTCCAAGACTACGACGGCACCGAAGGGACCGCCCCGGCCCGACGTGACAGCCGCGCACGCCAGCCGCAGCACGGTATCGATCAGTTCACGCTCCGTCATCGGCTGTTCGAACCCCGGGCAGACACTGGGACTGATATCCGCGGGCAGAGCCTGGATATCACAGCGACGTCATGCGGAAAAGGACTACGGTCTGTTATAGGATGGCAGCGTTCCGGTTAGCGTGCGAGCTGAACCCAAGATGAAAGAAGGAACACCGACGCTGGCGGCAGCTGGAGCACTGGTGGGATTCGTCCTCGGGACGGCCGACGCCGCTCTGCACTTTGATACCCAGGAGATCGCTGAGGGATGGCTGACAGCGCTGGCGAGCCTTGCTTCAATCCAGGCGAGTTACGCCGTACCGTTCGCGTTGATGGCTTCGGTGTTGCCGTGGCGGACGCTTCTGATGGGCGCGGGTCTCAGCGCCCCGTTGTTCCACGGCGTTGTGACCTACGCGCGATACTATCCCGGCTCGCAACGGGGTACGCTCGCCGCCGTCGCGGGCGCTTCTCTGCTGGTGGGGGCGGCGGTTACCTTCCTTTTCCATAAGTTCGTGCCTCGCCATCCTCGGCTGGGGCGGGCGCAGATCGCTGTGCTCGCGTGGATGACGCTCGGAACGGCAGCAGGCTACGTGCAACGTTCTAGGTTCGAAACCGAGTGGGCTATAGCGACTATCGCCGATGTGCCGGTTGCGTCTGGCTCTCGGGTGCGTGCACCAAACGTCGTCATCTTGACGCTCGATACGCTTCGCGCTGACCGAATCGGTGTCAATGGGTACGGAGGGGCCAGTACGCCCAACATGGATCGGCTCGCCGATGAGGGAGTCCTGTTTCACAATACGATCTCACATGCGCCGCTCACCCCGCCCTCACACATGTCGATCTTCTCAGGTCTCTACCCGGTTGCCCACGGGATTCGCGGGTTCGTTGGCGGCAAACGGATCCAGCCCAATGTCAAGATGCTTGCCGAATACTTGCAGGAAGCCGGATATACGACGGCGGCAATCATTTCGTCACCTCCGCTCGCGCCAGGAGGGGGGATTGAGCGTGGGTTCGACGAATATCACTTTGAGTTGCCGCCCCTCGATTATCCCTTCATTGGATTTCGTAACACCCTGCTTGCGCGTGTGCTGAAACGCCTCCAGGTTGTACGTGACAATGGCGGCTACTTCGGAGCCTCGATCCAAAGCTCTCGGGCGATCGGGTTCCTCTCACGTCGCGGGGAGAAGCCGTTCTTCCTTTGGGTCCACTATTTCGACGCGCACGATCCTTACGCACCGCCACGGCGGTTCTTGAGCCTCAAGTATCATCCCGGCGCGACGGTCACCGACGCGCTCGATAGGTCCTATTTGTACGATTCCGACGTTGCTTACCTGGACGAAGAACTCGGACGGCTTATTGCAGCGCTGGAGAAGACAGGGGTCTACGACAATACAATCGTTGTGGCCATTGCTGATCACGGTGAGGCACTGGGCGAACACAACTACGTCGGGCACAGTGCAGCCATTTACAATGAGCAAACGAAGGTGCCGTTTTTTATCCGTTACCCGCGCGCGATCCCGAGCGGGGTGAAAATCGAAGCGCAGGTGAGAAGCGTTGACGTCGCACCTACTTTGCTCGCCTTGCTTGGACTCAAGCACTCCTCCGAGTTGGACGGGATCAGCCTGCTGCCGATGTTAGCCGATCCTAAACAGGCCACCGATCGGACGGCAGTCTCCGAAACCTTTCACATTCCCGGCAACCGACTGGTTGCCGTCAGCGACGGCAGATACAAACTGATCTCCAACGTGGATGATGGCATCGAACTCCTATTTGATATCCGCAAAGATCCACTCGAACTGAGGAACATTGTCGATCGTGAAGTCGCTGTGGCAGTTCGTCTTCGAGCAGAGACCAAAGAGTACGTGGCGCGCGTCGCTGATAACGCGCTAGACCAAGCAGATATCGATCCTTCGGTTCGCCAGCGTTTGCGGACTCTCGGCTACGTCGAATAGCGCGCCCATCCATATCCGTCTCCTCAAAGCATTTTTGGGGTGCTCGTACCGAATATGGCCTGTGGGACATGTAGTTCAAACGTAGACTGTAACGACCAGGCCGGATGTGCGGCGGATGTTTGTAACGCGGGGCATTGTGAGAACCCCGTTGTTGGACAATGCTGCAGTATAGATCCGGAGTGCGACAATGGACAGTTCTACAATGGCATGGATGCTGGCCCGATCAGCAGCCGAAAGCCTACCTATTATTGATATCGGTCGGCTGCGTTACGAATCTGACCTGCAAACAAGCGTCAGCGCCCCTGTCACGGATGTTACCCCGCGACTTCAGTCGCTTCACACCCTCGTCCTCGTGAACGGTTTCGACTACCTCCGACATGGGTGGTAAACTCCTTCGCTAGCGGGAACCGAGGCACTCCCCAGCAACACGAAAAACACCGAAACAGCATGATGACCAGCGTCGACCCAAGGTACATGGTATCGAGATATATCGAGAAGTGTTTAGTCATCATAGTTCCAAACAAGCGCTCGCCGGGCTTGCGCACATGACAGCCGGTTCACCTAACTCGGCCGGGGAACCGACAGCACTGGGATACACAGTCCATTGAAGTCGGCCGCGGCAGCGTTCGGTATCCTTACCGCCCTCGCTATCGGCGAATTGCTGGTGAGGCTTTTTCTTCCGGCGCCGCTACCGTGGAAGTACCCGCAGGTACAGTTCGTCGCGAGCGAAGAACTCATCTTCGCGCTCAAACCACACCAGCAGACCTACACGGCCGACAAGCCGGTACGCACCAACGAACGCGGACTGCGTGGTCGATCCCTGCCGCACGAAAAGCCAAAAGACACGGTCCGCATTCTGATGCTGGGCGATTCGGTGGTCTTCGGGTTCGCTGTCCGCGAAGAAGACACCGTTTCGGTTCAACTCGAGCGGATCCTGACTGCGCGCGGTATCAAGGCCGAGGTGATCAACGCGGCGGTCCCCGGTTACAACACACCGCAGGAAATCGCCTACCTGCGAACCGACGGCCTCCTTTACGATCCCGATTGGGTAGTACTCGGCTACTATTGGAACGACATCAACAAGAAGCGGGGAGTGCTCGTAACAGACGACGGCGCACTGGTCTCCGACAGAGACGACCTCGAGAGATCCAAGACTTTCCTCGCACGCTTAGAACGATCTCCCCTCTCATTCGCCCTGAGAAATGCGGTGAAGCGCTCGCGTTTACTCTACGGCCTGATGCAACTGTACGCCAGAGTATCAGCACGAAACGATTCACCCTCCAGTCATGCGGTACTACGTATGGACGTGTTATCGGGCAACACGTCGAGGAGAGTAGAGGCCGGCTACGCACGTGTCGACGCTGCGCTCGCTGAGCTCGTGACCATGAGTCGCGAACGTGGTTTCGCAGTCGCCATGGCTGTTTGGCCGGCGCCGCTTACGTTCAAACAGGAGTTCGGTAAAGACGCGTTTCCTGTCAGGGTGAGTGCTCTCGCCAAAAGGCACGATCTGCCGGTGATCGACCTCGAGCAGACGTTCCGACCCCACTTCGACGGGCACGCATCGCTGTTTGTCCCGTACGACGGAGATCACCCTCACGCCCAGGGGCATTTGCTCGCGGCCAAGGCGATCGCCGCGTTCCTGCTCGAGCACAAGTAGCCGGCCGGCTCGCAACTTCGTCCTGTACTCGGTCGCGGCGCGCCACGACAGCTCAATGCGCCCACACCGGAGTCGCACGCGGGACCTCCGGTATCGGCACGCCCGTACCCGGCGTATCGGTTTGGCTATCAAGACGACGAAGGACTTCGGCTAATCCCAAGGCAAACCAGAAAATCGAGTTGTAGACGAAACCGCCCCAGATGTCCCAGTACATCTCGAATGCGAGCCCAACAATGGTGCCGGCGATCCCCATCGCGAACGCAACGATCTCCGGAGACGACGACGTAGTCGCCCGCAGCGCCGTACGTAGCCCGGCAACCAGCAGCCAAACCCACGCAATTGCACCAACGATCCCCAATTCAGCAGCTCTGAGCAAGTAGACATTGTGGACCGAGTAGACCCAACCCTCGAACCCATCTCCGATATAGTCCTTGAACACGTGGGCATACGCGCCGGGCCCGACACCGACGAACGGATGGGCTTGGATAACTTCGACGGCCATCATCATTAGGTTCCACCGTTCGTTGTAAGAAGACTCCAGTGGCGCGCTTGCAAACCGCGCCAGGATCATGGGGGACGCGACCACGGCAGCGCCCACGGCGAATCCTATTAACAAGAACGCCCGATGCGGAGATATCCCGCCCCGTCTAATACTCAGCGCTAGGATCGTGGCGAACCCGAGGACCGAAGCCCCCCACGCGGCACGTGTCAGAGTGATGATGATCGCCACCGTACCCAGCGCGGACAACACCGCCGTAAACGACGGCCTCAGGAACGTGCCACGGACATAACAGGCCACCGAAATCATCAAAGGGACGATGATGTAACTCGCGAACCCATTAGGGTTGTTACTCACCGTCCCTCCAGGCCGTGGTAGTTGGCCCGCGTTACGCACATCTCCTGTTAGGGTGAAAGTGATCCCGAGTGAACTCTGGATCAGATACACGACAGATTGGATAAGGAGAGTAATCAGCAGCCCCCCGATTGCGAACCTGAGATCCTCTCGCGTTCGAATGACGTTAACCGCAAGCCAATAGAAGAATAGATACTGAGCCAGAGAAACAATCTCCGTGAAGCCTACAAACTGCTCCCTGCTGAACAACGTCGACACGCAAGTCGCCAATACCAACAACACTATCGGGTTCAACGCTCGACCGGAGAACCTCAGGCGCTCGGTACGGAGCCGTCCGACGCTGAACTCGTAGACCGCCAACGCTACACCGGCTAAAAAGGACAACGGGAATGCGATACCGCCACTGCCCGCATGATCGTACAGGATTCGGTAGCTGACATCTGCCTGCATCGCCATCAGAAACGCCCCGAATAAGAAGCCGCGCTTGTTCTGCACCAACGAAAACGCGACGCCAAGGACAACGGCACCTAGCAGATAGACCACCCACTTCATCTCGGCCTCGGCCAGCTGCGAGCCGGCCCATGCGGCGAGCAAGCCGACGAACACGACCACAAACCAAAGCGACTTCCGTGCCTCTGATGACACCCGGGGGGCAGGGATGATGGGATTCTTGACGGTATCCATAAACTTGCCCGCTAACGCTCGACCGTTTCGCTGCTGAGAACGACTCTTAGTTCCGCGATACTCACGAACCCGGTGAGCAGCAACGCTCCTCCGTACAGTAGCGCAGAAACCGCTAGGGCGGCAACAACATGCACGTCGCGAAGAAGCCAAGCGCCCATTCCCGCACATATTGCCGCCACGAGTGGTCCGGCGGGCAGGACGAGTTCAGTCTGATGCTTTGGGAGCCTCGCCCGCAGGTAGCCCCACTGCGCAGCGCCGTACGCGACGATGGAAACCGTCGTGGCAACCGCCGCGCCAAAATACCCGTAGGTCGGGATCAGGTAGAGATTCAACGCGACATTGAGCAGCGTCATCGACGCGTTCAGCCAAAGATCGGCACTCTGGTGTTCGGCAGCGACCAACACCATCGCGTTATAGCGCACCCAGCCGTAGGGCACGACGGTCCAGATCAGGACGATCAGCGTCGGCGCGGCAACCACGAACTCACTGCCGTATATGAATTCCAGCACCGGCTCGGCCACGATACTCATGCACACCGCCATCGGAAGGCTAATCGCCATAAGATTGCGCATCGTGGCGCGGCCAAGCCTGAGGAAGCGCGGAAGATCGCCGAGTGCGGAATTCGCAAGCTGGGGATAGACCGCGTGACACACACTCTGAGGAACGACCATGCCGAGCTCCAACAACCGCCACGCGGCACCGTAAAACCCGACATCTTCAATCGATCCCATCTTCGACAACATGAGAACATCGATCCGCCAATAGAGCGTAGCGAATATGGTGATTGCAAGAAACGTCGGCGCTCGGCTGAAAAGATACCTGAACGTATCGAGATGCGGCGCCCACAAGACCTTGAGCCCCGCGCGTCTCAGCGCGACGAACAAGACAGCAGCTCCCGCCGCACGAGCAACGAAAGCCGCGAGCAGGACTGCATTGATTCCATAGCCCGCTAGCAGAAGCCCAATGCCACCGACCGTTTTTATAGCACTCTCTATTAGCGCGGCGAGCGTGATGAACTCCATCCGCTCCATCGCTGAAGCAGCACCTTCCAGTTGCACGCCCAATGTCGCGGGCAGGACCACAAAGCTTACCGCAACCAGTGCCAGTAGCGTTTCACGGTCGTAGCCCATTACCCCGATCACCGACCACATCAGCGTCGTAACTATCACGCCGGAGACGACGCCTATCTCTAGACCGCTTCCCAAAAGGCGTCCGAGACGATCCGGGTCTCGCGCCCCGTCACGCGTAAGAATCGCGCTGATACCGAGCGGAGCAAGCGTGCTGAATACATACAGGAAGGTATAGGCGAGTGTGTAGCGGCCCAGACCCTCGGTACCGAGGGCGCGGGCCACAAACATCACAAGAACGACGGAGAAGGCTGGAAGAAGCACCCGCAATGCAAGGAGCGCTGCGGTATTTTTAGCGATAGTCTTTTTGGCGCGTACTTCGTCCACTAATGGATCCGCGCTCAGTGTACGTCCGCAGGAAGCGAATCGGCTTCACCACCACCGTTCACGCTCAATGAATGGGCATTCGATGCGAGCGGTGCCCCCGTCCCTTCAATGAAGGTGTTGTACCACAGCTCGAAGTTGGCAAGCGTCCATACTAGGTAGCTGGCCGAACGCGCGGTCTGCTCATCGGGACTCCCCGCAGCACGGATGCGTTCGCGCACGACTTCCAAGTCGAACATTCCCCGTCTGCGGACGCTCTCGTCGAGCAACACCTCTTCAAACCGGCTGCGGGTCTTGGCTTGGTTCAACCAAGGCGTGACAGGAACCGGAAAGCCTTGCTTCGTCCGATAAATCAGCTCGTGCGGCAGATACTTCTCGGCTATCTTCTTAACCACCTTCTTCATCTCACCGCGGCCTAACTTCGAGTCTGTGGGTAACGCACAGCCGGCCTCGACTAGTTCGTGATCAAGAAACGGCACGCGCGATTCGATAGAGGCGGCCATTGACATCTTGTCCTGTTTCATCAGTAGGGTGACAAGGAACGTCTTGAAATCCAGATAAGTGTTCGCTGACATCGCATCACGAGACATCGTTGATCCCGCATAAGCGTGCAAGCAAAAGTCGGGGCTCGCTGCATTCGATGCGCGTTCGCGCGCTGCCGGTGTCAACACCAAGCCGGCCGTCGTCGCCGAACTCCATTCCAAGAACGTGGCCGCCAGTTGCCCCGGCGACAGCGCCAGCCTATCGAACAGCTTCCTATCCGCTCCGAACAGCCTCTTTGCCAATGATACCGCCGAGCTACGCAACGGCGAAGGACACACGGCACGGAACGCCGCAGCAATCCGCGCCTGTTTAGCAAGCCAAGGGTACCGTTTGTACCCGAGGAACACCTCATCGGCACCCTCGCCGGTCAGGATCACAGTGGCGTTGCCCTTAGTCTCCTTGGATAGGAAGTAGAGCGGTATGCTTGCGGGTAAAGAAACGGGTTCATCGTGATGCCACACTAGATCGGGCAACGCATCAAAGAACACCGAGTGGTCGAGAACGAACTCGTGGTGATCGGTCGAGTACTTCTCTGCAACCGCGCGCGAGTAACTGAACTCGTTGAACCCCGCCTCACTGAAACCGATCGAGAAGGTCTTGACAGGACCGGAACCCAGCTCAGCCATCATCGCAACGATGAGACTCGAGTCCACGCCACCGCTCAAAAAAGCCCCCAGAGGAACATCACTCATCATCCGGCGCTTGATCGCGACCCGCAATAGCTCCTCGATACGCTCGGCTTGCTCGTGTGCCCCAGCGAACCCCGGAGGGTCGGCCGGCAGGTCCCAATACCGAGTCGCCGTCGTACCCCGCGTAGAAATCGAGACAACGTAGCCCGGTTCGACTTCGAGAACCGACTCAAAAAGCGTTTCTCGACCGTAGACCGAACCGTATTGCAGAAAGCCGTGAAGAACGTTCCAGTTAAGCGCCGGCTGGACGTCCGGGTGTGCCAGCAACGCCTTGATCTCCGAACCAAAGACAACCGCGTTCGGCGTCTCGGCGTAGTACAAGGGCTTGATGCCGATACGGTCGCGTGCGAGCAGTATCCGGCATCGCTTTGCGTCGTAGATCGCGAACGCGAACATTCCCTTGAGGCTCTCCACACAGCGATCACCCTCTTCCTCGTACAGGTGGACCAGAACCTCTGTGTCACACTTGGTTCGAAAGGTGTGCCCTTTGGCGAGTAAGCCCTCGCGCAGTTCAGCATGGTTATAGATCTCACCGTTGTAGGTCACCCACACCGAGCCGTCTTCGTTCGACATCGGCTGCTTGCCTGCCGCAAGATCGACGATACTCAGTCGGCGATGCCCCAAACCAACGTTGCGGTCGATGTAAACGCCTTGGCCGTCCGGGCCACGGTGCACCATCGTGTCGCGCATCGCGACGACAGTGGACGCCTGGGCCGGGCGCTCGCGGTCAAAATAAAAGACGCCGCAAATACCGCACATTCAGGCCGTCTCCTCACAACCACGGGCCACTGCGTCTTCGAGCAGCCCTGCTACTCTCGACGCGTTGTGCTGCCAAGTGTAGTTCGCGACGACCTTGTCACGCGCGGCCTCTCCCAACGCGGCACGACGCAGTGGATCGTTGATCAAAGACAAGAGCTTTTCCGTCAATGCCCTGGGTTCGGACGGATTGTAGAGCACCCCGGTCTTGCCGTCCTCGATCAACTCCGCCACTTGCCCAACCGATGCTGCCACGATCGCGCGGCCACACGCCATGTATTCAAAAATTTTGATGGGCGACATGTAGAAAAACTTTTGGGCGGCGTACGGGGCAAGAAGAATATCCATAGAACCCATCAGAGCAGGAACGCGGTCCGGCGTAACATAGCCGGTAAAATGCACGCGGTCAGACACGCCGAGCGATGCGCAGCCGGCCTGCAACGCCGAGGCGAGCTTGCTGTGTCCCACCATTAAGAACACCACGTCAGGTCGGTCCCGGGTGACCGCACGAATGGCTTCACGCAAAGAGTCGATGCCATGAAAGTTAGCAAAACTTCCGACGAACCCCACTACGGTCTTCCCGTCTCCGAAGCGTGCGCGCACCGATTCGTCGATGAGACCCGGCCGAAAAACTTCGGTGTCAACACCGTTGGGTATCACACGGATCAGCTCAGCAGGTACACCGCGTGCGACAAAGTGTTCCTTGAGCTGGTTGGAAACGACGAACAGGCCGTCGCTACGCGAAAGTGTCGCCGACTCGCTCCATTCGGGAAATCCCGGCAGCAGCGAGTACTCGCCTCTCTTAAAAGTTCGGTACTCGTAGGCAACAGGGGCGTTCACCTCGAAAACAACCGGCACCCCGCAACGCCGCGCCGCCAGGAGACTTGAGAAACGGTGAAGCGAATACCGAGTTAAGACGACATCGGGTCGCTCACTGCGAATTAGTGCCGTCTCGCCTGCCAGGCCTGCAACCGCACGGGCGAGCGCTGCAGGCTCGTGTAGAAAGCGGCTTAGCGTCTTGCGCAGACCAGGACCACCGTTGCTCGAACTTCGGGTGCCGGGCGACACCTCAGGCGCGAGGTGCCGATCGCGAACAAGCACCTCGTGCCCCAACACGCCAAGGCCCTTGGTCAGTTCATTGATATGACGCGCGGCGCCACTCGAGCCGCGACGATCCCACTCGTAGTTCATGTAGAGAATTCGCATAGGGTCGGTCGGTAGTCCGCGGCGTGCAACGACCAATACCCTGCCCCCGGTGGACATTCCAGGTGTACCCCCCCAAACGGGGTAGCAGAAACGGGTCATGCAACGCCCTATCTTACCCGACGCCATTGTCCCTATGTGGCATTAGATGTGCCGTTCCGCGTGTTGCCGGGCGTTGCATTCTTGACAGTCGCCGCCTACCGCACCGCATACTGCCTAGCAGCGGTATGCGGTTTTCCTCGCCAGTTGGGCGCGCGTGGCGCGTTGTGCCGCTACGCACGATCCGACTGGAAGGCGGGGAGCGATCTGATAGGTTTGCTTGCACGGTTTTTGCAGGTCCTCCGTTCACGTGGATGCCCTCCCGGCATTTCGGACGGCGGCACAAGGCGCCAATCCGCTCAGCCTGAAGGCAATTTTTTGTGTGGAGATGAGTTTATGATGAAAGCCCGCTTATTCGTTTGGGTTGCCGTGTTCAGCTTAGCCGCGCTCGCACAACCGCGTACGGCGCATGCCGCTCAATTCTTTGTGGACGACCTGTCGGGTTCCTGTTCCGAGTCTCTGGGTACCGGGAGCCAGAGCAACCCCTGGCACAGCCTGCACTACGCACTCAAGCAACTACGATGCGGCGATGTCTTGAACCTGCGGCGCGGCACCTACCGGCTGAATGCATCAGGTTTCGCAGTCGATAGTTGCGGCGGTAGCGCCGGAAACGGCAAGCGTGCCTCGGGCTACATGACGCAGCAGTGCACGGCGGCCAACAAGATCGTTATCCAGCCGTATCAAGGCGAAACCGTCATCGTAGATGGCACCTCGATGCAGATCGATGATTCCTCGCCGACTTCGCATTGGACTCGATGCAGCGACGGCGGCGACGGCCCCGGCGGCAACAACGACTCGTGCGGAGCGTGCACGAACCTCAACCTCCAAAACCCGTCGCGCACGTATTACTCTGAAGCATGGAACTTCGGCAGCGGCGATCGCGAACAGATGTGGATCGACCCCCAGTGCGATGACGCCGACGCGAATTGCACCGACCCCGGCGACACGGGAACCCGCTTAAAGGCGGTGACTGGAACTTGCGCCTCGCTAAACACCCTTGTCGGAAGCTGTGATAACCGCTGGACGAGCCCGACGTGCGGTTCTTTCAACACGACCGCACTCAACAACGCGATCGTCGCACGCCTCCCCGACAATGCCGGTAATGCAGACCCCGACGCTCACACCGTCAAGATCTCTTGTCAGGGCGGGACCTGCACTAGTTACGGGATGCTCTTTGACGGTGCCCGAAACATCGAAATCCGTGGCGGCGGGACGATGTACTTCAAGTATTACTACTACGGGATGCGATTCGATAGCCGTTCCGCCGACATCATCGTCGATGGCGTGACCATCGCCGCAATCGGCGGCCGAGATTACGGTAACGCCATTCGTCCCGGTAGCGGTGACCGTATAACAGTGCGGAACTCCACGATCGACGAGGTCGCGGCCGAATGCATCGCCTTTTACGGTGGTGGGAACACCAGCTGCAACCAAATCAGTGGTAACGTCGCGGAGAACAATACCATATCGAACTGCGGCTTCGCCCACAGCTCCAATGGCATCGGCTCGTCGCTGGACGACGGCGTCCTGATCAAGAGCTGCAAGAACTGCGTTGCTCGCAACAACAGGATTTTCGGCACCGGCCGTACCGGTGTGAAGATACGCTCCGATAAGAACGGTGGCGGTAAGTGCTCCAGCGACGGAGCGGTCGTCGAAGGCAACGATATTTCCGATGTCTGCACCTCCGTAAACTCGCCACAAAGCGACTGCGCAGGTGTCCACGCGGTCACGGTACCGATAGACTTCGGTACAGTTCAAAACATCCGCATCTCGAACAACATGATTCACGACATCACCGGCAGAAATGCCGCGGTACCACACGGAATCAAAATCGACGGTGGCGTCCGCAATGTCACGATCACCAACAATTCGATCAACAACGTCGATGCCGAATGCCTGGACACCAACGAGAACAGCGTCGGCACCGGCAACTTCGTGGTTCGCAACAACGTGTTTGCCAACTGTAACACGCAAAACATAGGCGGTGTGGGGCTGGTGCGTCTCGACCGGGCGGGCGACTGGCTGCACTCGAACAACGCGTATTGGGCCTCGTCCTCGAGTGCTCCCGCCGTCAAGATCCGCACGCCAACGGCCGAATACACGCGGGCAAATGTTGTCCCGAATTTTGACCCGAACGGCGTAAGTTCAAACCCGCTCTTCCTATCAAGCTCCGACCTGCACCTGCAGCCGGCTTCCGGCCTGATAGACATGGGAACGCAACAAGACGCCCCACGCTTTGCCATAGACGGTAATTTGCGGCCCCAGGGCGCTGCAACCGACATAGGTGCGGACGAATTCGGCGGGCTGGCTACGCCGGTTCTGATCTCGGTGCAGCCGCTGCCCTAAGAATTCATGGCGCTTGCGGGCCACCGGCGGCCAGGGTCGACCGCAAGCGCTGCGCTAAGAACGCGGCGACGGTTTCACCGGCAGTCCGATTTCCCTCGGTCGTCCAATGACCATCCAACGCGAAATACAGATCGGCGCTGGTCTCGGCAGCGGCGACCAAGGCCGGCATAACATCGACGTAGTCGATCCCAGCCCCGGCTAAATCAGCCGCGAGACGGCGATTGGGCAAGAATCGGTCGTAG
>JAJCZL010000026.1 GCA_029262415.1 Deltaproteobacteria bacterium | reverse complement strand
GCTGTGGCTCGTCATCATCATCGAGCCAATCATCGTAGTCCTCGAGCCAGTCGCTCATCCCAGCCAGTCCTCATCGACATCGCCGAGGTAGTCTTCTTCGTCTTCCACAGGCGCCGGTGGTCGGACGTTTGGAAACGGCGGGAGTAGCGACCGCCCGTGGGCTTCGGTGTTGATCCTCGGAACCCCGAGGATATCCGCTGCCACGAGGTTGTAGACCTCGCAGTCAAGCGGATGGTTTAGACCGACACCGTGCTTTCGGACCCAGACTGTTTGAATTTTTCCGTTGTGACGCCTCTCTACGGCGTGTTCAGACGCAACCCCGTCGACATACTCCTTGTCGATCCCTTCAGGCAAAAACCATCGGTAGTTGTAGTCAGAAGCGACATCATCGCCCACTACGATTCTATTCGAGGCGGGGGAGATCATTGCGGCAAGGCGATCCTTGTAGTCGTTCGTATCGACGAGGAACAGATCCATGCCGTGGATTCTCTTCCCGGTTTTCTTGTGGATCTTATCAATCGCGCTGGTTCGATATCCTCCGCCCGCAGTTCGATCCGACAGGCCCTTGACCGGCTTTAGTCGAAGCTCGTCGGTCCTACACTTCAGATAGACCTCGTCCGTGTTCCACGAAGAATCGATACAGGACAGCCGGATCGGCATGTCGACGCGACGATCGAGCCGCTTGAACTTCCGGTGGAGAAGAAAGGGGATTAGGTCGTCCCACGCTTGGAAGTGGCCGCGCCAAATGAGGTAACTACGCGAGCCCCACGAATGCCCGCGCACCGAACACCAGAACTTATCGCCGCGCTTCTGGCAGTCCACGCCGGCAGTAAGAACAATCACGTCCGACGGCACTTGTTCGAGCTCGTAGGGCCGCTCGAGTGGTGTCATCTTGCGGACGGTTATCGTGGAGACGGTTTTCTCGTAGGGGAGTCCCTTAACTTGGTTGACGAACTCCATCTGCTTCTCGCGGCGGAGGTCGTCGTTTTGCTCTCCACAAGCCTTGATCCAATCTGCAGCGATGGTTCCCCACTTCACCATCGGATTGAGTCCCTGCCAGAAGTGGTAACCCCGCGTTAGCGATTCCGATAGCGACCCGGTCAGTTTCCCGCGCCCGTCTATTTTGCCGCCCTTAGGGACCCAAATGCCTTGGTCGTTCATGGAGACCTGATGCTTTTGATAAATGCGGTCTTTACATTGCACGCAGACGAACCATGCAGCGTTGTGGATTTCGATCGGGTCCGGAAGGGCCGACGAACCGCCTTCCCAAATGAGGTTTTTGAAATCTAGGACTTGATACTTTTTGCACGTTGGACACGGAACGTGCCACGCTCGTTGGTCAGAGTTCTTGTAGTTAGTGTTGATGCGACCCTTTGCGAGGACGGGTGTTGACCCCTTACACGCAAACCGTTCACGGAAGTTCGATAGACGGCGATCGCCGAGAGCTTCAGGATCAGATTCAGAGCCAGAGAACAGCGGCCACTTATCTAACTCGTCGGCGAAGAACCTTTGAATGGGAGTCGTCGCCATCCTTGAAGGTGACCCGGCCCACGCAAACTTGAGGAACATCCCAAGGAATTCCCACCGCAATCCCTGGAGAGATCTCTCGCCGGGTACGACCATACTCATCAACGCCGGGTTTCCCTTGATGAATGCCTCCAGTCGAGGCCCCATGTCCTGCGTGATCGATTCCTTGTCGGCCATCGCGAACATAGACGGCGCCGGCGCGACCGCGATCGTGTAGCCCATCTGGACGTGCATGCACGTAGTCTTGCCCGCCTGTGCACCAGCCATCAGGATGCACTCGCGACACGTCGGATCGTTGACGGTGTTGATCGGCTCTCTGAGGTATTCGAGCCGATTGGTCCGGAACCGGCCCGGCTCGGGGGAACTAGCGTCTAGCCGTAGATACTTGTCGGCCCAGTCGGCCGCATAGAGCCGCTCCGGGAGCAGAAACGAACGACGTTCCGCATCAGACCATATCTCCTGCTGCGCGTGCATCACTTTCCGGAGAAATGAGCGCAGAACTCTTCCACGAGCTCCACGTCTAGGAACTTTTGGATCTGCCGCGCATCAGCGCCAAGAACCGCCGAAAGACGCGATGCCAACTTTGATGGTTGTTTTTCGATGTAGCGCCGCACCTCAGTCCACTGCCTCACTCGTTTAGCTTCGCACTCGACAGAATCGTGAAGCGTTTCGTCGAGTAGAG
The DNA here is from genome assembly GCA_029262415.1 of Deltaproteobacteria bacterium. GTDB lineage: Bacteria > Desulfobacterota > Binatia > UBA1149 > JAJCZL01 > JAJCZL01. Next base: position 64,153 of record JAJCZL010000026.1, on the reverse strand, counting down.
CGATTTCTCGTTCTAGTTTGTCGCCACGCAGTCGCTGTACCCGCTTGGATTCATCCGGCGAAGTGTTCTTCTTTAGCTCTGCCTTCTCCTTCCGCTTAGCCAGCCATGGCTCGATCTTGTCGGGGTAGTAGAGAAAACCCCGAACCTTCCCGCGTCGGGGAGTTCTCGGCATCTTCGCCCGCACCCAGCGGTCGACCGTACGAACATCAACCTCGAACCGCTCGGCAACTTCTTCGAGTGATGTAAGCGCCTTTGTTGGGCGTTTCTTTTTCTTGGGCGCCAGTCGTCTTTCCCAGGGGACTCGTCCCCTCCTCCCATCTCTCCACAGACTCGGACCGACTCAGCGGACTCCACAGGACCGGACTTTGACTTCCTCAGCTTCCAACTTTTTCACGTCATCTCTAGCAACGGCACGTTGTTGCCACTGTCGTAGGACTGCTCGATCCTCGGCATTACTTCGTCAAACACAGTACGACCTCCCGGTAGAATCATGTGTGCCATGAACTCCTGCTCGAAGGTGGTAATGCCACACTCTACGGCCTCGAGCTTGGCCTTGACGACCAACGCAAGCGCCCGCCAGCGTTGCTTGCAGGCCTGCTCCCAGGCTATGTAGGCAGCTTCGGGAGAGCGCGGCTTAGACCGGCTCTCAGTGTGTGTGAACTCGCGTTCATCCTTGCGCGGGAGCTCGATGTCGAAGCGGATCTTGTAGACCCGAGTGGTGGGGCCGGGCACCGCAAAGGCGATCTTGGCGCCGCCGACGTTGCTCATGTAAGCAAAGTCAGTGGCGCCGTAGCGGGCCAAGGTGCGCTCGATCTCAGCCCGGGACTTCTCGGGAGCTACCGAGGTGTTGTTGGCGTATCGACTCATCCGCTAGTCTCCGTCTCTCTCTGTGCGTGTAAGATCATCAGTCCAGCCAATCGAGTTTCCGCAAGAGCCAGCTTGCGATCCAGAACTCAGGATCTGCCTCTTGGTTGATGCTGTAGATCTGAGACTTTGGAATCCACTGCTCGTCACCTTCGTATCGAAGCAGATAAGCAGCCTTTGTCTCTCGCAGGATCTCTACTGTGACTGGGTAACTGTCTGCGAGTTGAAGGTCGCTCACGCTGCCGGCTCCCTCCACGGATCCACCTGTACGAGCTCCGGTCCGCGTGGATGCAACAGGCGATATCGGTTCTGAAAGTAGTCGACGGTCAGGTTGAGGTTCATCCCGTATTTTTTCTGGAACGTCACCCGCCCTATCGAGTCGAGCTCGTAATGATGCCCGTCACAGATCGGCCAGCCACGATCGTGGTTGATGTTCCCGCGTGCGCCTTTGGTCGGGTGATGCTCGAACCTCGCTCGAGGTCCGCGATCGCGGCAGTGCGGAACCGCACACGCCCGCCGGCGGATAAACTCTTTGTAGGTGATCGGCTTGATCAGCTTCATCCTTGGCCCTTCTCGTCCCGATGATCACCACGACCACGACACCCCAAAAAACCCAGTGACAAAATTTCTGACGCGGTGCGCGCCAAACCTGCGATGGAAAGCAGTGCGTCAGAGGACCCGAAAACCCCCCAGACGCACGGGATCGGGGCAAGACCAGGCCGAGCGGAAGCCACGCGGTCAGCGTTCACGTGCACCGACCCAGACCTGAACGTCGGCTGCTGCGTCGTTGCGCAGCAGAGTGCGGAACACCAAGCCGTCGGCATTGAGCGCTGTCGCGACCGCGTGAGCCTTCTCGTTGCCCGGCCTGTGGATCACCCACATTCCACCGTTGCCGAGGTCATCGGCAGTAGAGAGCGAGTAGTGCCACCCCTGCGCAGCGAACGCTCTAGCCACTTCCACGGCTGTGCGTGCTGCGTCCTGGTCGTCGATCTGGTACACAACCACCGCCTCACCAGGCTCAGTGTCGAACTGCACAGGCTTGTGCGCACAAGCGATCAACAGCACAGACATCAACAGTGCCATTGCGGCGCTTGTCGTCGCCTTGCTGCTCACACGCTTCGCCGCTCCCTTCCGGCGTGGCTGCAGTGGATAGGGCCAGAGATCCTCAACACTGAGCGGGAAACCGCACCGCTTCCCCAGCACTTCGCAGATGTCCACGGCGAGGGGCTGGGATGGTTTCATCTCGCACTGTCGGATACGGAAGATTGTCGAGTGAGCAACGTCGACCTCCCGGGCTAACCAGTGATCCGGAATGTGGAGCTCCTCGAGGAGCAGCGCGAAACGAGAGTCGATCACGCTCTTCCACCCCTTCGGTAAGCGCCGCAGGGTCTCACCAAGACTCGATTTAGGCTTCAGCTCTGGTCTCTCGGTTTGGTTGTTCACGTTCGTTTTCCTCGTATTCGATATCGAACCGGATCTTGGATATTTCGGCGGCGGTTAGGCTCCGGTTCTTGAGCCCTGCCTGCAGGACCGTCCGACGTGTGACTCGGATTTTGATCCGCTCGGAAACCGGGAGCTGTGCGAACGCCTCTTGCTCGGCCTTCGCTTCGGCTTCGTCGGCGTCGCGCTTCGCTTGCTCCTCTTGGCGCCGGCGCTCCCCAGCTTCGCGGCCCCTGAGCTCGTTCAGCGCGGCGTCTCGGTATGCCAACACAGCGCCGAACACCCTCGGCTTGAATCCGGTCTTGGAGCCTGAGCTCACAGCGTGGTCGACGACGAACGCAGCGGTGCGCTCACCGAGTTCCTCGGCCAGCCTCGTGGCTTGCTCAAGTTCGCGCTCCTGGATCGGTTCTGAGATCGGGAGATTGAACCCCCGGCGGAATGCTCGGATCAGCCGATCGGCTGGAGACCCACCTGGTGGCTCAGGCTCTTTCCGATCTGGGACGGAGTCCGAAACGACAGAGCTCGGCTCTAGTGTCGTAGTCTGGTGATCATCTTGTGTAAGACATCTATTCCTTAGGGGTGTCCCTTTGGGGCACTGATCAGTGCCCTTATTGGACACTGATCTCTGTCCGTTCGGGACATTGATCACCGCCCCTTTGGGACACTGATCAGTGTCCGATAGGGGCAGTGTCCTCTGTCCATCGTGGTCACTGTTCCCGTCTCTTCCTGGCTCGGTTCCAAGGATGAAATTGAGACGATCGAAGTCGATTCGGTAGTAGATCGGGCCGTGATGTTTCGGCCGCCTCTCTTCCAGAATCTTGAGCTCGCGCAAGCACGTACGGGCGGCCTCGATGGTCTTACGCGGAAGACGGGCCTCCTCGTACCACTGCTCGGCCGTCTTGTACCACCACTCGCCAACCCCGCACGCCGTCTGCCAGTAACAGGCCTGAGATAGGAAGAGCGCCGCACCAATTGAACCAGTCACATCGACGAAGCAGACCTGAAAACGGATCTGACGACCGAACGCTGCCTTCACGAGGCCGTCGATACGATCTGAGACCTTTCCGGGAGGCATCACCACGTGACCCCAACACACCTAGACGAGTCGCCTTCACAGACAACAACATTGGGAATGAGGATATCTCCCGAAACCACGGCGCACCTCTCTAGCTGCTGCGCCTGTTTGTGAATCCGCTCACGGCTGCTGTTGATTTTCAGCAACGCGAACACGAGTGCGAGAATCGCGAAGCAAAGAAGCACTCGATAGAAGCTATCGGAGTTATCAGCCTCGGGAATCAGATCCGTCATCACCACTTGCCTCCTTCCTCAACGCTTCGTAGTCTACGGGGTTGCGTCTCATCTTCTTCAGCTGCACACCCTGGAGCCTGAGCCTCGACGCGATCTGCATAGCCGACTGCGCCTTGATGCCCATCTCTGCAGCGACTGCTTCGACGGTCTCAGCTTTCTTCCACGTGCGAACGAATCGGAGCGCACGCTCATGCGGCGTTTCTCTAGGCACTAGGCATCCCAACCCACACGGCTACAATCGCGCTGCGGCGCTCCGGCCGTTTAGACTTCCGGAACCCACATCTACGGATGATTCTCATCTTCGCGCACGCGGATACCCTCGCTCCGACAACGTTTGGGTTCGCTCCGGCGGGGACGCCAACAACACTGACGACGTCTTCGCTCGTGAACTGGCGACCTGTTCTCGCAAGCCTCTGCACTTCACGGACAAACGCAGTTTTCCATTCCTCCGGCACTGCCTTTGAACCTTCGACTAAGGCCTGCCCCTGCTCCTTCGTCATAGGTGCGCGCTTTCTGGTGATCCCAGACGCGTCGCGGACTTCGCTCGGGAACAAGGAAAACTGACCTGCTGACGCGCTAGCCACGTAGCACCTTCCCTTTGCGTCGCTTCCGCGCTTCGTCGATCGACGTCGGCGGAGTCGCACAAGCTATCAGCGTTTCCTGAACGGCCCCCGCCCTTGTCTCAACAGCCTTCGACCTCAGTAGCAGGATCTGAAGCAACCAAATCCCCGCGACGGTTAGAGAGAATGACAGGAACTCGTATCCCGCCTCGTGGAGGTAGTGCAGGCAGAATGCGACCGACATCGGAACAAACAACGTCGTCACTGCGACAACCAAGTTGGTTACGATACGCACGAGGTTACCTCAGGGACTGCGTCACCCTGCTCACTCCAGCAGCGGACGATCTCGTCACCGATCGTCTCTGCTTGATGCAGTGAAAGCGGCCACCACTTTTTGTTTTCGTAGGTTTCAATCCCGCCGAGAACGCGGGCGTAGTAGAACGTCCCGAAGTCATCGCGACGCTTGTAAACATCGTCTCTGCCGCAGTAGGGGCCTATCGATTGGAGGCTCACAGTTCGGCCTCGCCTGGTTTGAGTTTCGGTTTCTCTAGGCTACGCATGAGGTCGTCTGCCCAATCCTCGATGCTCTCCTGGTGCGTGCGGCAGGACTTTTTGAGCTCGTCGATGTCGCTTCGGAGGAACATCGATTCGACTGTCCGATCGACATACCTCTCGGTGCACTCGTCGCTGAGTTCGTGCCACATCACCGAACTGTTTCGGTATCGCTGAGCGGCTTCGTAGTAGTCAGCAGGTCGCAACGTGTGGAGCGCGATCGCGCCGACCACCGCACCCGCCACTAACACCGCCATCCACTCGACGGCGGTTCTTGATCGGGTGATGAAGCGAAGTTTCGTCACGAGCGGGACTCCGTGAAGTGCTGGATGGAATCCGTGTTATCCCCCGAATGCGCCAGATCACGGTGGCTGAAAACGGCGGATTTGAGACCGTCTTCGCCTTTTGGACCAGGAGCCATATCGGCCCAGGGGGAGCCGCTCCTGCTCTGGACGCATTCGGGGGAATGGGTGAGATTGCTCCGGGATCTGGGAGCGGTGATCGGTATCCGGCAGGGGCCGGGGTCGGGTCTTTGGTCGCTTAGGCTTCCGTTTTCCATCGGTGCTCAAGACACCGAGTCAGAAACCGCCTTTTTCGATCAAAACCCCCGTAAATGGCGGGGATGGTGATCGCACCTGGACTCGAACCAGGGACCCCTAGCATGTGAGGCTAGTGCTCTAACCAACTGAGCTATGCGACCGTTCCCCTGTAATTATCAAGTGGCGTGGGTGAGACAACTCTCCGCCCTGCGGATCCCGGCCGGAGGGTCCTACCAGGCCTCGGCCCAGGGCCGAACGTCGAGTTCGTGGGTCCAGGCGCTGCGTTGTTGGCAGTGCAGGGTCCAGTAATTCTCGGCAATCGCGTCGGGATCGAGCAAGCCGTCGTCGCCGCGTTGGGCCTTGAGAGCGGGGAGAAAGTTGTTGATGCGGTCGCCGTCAACCGCACCGTCGATCACGACGTGGGCGATGTGTAGTCCCTGCGGGCCGAACTCGCGTGCGCAGGATTGCGCGAGCGCGCGCAACGCCGCCTTGGCCGAGGCAAAGCCGCCGAAATTTGCGCGCCCCCGCATCGATGCGGTTGCGCCGGTAAAAATTATCGTGCCGCGCTTGCGCGGCAGCATCGTCTGGATCGCCGCCTTCGAGAAGAAGTATCCCGACAGTGCGTTGACCCGCCACATGTTCTCGAGGAACTCGCCATCCATATCGAGGTAGGCAGATGGCCAGTTGCCGCCCGCGTTGAAGATCGCGGCTTCTAAAGGGGCGTTGCTGCGGTCGGCATCCTCAACGAGCTTGCGAACCGTGCTTTCTTCGGTCACGTCGCCGACCACAACCGAGACCTTGCCGCTGATCGCGCGCAGGCTGTCTTCTGCGGTCTTGAGCTTCTCAGCGTTGCGGCCGAAGACCGTTACGTGGAAGTCTTCGCGCGCGAAGCGGCGCGCAACCGCAGCTCCGACCCCTGATGCGTGTCCGACTCCGACGATCACTACGGATCTCTCTGCCATGAGAGATCTATTAACTCCTGCGCGGACCTGCGCCCAGCGCCGCCGCCAACTGATCGGATGAGCGGCGTATCCCCAGGTAGAACGGCCCGAACTCGGCAAACAACGAACTGGCTGGATCAAAACGCATCTCGTAGATGAGCTTCTTAAAGACGATCATGTCATCTGCGTGCAGACTCACCCCCCACTCCCAATCATCCAGGCCGACCGAGCCCGCGATGATCTGCGTGACGGTGTCGTGGTATTTGTGGCCGATGCCGGCGTGGCCACGCATCATCTTGCGGCGTTCGTCCATCGACATCGCGTACCAGTTGACGTGCTCGCCGCGGCGTTTACTCATCGGATAAAAGCAGATGTAGGCGCCTCCAGGAATGTCACGATACAACCGCCCGTTCATCCGTTCGCGTTGCTTGGCGTACTCTTTCTCGTGCGCTGCTTCGTGCTCGGCCGTGCCGTGCTCGACGCCGGCCTCGCGCAGACGCATGGCAACGATAGCCTGCAACTCGTACATGCTCAGCTCAATAACCGAAAAATACGAGTACGAAGGTCGCAGATAGTCGCTGAGTTCAATCGAGCGCAGTGAAAGTTCGACCTCTGCGAGTGCATCGGGGCTTTCCCGGTAGTGCACAAACATCAGGTCGCCTTTTTGGGTCAGCACGCTGTAGGCCGCGCTGTCGCCCTTCTCCACCGCCGCGTGACAAGCCAGCCACCCGCCGGCCTGCGAGACCACGCGCTCACGATCGACATCCGTCAGGCCGCGCCACGCTTTCCAGTCGAGCGTGTAAACATCGTGGAGGAGAAACCACCCTTCTAGGGTTTGAGGGACTTCGACTGCTTGTTCATTCGCCATGTTCTAAGTGCGATGCCCCAGGGCCCGCGCATTCGCTATACAGGATCCGCCGGGTAAAATCCCACCATGACCTCGAGGCAACGTGTTTGGGCGATCATGCTCCTGGGTTGCGTACTGGCAACCATTGTAGGAGTGACGATGATGAAGAAAGAACTGGACGCAGCCCGTCATATACGTGAGGGCAACGCGGCCCACGCCCCCGAAGTCGAGTCGGCCGACTAAACCATCGATAGCAGAAGGTCCTAGGCGCGGAGTTCGGTTTCAGTGAGGCCGGGTTGCACGCCGACCGCGTTGCGGCCCAGAGTGAAAAAGAACGTTGCACCCTGCCCCTTGGTAGACTCGCACCACACGCGGCCACCATGGCGATCGACGATCTTGCGCACCTGTGCGAGCCCGATACCTTCGCCGGGGGTGTCGTCGTTGTTGAAGCGCTTGAACGGTTGAAATACGGCTTCGAGTTCGTCGGGGTTCAAACCCACCCCGGTATCGCGAACAAAGAAGATCGGGTCGGAGGCCTGGATGAATCCGCACGATATCTTGCCGTGCCCTCTGTTACCCATGTACTTGATGGCATTGCCTATAAGGTTGCTGTAGATCGCTTCAACCTGTGCGCGATCGCCGGTGACTGAAGGCAGGTCGGGCAGATCCACTTCGATGCTCTTCTCGTTTAACTGCGGCTTGAGCAAGTCGACAACGTCTTCAGCAAGCGCTTTCATCGACAGCGTCTCGAACCGGTAGCTCAGGCGCGAAGACCGCGAGTAGTCGAGCAAGCGCTGGACCATGCGGTTGAGCTTCTCGACGCTTCGCAGGCCGTCGTTGAGCGGCTCCTCAATCAGGTCGGGTGCAGCGAGCACCTCGTCGAACTTCTTTTCTTCCAACAGCTTGCGCAGATCGGAGATCTCGTCGACAGCTACGTGCATGAAGCCGTACATCGACGTCATCGGCGAGCGCAGGTCATGTGCCACAACATGGATCAGCTCTTCCATATCATGGGTCTGCGTTTCCAAGAGTTCGTTGGCAACCTTGAGACGCGTCGCTTCACGCTCACGTGAAAGCAAATAGTGGTTCTCCAGCGCCACCCCGAGCACACGCGAGGCCGAAGCGAGTACTTTGAGGTCGGCCGACATAGTCGATTCGACACCCGGCATCGACACTAGCAGAAACCCGAACGTCTCGCGCCGAGTGCCTACCCGCGCGAATACCACCGGTGGCTTAACACGCCGGAGCCGTTTGAACGCACTACCCAAACGCGCGTCGATATCTGCTTCATGGATCACGCGTACGTCGTCGGTGATCTCCTCGAGCGGCTCGATCATCTTCGGGTCGAGAACGTTCTCGTGGCGTTGGTCGTTAAACGCCGTGTAAACTTTCTCACCGGGCAAACGCACGACGGCGAGTCCATCGACCATGTCGGTAGAACGGTGGAGAATGTTCAAGATCTTCTCCGCTGCCAAACCCGGGCGCAGGAAAAGCTCGGCGCCTTCGACCATGCTCAGGAGGGCATTGGTCTGCCGCCACTGGCGTGCACCGGCCTCGGCCATGTCATAGATGGTTTCCTGGGTGCTGAACTCACGCCTACACGCGCTCACGATGACCTTCGCCCAACGCTCGCCATCGGGTCCGGTCACGAACACCCGCGCGACAACCGCATCGCCACGCGATAGGTCGTGTACGACTGCCGAGTCACGGTCGCCGCCGCTCTCGCCCGCGACGACGTTCGCATCGCCGTCCTCAACCCACAACCACACACCTTCGCCGGCAACCGCGGAAAGTTCGATGCACAACTCTCTGACCGATGACCATCTAATCCTCATGACAAGACTAGTATTCTACACCACAGGCCTACTGCGGCAGTCCAGATTCTGCCTTTTGTGCGCGGCTTCGGAAAGCGCGAAGTGGTCCTCAAATGGCTGTTTTCATGGAGCTTCCCAAAGACCGTCGCGTAAAACCAGGCGTTTGAGCACGCGTCCGCTCTCTTCGAAGTGAGCCTCTCCGCCGTCGTAGTCGGGGTCACCGGGGTAGAGGATCGCCACTTTGCCGTCGGACATGGAGATCTTCGGGAGAATCTCCTCGACCTCGAGCGCCGTGGCGGCCTCGATCGCTTCGGCTGCACTTGCAGCCAGCGTAAGGCGGTCGAGCGAGACGATCGTCGGGGGAACAAGCTCAATCTCGCGCGCGCCGTAACGACGCAAAGCTTCGTCCGGCGCGATCCACCCGCCCTCGACCGACTCGCGGCGATCATGGTCGGCCGATTGGCGCGGTGGGCAAGCCGCGAGGAAAAAGCGCGTATCAAAACGCTTCTTCTCTCCTCTCGGCGTAATCCAGTGGGCGAAGTAACCTATGCACCCGGCATCGACCGTCGCGTCAGCTTCAGCGAGCACGCTCGCGAAGCTCAGTTTGCCGGCTGCAACTTGCGGACGCGCGGCTCGCAACGTATTGGCGACCGGCGCGTCGGTCTCGAGATCGATCCACTTACCGTTCGCGTCGCGAGCAAGCAGAACACCGGCTTCTTCATAGAGCTCGCGGATGCCGGCCACCACGTAGCCAAGCGCACGCTCTGCATCGTCGAGTGCGAGTAGGCATGCAGCGTCGCCGGCGCAGAATCCACCCAAGCGGGCGCACATTTCCGGCGAGACATCGGCTTTGTCGACCGCGCCGCCCGGGAACACATGCGCACCGCCGAGAAAACCCATCCGCGAGTTGCGCTTGACCATAAAAACTTCGATCCCGCCGTCTCGATCACGAAGCGGGAGAATAGTTGCAGCGTCGCGGATTGGAACAGACATGGGAGTCCTAGAGGACTAGCACCACCGCTGGGTGGTTACGAGTCGGCCTGGACTTACCCGCATACCCGGTCCAATCTCTGGCCCATGGATATCGGCGTGATTGGGGTATGGGCCTTCTTCGACGCAATGCCGGCCGACGACACGGCCGCCTTCGCACAACGCGTAGAGAACTGGGGATACGGAACCTTGTGGATCCCCGAAGCAACCGGACGTGAGGCGCTCGCCTCCTCTTCACACCTCTTGTCTTCGACCACCAAGCTCAACATCGCCACCGGTATCGCCAACATTTACGCACGCGATGCGATGACAATGGCCGCCGGTCGCAACACGCTCGCCGAACAGTCCGGCGGGCGGTTCTTACTCGGCATCGGTGTCTCACACAGACCGTTGGTGCAGGGCATGCGTGGACACGACTACTCTAAACCGCTCTCCTACATGCGCAACTATCTCGACAAGATGGAAAACGCGCCCTACACGTCCTTGTCTGCGAGCGAACCGGCGCCGATCGTTATCGGAGCGCTGCACCCCAAAATGCTCAAGCTCGCCGCTGACCGCACCCAAGGTGCACATCCGTACCTGGTTCCACCCGAACACACCGCCTTCGCACGTGAAACAATGGGACCGGACGCGTGGATCTGCACCGAGCAAAAGGTTCTGTTCGAAACCGATGCGACCAAGGCTCGAGCGACCGCACGGCAAGCGGTCGCAATGTACCTCGGACTTCCCAACTACCGCCGCTCGCTCGAACGTTTCGGTTACAGCGGTGACGACTTCGAAAATATGGGCAGCAACCGCTTGATCGATGCGATCGTCGCCTGGGGCGACGAAGACGCGATTCGCACGCGCATCAAGGCGCACCAGGATGCGGGTGCAACACACGTGTGCGTGCAAACCATCCACCCGGACAATTCACCGTTGCCGGATGAGCGGATCTTGGATGCATTGGCGCCGGGCTGACCCCGGCAGACGCCGGTTCGAGGCCCGCACGGGCGGTGGACCTACGCCTCGAGGTCGCGGAGCATCTTACGAAGCTCCATCACGTGTTCTTCTTCGGTTGCGACCATCGAGCGCGCGTACTCTTCCAGGAACACACTCTTGCCTTCCGTCACCGTGAGCAGCCTGCGGTAGGTTTCGATCGCACGTTTCTCATGAACGTAGCTCTCGTCGAGGATAGCCTGCACTGAATGCTGGTGGCTTTCTTCAGTCGGAGCGACGCCCATGCTCGGATGGCCCCCCAGCCCGGTGAGGATCTCGCCGGCACGCTGCGCGTGCGCCAGCGACTCGACCGCCTGTCCTTGAAAGAATGCAACAATCGGAATGCGATTGGGGCCGCGCACCATTAACGCGTAGTGCGTGAAGCGGATAACGCCTGCGAGCTCCAGTCCCAGAATCTCCTGGAGAAGCCGCTGCGTCTCTTTGCTGCTCTCGATCTCCATTAGGTGGCTGGGGAGGAAGGATTCGAACCTTCAGTCCCCTGATCCAGAATCAGGTGCCTTACCATTTGGCCACTCCCCAATTGTCGTAACTCAGCGGCGGCGGCGCGGAGGACCACCGGTGGTCTTTTCACGCCAAATGATCCGGCCGCGTGTAAGATCGTACGGCGACAGCTCCACCTTAACGGTGTCGCCTGGAAGGATGCGGATGTAGTACTTGCGCATCTTTCCGGAGATGTGAGCGAGCACGGTATGTCCGTTCTCCAGTTTCACCCGGAAAAATGCGTTTGGGAGATTTTCGACCACTTGGCCGTCTACTTCGATTCCTTCTTTCGCCACTCGTGTCCTTAGAGTTCGCCCGCAAAGCACTGCTACCCGGGCTTAACGCCGAAAGCTAGCACCGGTTGGTTGATTTCTCAAGGAAACACCGCGCGGGTGCCATTGAAGTAACGATCGGCTGAATCATGGCGGGTTCCGACCGGCAGCGTGCAGTCAAAACCCCTTAAAACCCGGCAAGAACCCTGCCGTGCCGATCACCAACTGCGGCAGGGACTTTGCAATACCCAATGCAAGTGAAGAGCCACGCCCGCAAGCCGGTTCCGGTCACCATGCTGGATCTCATTGCCCTGCTCCAAGCGAGTGGAAACATTGCGATGACCGAGCTGGAGCTCGTTCGTGCGGCGCAGTCGCTGATTAACTCAGGACGCGTGGTACTCACGGGCAGCTACGCAAGATCCCCGCTACCGATCAAATAGACCGGAGCGTGGGCCGGCCGGGCCTACCTGCGAAGCAGCGGGGCAGGCTGCCGGAAGCCACTTTCGCATCGACCCGGTCCCGTTGCTAAGACGACGGCGGTACTCGCCGCTATGTCCGTCGATCGATTCCTCAAAGTACAAGTCGAAGACCACATCGGTTGGTTGATCGTCGATCGCCCCGATGCACGCGGCGCGATGACTCGCGAGATGTGGGAGGCGATGCCGGGCCTGCTTACCGATCTAGCCTCACGCCACGGCGTATGCTGCGTGGTGATTCGCGGATCGGGCGGCAACTTCATCGCGGGCGCCGATATCACTGAGTTTACCGAACTGCGCAACGACCCCGAGCTCGCCCGCCGTTACGACGAGGGCAGTACCTCGACGCTCAGCGCGCTTGCGGAACTCAGCGTTCCCTCGATCGCAATGATCGACGGGTCCTGCATAGGCGGCGGGTGCTTGATCGCGCTCGGGTGCGATCTACGTGTGGTGGCTGCGGATGCACGCATGGGCATCCCGGCGGGCAAGCTGGGGCTCGCCTACCCATACGATGGTGTCGAGCGGCTCGTCGCTGTGGTCGGTGAGGCTACTGCTCTTGAGTTGTTACTGACCGGACGCTTCATAAACGGCGAAGACGCCGTACACATCGGTCTGGCACAGAGGCTTGCCGCGCCCGGGACGCTGGAGCAGGCAGTGCGCGATCTCGCCGGTGAGATCGCCACCAACGCCCCACTCTCTCTGCGCTTCTCGCGACTGGCCGTACGGCGCGCCACGAAGGGCATCCTCAGCGACGCCGAACGCGCCGGTCTGGTCGCCGCCTGCTTTGCCAGCGATGACTACCAAGAAGGTGTTCGCGCGTTTCTCAAAAAGCGCCGCCCGGTTTTCAAAGGCCGCTAGCCTGTGGCGGACGTGCCGCTCGGCGCGGTCCTGCACAACCCCGTTCATCGAGCGTACGTCCTTGCACGCATTCGCCTGCCGTCTTCCCGTGTAGATTCAGTAATTTCAGTCACTTAGGCCGACCGAAGGCCATGGCACAGCTGCTGCTTTGTAGACAGGCAAAGCACTTCTCGGAGGAAGCCATGAGCCTGACCACAAACAAAACCAAGACCCCCAACACCGCCAGCAAAACCCGCGTCGTCGCGACCGGCAAGCGCCTCAAGGGCACATGGATCATGGAGTCGAAGCTCGAGCCCGGCCGCCGTTTGCGCCGCTCGGACGATCAGACCGCTCAGCCTGGACGCAACCAGCGCGTCCGTACCCTGCACTAAGAGAAGAGCTGGGGCGTAACTGCCCCGGTTTTCATTCTTGGGCGCCGGGGACGCGCCATGCGTAGCGGCGGTTGATGAGTACAGAGGCGGCGACGAAGCCGGCGCCCATAGTCAAGTTCCACAAATGCAGGCCGAGCATTCCCGGCCGGATATCCGGCGCGCCCAGCTGCGCCACGACGGATGCGGAGCCGACCACGAACAAGACCGCGCCGAACCAGCGCATTTCCGTGATCGTGTGCCATCCCCATACTGCGTAAACCGCACCGATTGAGATCATCCAAACCGGGAGCACATAACTACTGCGTCCGACCAACTCGCAGGCACTGGTCACAACCACCGCCAGCAGAAGCGCGCCCGCCCACAAATTCACGATCTCAAAGACCGACTCCGAGCTTGGCGGCCCCATAAGCTTAGTCGCACGACGCTCGTTGAACATCATCAGCACCATGCCGACGAACACCAACACCGAACCATAAGCAAACGCAGCACTGCCGCGCCAGGGAACCCCGAGCGCGTAGGAGTAAGCAGGGAAAGAGAAGAGGACGTTCAGCGGTCCCCAGACCGCAAGGTTATATCCGCTCGTCCTTAAGTATGGGTCGCGTTGAAAATCCGCAGGCGTCACTCGGCGACTCGCGTCAGCCTCACCGCTTGGAAGAAGTCCATGTATGCAAGAACACGTGAAATCAAGTTCTTGGTCTCGCGATAAGGAGGGGGTTGGTTCCCGTAACGCTCGACCGCACCAGGCCCAGCGTTCCAGGCGGCTGCAACCAACTCGGTGCGGCCTGCGAACCTTTCATGATAAGTGGCGCTGATGTAGCACGCGATCAAGATGTTCATCGCCGGGTCGTAGAGCATGCCCGGGGCGAAGTTCGCCAGATCGTCCTCATCTATATAGAGGTAGTCATAACCCTCCGCAGCCAACTGCCTGGCAACGTGCTTAGCAGTGGCGGGCATGATTTGCGTAAGCCCACGGGCACCTTTACTTGAGCGGGCGTCCAGGCGCCCACCGGATTCGGTAAGCATCAAAGCCTTCAAGTACAGGGGGGAAACACGCGCGTCGTTAGGGCCGTAGGAAAGCGAGGTGAAGTAGCGGATGTAAGGCTCCACCTTCTCGAGCCGATCCAGTTGCTGGCTGCTCGGTTCTCGCCCGCCAGGCTCGGCGGCTGCCGAAGTCGGCGCCGACACAACGATAAACGCTGCAGTCAGTGCTGCGGCCAAAGCGGCCCGCAAGTCGGGTGCGTGGTCGCGCCGATGGTTGTGATCGCTGGTTGCGTTCAAAATTTCCTTTACTTCCGCTACTTCCGCGCTCCGTGCGATCCGCAAAATGCGGTCTGAAGCCTTCAGGTTATCAAGCGCAAATCCGTGCCGTTGCATTTTCGGCGCCGGCGGTCGCCTTAATCTCCCGGGGCTTTGTCCGTCGCTGGAGCTTTGTTTAGGTGTTACGGGCTTCGAGGGGCGCTTTGCCAGGCAGGTCGAGACAGCCTAGGCCGCCTCGAAGCCGATCACACAGGTTCTCATTTTGCCGGCGACGTCCTTCTCCTCGACAAGGTTTCGACCGCCACACTCCGGGCATGGAAGGAAGCGCTTTCCGTCAACCTCATCGGCCAGCAAAAGCGCCTGCCCAAGCAGGAATCCCTCATTGGTCTCCTCGTACGCCAGGAGGCCGTTACAGGCCTCCCCCCGGCACTTCAGCACGTTGATCTTCAGCACCGGTGCCTTGGGCTCTGAAGCCTGATCAGCTGCCGAACTCACCTGCGAATTCCTACACGGATCATCCGACCCACACAAATGCCGCACCGCGGCAAGGGCGGTTATGCGACCCCGAAACCGATGCCTGCCTGCCTTTTTCTCTGAGCCGGCGGCTGTTCAGGATAGAATCCGCGAATGGAGCACGCCGCAGACAACGCAAGGGAAATCCTCGAACAAGCCGCAGCCGGGTACGACGGATTCGTCGAGTTGCGCTACCACGACAAGCTCACACGCAGCGTGGCGGTCGAAAAAGGCAAGGTGGAAAGCACCGGCCAGCGGAGCCGCATGGGTGTTGGCGTTAGAGTTCTCGCCCAAGGTGCTTGGGGACTGGCCTCAACGGGCGCGCTCGAGCTTGGCGGCATCCGCAGGGCCGTCCAACAGGCGCACGCAGCCGCGCTCGCGGGCGCCGGAATGCGCAAAAACAAGGTCCAGACACCCGCTGCCGCCGACCTCGCACGCGGCAGCTTCGACCAGCCCGGCGTCGACGAGATTCTTTCAAGACCACTCGCAGACAAAATCGCACTGGCGATGCGAATAGAGGAGAAGATCCGCGGCGGTGCGCAAGCGATCAACTCGGCGAGTTGCTGGTACAACGAGATATTTGAGAACAAGGCGATTGTGACCAGCGACGGTGCGAGCGCTTCGTTCCGATTGGTGCGCCCCGAGATCCGGCTGTCGGCGATCGCCGAGAAGGACGGCGAACTCTCCACCGGTAACGAATCCTTTGGTGTAACCGGCGGTTGGGAGTGTCTGTTCCGCAACGGTGAGGGGGAATACTTCGCCGACCGCGCCGCGAAGACCGCGACCGACCTGCTCGGCGCAAGCGGTGCAGAGGGCGGCCGCGCCACGGTGATTCTCGCACCATCTATCGTCGGACTACTGGTACACGAAGCGATCGGCCACACGGTTGAAGCCGATTTCGTGCTGTCAGGATCGGTCGCTGCGGGCAAGATCGGCCAACGCGTGGCAAGCGAGCTTGTTACGCTATGCGACAGTGGAGCGTCTGAGTTTTACGACGGCGCCGGCGGTACAATCCCGGTTGATGACGAAGGAGTGATCGCCGGCAAGACGGAAATCATCAAAGAGGGCATCCTCCGTTCCTATCTCCACAACCGCGAGAGTGCGGCGCATTTCGGTGTCGCGCCGACGGGCAACGCACGCGCGTGGGAGTACGCCGATCAGCCGCTAATCCGCATGCGCAACACGTACATGCAGCCCGGCACATGGTCGCTCGAAGAAATGATTGCCACCACCCAGGACGGCTACTTGCTCGAAGGTCCGCGCAACGGACAGGCAGACGCTACCGGCGAGTTCATGTTCGGCGTACAAGAGGCGCGACGGATCCGCGACGGGAAACTCAGCGAATTGGTTAAAGGCGTGACGCTCAGCGGGATCGCATTCGAAGTGCTCGGCACTGTCGATGCGGTTTCAGACACCTTTAAGTGGGATCTCGGCTCAGGTTACTGCGGTAAAGGCCAACCCGCGAAGGTCGATGCAGGCGGCCCCTACGTCCGCTGCCGCGCGGTTCTCGGAGGAGCACAGTAGTGGAACCGAAAGAACTGCTGGAAATCTGCGATCGTTTGATCGAACAAGCGCGCAGCGCCGGCGCAGATGAAGTCGAAGCTGTCGCCGCCTCGGGTCGTTCGGTTGAAACACATCTCGAGAAAAACGATATCCACATCGCACAGACCGGGACCGAAACGAGCTTCGGGCTTCGCGTCTTTTGCGGAGAGCGAGTCGGTTTTGTTACTGCCAACGACGTTGGTGAGCGGGCGACCGCCGCCTCGGCCGCCGAAGCAATCGCGCAGGCGCACGTCTCGCCGCCGGATCCGCTAGCCGGCCTACCCGATCCGGAACCGGTCATTGAAATCCCCGGGATGTACCGCGAAGACCTCGCATCCTTGAGCGTAGCCGATACCACCCGCCTGGCCGCCGACATGATCGCCCGTGTCAGCGCCCGCGACCGCCGGGTTAACATAGACTCGGGAACGCTCAGCGTCTCGGTTTCGTCCAGCGCGATTACTTCTACGCGCGGGGTTCGCGCGAGCGAACGTGAGACCAGTGCTGATTTCTACTTGTTCGGAATGGCGGTAGACGGCGACGATGTAGCCAGCTTCGATTACGACACGGAAACCTCGCGCGACCGTGGCGCGCTCGACGATCTGTTCGCACAAACAGCCGATCGGTTTACCGACAAATGCGTAGCCGGCCTCGGAGCCCGCAAGGGCGAGAGCTTTCGCGGCGGTGTAGTACTGTCGCCCGATGCGGTGTTCGAACTGATCGTACCCAACCTGATCAATGCGGTATGTGCGAACTCGGTGCGCAAGGGGCGCAGTATGTTGGCGGAGAAGCTCGGCCATACCATCGCGGCCGCGTGCTTCTCGCTCACTGACGACGCCACGATACCCGGCGGCGCGGGCTCATCGGCGTTCGATCGCGAGGGGGTTCCGACACGTCGTTCATCGATCGTCGATGCAGGCGTTCTCCGGACCTTCTTGTGGAATCATTACGAAGCACGAGCAGCCGGCGGCGACGCACGCTCAACCGGTCACGCCTCGGGCGGGGTGGGAACGCTGCCGGGAATCGGCCCCAGTAGTCTCGACGTCGCTGCCGGCGAGACCAAGTTCGAGGACTTGCTTCACCCAGATAGCAGAACGATTCTCGTCAATCGCTTCTCGGGTAGCGTCAACGGCGTCAACGGCGACTTCTCCGGGGTCGTGAAGAACGGTGCGCTACTCGGGGCAGGAGACCCGGTCGCGATCAAAGAGACCATGATCGCTGGTAATCTATTCTCGCTACTGAAGAACATCTCGGCGATGTCGCGCAGGCGTAAAACGATCGGCGGCACACGTACCGCACCGTATATCCGTGTCGAAGACGTCTCGGTAACCGCCGGGTAGCACGCAGCCGTTGATCACGTCTACTGCTCCTTTTTGTCTTGGGGTTCACGGGTTTTGACTTTCGAGCCAACGACCATGCGTTGTATCTTGACGCGCGCTTCGTAGTTGATCGGCGGATCGCGGTGAACCGGCCGTGCGACCTGCTCGCAGGCAACCGGATAGTTCTTTAGGACCTTCATCATCTCCGTCGCCCACTTCGGCCCTTTCCCGTCCTTGATGAGATCGTTGGTCTCGTCGGGATCAGCATTGAGGTCGTAGGCTTCGTACAGCGTTTTGTCACCGACCGTATACATGATGAGCTTGCGAAAACCCTCGTGCATTGCGAAAGCCGGCGGCTCCCACTTGGTGCTCACCGCATCTTTGAGCAACCGCACCGACGCATGTGCCTCGCTAAAGCGCGGCGGGAGCTGAAACGGCAATCCGCTGCGCAGAGCGCCGGCGACTGATTGGCCCTGCAAATCGGCGTCAATCCTGACTCCAGTCAACTCGAGCAGAGTCGGCATGACATCCACCAGTCCGATCATTTCAGCGTAACGAACCGCCGGGCGCAGATCGGAACCGCGCATCATCAACGGTACACGGACGGTTTCATCGTATAGATGCGTACCCGCGCCCCTACCCTCGTGCTCGAGGAACTCAGTGCCGTGGCCGGAGGTCAACACCAGAACCGTGCTGCGCGGGTCGGAAAGCTTGTCGAGCTTACCCGAAAGCAGATCAAACTGGTCGTTGACGTAGCGAATTTCACGTTCGTAGCGAACCAGCGCGCCTTCGTCGAGCTTACTCTCACGGTCAAGGCGCCCATCAGTGAACGCGTCTAGATAGGTCGGAGGAGGAACGTATGGGTAGCGGACCTGGTTGAGATGGATAAACACAAACACCGGCTCCCCCGAGTGTATCTCCAGCCATTGCGTCGCACGGGCGACGACTGAGTCGACGGTGCCTTCCGGTTTGCCGACATGAGTGTCGGGGTCTTCGTAGTAGACATCGAACCCGTCAGCAAAACCAAACTCGGCTGCGACGTCACCGCCACCGGTAAACCCGGCGGTCGCGTATCCCGCGCTCCTGAACGCCTCAGCCATGGTATCGGCGTCGCGTGCAAGCCCGTCGCGTTCGCTCAAAACCCCGTGTACAGACGGATACAGGCCGGTCAGCAACGTCATATGTGCCGCCGTCGATGTCGCCGCCTGGGTCAGCGCACGGTCGAAGACGATTCCCTGCTCACCAAACAAACCGTCGATAAACGGCGTGGTCTCGCGCGTACCGCCGCAACAGCCCATGCTTGCCGCACGCAACCCATCAACCGATACGACGATGACCGACGGGCGACGCTTGCTAGCGCTGTCATAAACGACGCGCGGCCGCGTCCAAGCAACCGTCGCAGGCGCCGCCTTCTTGCTCGCAGTTTGCCGTGTCAGAAAGACCAGCTGGACGTCACGCCCGGAAAGCTGGGAAAGACTGATGTCTTCTTCGAACCATTGCGGAGCGAGCTTTGACGGCTCGACGCGGCGACTAAACAGTTCGACGCGGGCCCCTGCCGGCTCACCACGCTCGAGACCTTGGGCGTAAACACTCAGCTCGACCGGCGCGACCCCGTCCCACGACATCCTGTCGATCGAGTAACCGATGCGCAGCCGCGCAGATCCCGGGACACGTACCGCCGCGGTCACATCACGCGTGTCGAGATAGGCGCGAAACGGTTCCGCGAACATAGCAGCGACAATAGGCCCGGGTTCGAGATCGGGGACCACGAGTGTAAGCGAGACGCGGCCGACTTTTCCGGCCTCACGAACAAAACTGCGGCGTGCAATCCATTTCCCGTTCTCACGTAAAAAAACTTCGATGCGCAAATCCTGGTTGGACAGGGCCCGCGGAACGTCACTGTAAACAAAGACGCGGCCGCCGGTGGCAACCTGCACGGGCATCAGCGTCAAACGGACGCGGCCCGAGGGCGCGACCAGAGGACGCGTTTCTCCACCAACCGACGTGACCGAGGGGGGCAATGGCTCACCCGTCCGCTCATCGATGAAATCGAGTTCCAAACGTCCGGCGAGATCGGCCGCAGCAGGCGCAGCACCCGCCACAACCGCCAACACCGCCACACCGATCGCGCACCTTGCGAATCGAGCCAGCACCGTCGGCCATTGTGTCGTTGCCGGCGCGAGCCCGCAAGGTGCGAACTCAGCGGGTGTGCGAAGACGGCGGCGGCGTACTAAACAAGAGCGGTGCGGCCACGCGATTCTACAAAGGCGGTGGTCGCTGCCGGGCATTCCGGCGGTTCGCAAATGAACAACCCACGGGCCCAGCGATTGGTAGTCGGGATCGATACTGGCGGCACATTCACCGACATTGTCGCTACGCTCGGCAAACAGAGCTTCCGTTTCAAGCTGCTGAGTACACCACACGACCCCGCGGTAGCGGTTATTGAAGGCCTACGCCGTCTCTTCCCGGACCATTCACCAGATACGCTCACCTACGGAACGACCGTTGCGACCAACGCGATGCTCCAGCGACACGGCGCGCGCACGGCGCTGGTGACGACCGAGGGATTTGAAGACGTCATCGAGATCGGGCGCCAGGCGCGCTCATCCCTCTACAGCCTGGAACCATGCAATCCCCCTGCTCTGGTCCCGCGCCGGTTACGGATCGGACTCCCCGAGCGTATGCTCGTTGATGGTACGGTAGAGGTCGCGCCGGATGTCGCGGCGCTCGCCAGGCTCCGCAAGCGCGTCGAACAGGCACGAGTGCGCTCGATCGCGGTTTGCCTTCTCCACGCTGGATCGAACCCCGCCCACGAGAAAGCCGCCCGCGAGGCTCTCAAACCACTCGGCTTACCGGTCACCGTCTCACACACGCTCTCGCCCGAGCCGGGCGAGTACGAGCGCACCAGCACAACGGTTGCCAACGCCTATGTACGCCCACTCATGGAAGAACACATTGGCAAGCTCAGGCGCGAATCCGGCGCACGGCAGTTCCGGGTCATGCAGTCCAACAGTGGCTGCATCGGCGCCGCTGTGTCGGCCCGCGAACCTATACGCACAATGCTGTCGGGGCCGGCCGGCGGAGTCGCCGCCGCGCTCGCATGCCTGCGGCGGGCGGAGATCCGTCGCGCAATCACATTCGATATGGGCGGAACTTCGACGGACGTCGCCCTTCTGGGCGCAGATCTCCCACGCCGCGCGAGCACCCGGGTTGGGTCGATTCCCATACGCACACCGTGCCTGGACATCCATACGGTAGGGGCCGGCGGGGGGTCGATCGCCTACGTCGACGCGGGCGGTTCGCTCAAAGTCGGGCCGCAAAGCGCAGGTGCCGACCCGGGACCGGCTTGCTACGGCAACGGCGCGTCGCCGACGGTGACCGACGCCAACTTAGTGCTCGGCCGCCTACGCCGCGGGTTCTTTTTGGGCGGCGGCATGACCCTCGACATGGCGTGCGCCGAAAGCGCGCTAAACGGCCTCGCCTGCAAAGCCAAAACCGGCGATGCCTGGACCACGGCAGCGGGCATCATCGAAGTCGTCGAAGCGAATATGGAACAGGCGGTGCGCCTGATTACCGTCGAGCGCGGGGAGGATCCACGTGATTGCACACTTGTTTGTTTCGGCGGTGCCGCTGCACTGCACGGGTGCGGACTTGCCGAAAAGCTTGGGCTCCGCGAGATTCTCGTCCCCGCCGACCCCGGACTGCTCTCGGCGCGCGGCATGATGGACGGAGTTCTCGTCCGCGACCTCCGCGTGCCGGTTCGCGCGCAGGACCCAAGCCTCGGGCGGCTGCAGCGAATCACCAACAGTTCCCGTCACGCAGCCGAACGCGCCCTACGTGCAGAAGGCATCAAAACCGCCGATATCCGCACTGAAGTCTTCGTCAGCCTGCGCTATCTCGGCCAGTCGATCGAGATCGAGGTTCCGCTTGCACGCGGGTTTCGCGCAGCGTTCGACCGCGCCCACCTACGGCTCCTCCACAGCAGCGATCCGGGGCGAAGCGTGGAGTGTTGCGGGGCACGGGTCACAGCTACCGAGCGTCGGTCCACCCTGCGGCCGAGAACGGCCGCTACGAGCGCCGTCGCTGACCTGGCTCGACCGAAACTGCGAACCGGTGGTGCACGGGGTCTGCCACCGACACGACGGGCGCCACGTCACTGCAAACCGGAGCCGGTCGAACAAGCACAGGTGCACGTCGGCGGGCGCAAGCGACGCGTACCGGTGTTCAAACGCGAAGGGCTTTTGCCCGGCTATGAGCGCAGTGAACCAGCCGTGATCGTCGAATACAGCTCGACGATACTCCTTGATGAGGGTTGGAATTTGTGGGTAGACGCGGACACCAATCTGCGGCTCGAACGCTCAGCGAGAGGCTGAGACAGACCATGGCCACACGCGCAAAAAACCATCCCGTCAGCGGCAAACCGAAAGGCAAAACGAGCGCGAAGGGTTTCGATGCAATCGATCTCGAACTCTTCAACAGCCGCCTGATCGCGGTCGCGGCGGAGATGGGCACAGTGCTGCGCCAGGCGGGGTTCTCGCCCAACATCAAGGAGCGTCGCGATTACTCTTGTGCGGTCTTCGACGGCGCCGGCGAGATGGTCTCTCACGCCGCGCACATCCCCGTCCACGTCGGCTCTACACCGCTTTCCGTGCGCGCGGCGATCGATGCCGTCGACATGGGCGCCGGCGACATCGTGATCCTAAACGATCCCTACGCAGGCGGCACCCATCTTCCTGACGTAACGCTGGTGGCACCGGTTTTTCTTTCATCTGCGGCAAAGATGGGCGCGCGTCCCTTCGCCTATGTGGCCAACCGTGCCCATCACGCCGATATAGGCGGAGCAGGTCCGGGCTCGATGCCGCTGAGCACCGACATCCATGCCGAGGGCTTGCGCATGCCACCCGTTTTGCTGCAACGGGGTGAAGAGATGGTCACCGAGACGCTTACGCTCTTTCTCGCAAACACCCGGGTAACCGACGAACGCCGCGGCGACCTAGACGCACAGATCGCCGCACTCAGGACCGGCACCAAGCGTGTCACCTCCCTGGTCGAAAGCTTTGGTGAGGACAAGATCACCGCAGCGATGCGAGAGCTACAGGCCTATACCCGGCGGATGATCACCGACGTAATCGCAAGGATCCCCGAGGGACGCTGGGCCGCTGAAGATTTTCTCGATGGGGACGGTATCAAACAGGGCCGCATACGCATCGCTGTCGCGCTCGAGGTAGGCCGCGGTCGCCTCATCGTCGACTTTGACGGGAGTGCAGCACAGGTAACAGGCCCGCTCAACGCTAATCGCGCGATCACCACGTCTGCGGTCTTCTACGTGCTCGGACTCCTCGGCGGTGGAACAATGCCCGCGAACGCAGGGATGCTCGACGCCGTCGATCTGCGGCTGCCCGGCGACAGTGTCGTTAACTGCTCGTTCCCCGCCGCGGTCGCGGGAGGGAACGTCGAAACATCACAACGCATCGTTGACGTGCTGTTGGCGGCACTGGCTCCAGCGCTGCCCGAGAAGATCCCTGCCGCGAGTTGCGGCTCGATGAACAACGTGGCGATTGGTGGTTTCGACACGCTTCGCCGGCGCCAGTTCTCGTACTACGAAACCATCGGCGGCGGCGCCGGTGCCGGGCCCTCAGGCCACGGTGCATCCGCCGTGCAGACTCATATGACCAACACCCTGAACACGCCGGTCGAGATGCTCGAGGCCTATTACCCGATGAAGGTTATCTGCTACCGCGTTCGCCGTGGATCGGGCGGGAAAGGCCGTCACCGGGGCGGCGAAGGCATAGATCGTGAGATCGAAATGCTCGAACCGGCACAGCTCACTCTGCTAACCGAGCGGCGTGAGACTGAGCCGTGGGGCCTGCAGGGCGGTGGCCCGGGGAAACGCGGCCGCAACGTGCTGGTGAGAGGTGGAAAGAGCGTGAAGCTGCCGGGCAAGACCACCCTCGCTCTCGAACGCGGTGACCGCATCCGCGTGCAGACGCCCGGCGGCGGCGGTTTCGGCAAGTGATCCAGCGACCATCCCCGCGCAGCGGGGCGCCGCCTAAGCCAAAACTGAAACCGGGCACGGGGTGCCGGCCGCCACGCCCCGGCTTCTAGACTCGTAGGGCGCTCTGCGCTCAGGCCGCGCGCCGACCTTTTTCGGCCGTCTTGCCTTTCTCGATCGCTTCAATGCGTCGCTCAAGATTGGTGAGCTTGCGCTTGATTGCGTCGAGGTCATTGCGAACCGGCAGGTTGAGCCACTTAAGCAACACGGCAGCGCGCTTCTGCGCAGCCTTCTCGATGGTCTTGCGACGACCGAGCGCTTCTTTACGGAGCGTGTTGGCACGTTTGTCGATCGTGCCGCGGACAACCTTGAACTGCTTCTCGATTTCACCGCGTAACGTGCCGACGCTCTTGTTGACGTCGCCGCGTACGTCCCCGAGACGCTCAATTACGCTGTCGACCTGCTCGCGCCCTGCTTCGGGCAGCAAACCTACGGCTTTCTTTCCTACGCTCTCAACCGTGCTTTCGACATCTTTCCGCACCCGCCCAAACGTCTCCGTGATGTCCTGCAAGAACGGAATGGGTAGCGACTGTTTTGTTTTCGCTCTGGCCATTGAAGTTCTCCTTCCACTAACTGTCTTTGAGGCGCGTGCCTTAGTCCGCTTGTTCGCGGCCGGCTCGGCCTTCGCCGAGGCCCTCTTGCGGCTCTTTGCCCTCAGGGTTGTCACCTTGTTTTTTTTGGATTTTGAATCCGCCATTGACGCCCCCCGCGCCACCTGTCCGGCCGCGCTAGTCGCTAGTATACAGGATCTATAACACGATGCGTCAACCTGTCAACCCATTTGGGGTATTTTTTAGCGCAGTGCGCGAATCAGGCGGATCTAGGAGTTCGAAATACCCGTGGCCTTGGAGCCGGGACCGGCCTTGGCCGAGGTCTTGGCCGCGGCCTTTACAGCAGACTTGGCCTCGGGTTTTGACGAAGAGCCGCCGTCCTTGGACGGGGAATCCGTGGATGCGCCGGAGGTCTCGCCCGTCGAGTTCGTGCCGGCAGCCGCGGCCTTCTTCTGGTAGCCGTCGACATACCAACCACCGCCTTTCAGATGGAAAGCAGCGGCCGAGACCAGCTTCTCTACCTTGGATCTGCAGGTCGGGCACTTCGACAGCGGTTTGTCCGACATCGACTGGAATTGCTCGAAGATTCCGCACTTGCGGCAACTGTACTCATAAATAGGCACTTCAGGCAGAGACGGTAAGTACGTAGACCCGGGTTGTCAACGTCTGGGCGGGTCGAGCCTGGCGGCAAGCCGGGCCGCGACGGCGGCCGGTTGGTCGCAGCGGACCAAGACGGTCTTGGATCTGCTCTTTGCTCCGACCACAACTTCAACCCGACCCACAGCACATCGGCACGCACGCGCAACGAAACGCACCAACGCGTCGTTGGCCGCGCCCGCCACCGGGGGAACACTAACGCCGATCTTCACGCGGTCACCGTAAGTGCCCTGAACGCCCTCGCGCGACGCCTTCGGATTGAGCCGCACCGCAACCTCCACGCCACCTCTACGCAGGCGGATCCAGGCGGGGAGAGTCCCCTCCGGAGTCGATCCCGACTCGGGGGACTCAGCCACGCTTGCCGCGACCCAGCTCACGCGACCGACGGGTCGCAGCCTTAACCCCGGAGGCTACGGTCTTGTCGAATTTCCCCTCGCTCAGACTGGCAAGCCCGGCCAAGGTCGTTCCCCCGGGCGAAGACACCGCCAGACGCAGTTTGTCCGGCGGCGTGCCGGTTGTGCTCATCATCTCGGCAGCGCCGGCGATGGTCTGCAAAACCAGTTCTGAGGCAAGCCGCACGTCCAGGCCGCAAGCGACGCCTCCTTTGATCAACGCCTCGGCGAAGGCGTACACGTATGCCGGCCCGCTCCCGCTCAGACCGGTGACGGCGTCCATGTACTTCTCGTCGTCGATTACGAAAGACAGGCCGACGGTCTCGAACAGCGCTGCAGCGGCCGACAAATCGGCGCGCCGGGCCGAGGTTCCGCCACAGATAACCGTTGCGCCGCGGCCCACAAGGGCCGGCGTGTTCGGCATGGTACGGACAATTCTCACCCCATCGCCGAGACCGCGTTCGAGGCCCTTGAGCTTGATACCCGCCGCGATCGAAACGACGACGGCGCGCGCTCGGATAGAACCGCGCAGGCCGACAAGAACATCGTCCATCATTTGCGGTTTGACTGCGAGCAAAACCGTGTCGGCGCGCCCGGCGATGCGCGCATTGTCGCGGCCTGCCGCAATCCCGTAGCGGCGCTTCAAGAACCGCCGGCGGTCGGATACCGGCTCGGAGACAAAGATTTTGCTACGCGGCACACGGGCATCGATCAGCCCCTTGATGAGAGCCTCGGCCATGTTGCCGCCGCCGATAAACGCGATGCCTTTCCCAATCTTCAGTTTCGCCATTACGCGATTGTTCTCCCCGCGGGTCAGAAGCGCTCGACCCGATTCTGCTCAGAAGATTGCCGATCCGATCCGCACGATTGTCGCCCCTTCGGCGATCGCATCGGCAAAATCTCCCGACATGCCGGCTGATAGTTCGGTAATCTCAGCGCCCCCAGGCGCCGCCGCACGTAAATCCTCGAACGCGCGGCGCAGCCGCGCAAACGCAGGCCGGGCTGGACCGTCCACCGGCGCGACCCCCATCAGCCCGCAAAGCCTCACCCCCGGCAAGTCGGCAACCTCGGCTGCGAGTTCCGGAACCTCGTCAATCGCGACGCCTCCACGCTCAGCCCCGCCGCCCAACTTGACCTGGATCAGCACGTCGCGCGGCCCGGCAGCCGACATCGCACGCGAGATCGCACGCGCGGCCTTGGCCGAGGTTAGCGACTGCACCACATCGAATGCTTGGGCCACGCGTGCCGCCTTGTTCGACTGGAGCTGCCCAATCATATGCCAACGAAGACCGTAGCCGGCGCACGCCTCAATCTTGGGAAGTGCGTCTCGCAAGTAATTTTCAGCGAAATCCACCTGCCCGGCCGCGACCGCTTCGAGCAAGGCCGCCACATTCACGCGCTTGGATACCGCCACTAGACACACATCAGCTGGATCGCGCCCGACGGCGTGGCAGGACGCCTCAAGCGCTTCTCGGACCCGCGCCAGACGCTCAGAGATCGTGAGATCCGTGTCAGAATATGTGCTCATGCTGTCTGATCGGCCGGATAGACGCCGGCTCGCTCCAGCCACGGGCGGATCTGATCCACGGGCAGACCGACGACATTGGCGGTATCGCCGATGACCGCAGCTACAAACGCGCCCCCGCCACCCTGCAAGGCGTAAGAGCCGGCTTTATCGGCCGACTCGCCGCAGGCTACGTACGCGCGAATCTCGGCAACGCCGGCGTCGCGCATTCTCACGATAGTTCGCGTAAAACCGGCCGCGCTCAGCCCGCCCGACTCGCCTGCACCCCCACCAACCAAGGCCCACGCGGTGACAACCTGATGGTTGCGTCCGGCTAGCGATCCCAGCTGGGTGCAGGCATCCTTAGGGGAATCGGGTTTGCCGAACATTCGCCCATCACAGATGACCGACGTGTCTGCCGCCAGTACTAGCTCGCCAGGCCCTCGGCGCCGTGCGACCGCATCGACCTTTTCCGCCGCCAATCGGCAGGTCGCAAGCAAGGGGTCTTCGCCGGGCTCGACCACCTCGTCGATATCAGCCGAATCGACCTCGAAGGTGAAACCGGCCGCGGCGAGCAGGTCGCGTCTGCGCGGTGAAGACGATGCCAAGATGAAACGTCGCAATTCCACTACCAATCATTGTTCGGGTGGTAACTCTACAGCGCAAGGCGCTGCGCTGCTGGCCCTGGCGGCCGCGGCATGGCTCGCACCAACGACGCTCGCTCCGGGCCTCGCGCTTGCGGCTTCGGGCCAGATCACACCGAGCAAGATGCACCACCTGGGCGACGCCCCGGCAGAGCGCGAGTCAGAACCGGTCAAAACCGCCCCCGCCGATGCACCAACCCGGCTGCGCAAAGCCGTCGAGACGGTCGACCATGACCCTGCCGCTGCAATCGCCGAACTCGAAGGGCTCGCCGCTGAGTACGGGCTTCTCGAAGACTACGTGCTGTACATCAAAGGCATCGCCCACCGTAAAAACGGCGAGGCCAAACCAGCGATCGCAGCGCTTGAACGTGTCATTGATCGGTTCTCCGACTCGCCTGTCACGCCCGGCGCCGCCGCAGAGCTGGCCGATGTGCGCCTTGCTTCCGGCGACGGGAAGAAGGTTCTCGCGTTGGCTAAACGTTTCGCGAAAACCGACGAACCGCGCGACGCGATCGCACGGATCTCGTTCGCGGCCGGACAAGTTCTCTCCGACCACGACCCCGAACGCGCTGCGCAGTACTTTACCACCGCCCGCCGCCTGTTCACCGACACCGGTGCGGCCAAGCTAGCCGGAGAGGCGCTGAAAAAGCTCCGTATCCACAACCCCAAGCTCGAGCCACGCAGCGCAGAGCAGCTACTCGAAGAGATCGGATACCTGGGTCGCGAAGCGCGGATCGGCGAACAGGCCAAGGTCGTCGAAAGGTTCTTGCATCTATACCCCGGCCACCCACGACAACACTCCGTACTGATGCTGAGAGCCCGCGGCGTTGCATTCTCAGACGGCAAGAAGCCCGCAGCCGACTACCTGATGTCCATGGTCGAGAGGACGGCAGGCAAAGAGGCCAAGGCGAAGCTCGTATTCGAATCCGCGATCTATGATTGGAATGCGAATTTCAACACCGAGGCGCTCAAAAAATTCCAGACGGTCTTGCGAATGAATACCGGAATCGCCGAGGAGCAGCGCTGCCACTACGCAAGCGGACGAATCCACGAGTCGCAGCGGCGCTTCACCCATGCTGCATCAGCGTACCGCGCCGCCTCGGAGGGCAAAGACAAGAAAACCGCGCTTGAAGCCGAATGGCGCTCGGGTTGGGCTTCCTATCTTGCAGGCAACTTCACCGGAGCTACCTTCGTGTTCGCGCGCCTGGCGGCAAAAATCGGCGAAACTGAGAAGGTCCGCGGCAGGCCGGTTTCAACGGTCGCAACCGGCCGCGACGAAGCGCTGTACTGGCAAGCCCGCTCACTCGAACGTGACGGCAATGAAAAGGGTGCTGCTGAGATCTACCGCAAGGTGTTGCGCGAAGCGCCCGACGGCTTCTATGCCTACCTCACCGAGAAGCGCAAGGGCATGCGTGTTGCACGGCCCAGCGTCGAGACCGTCGCCGACGCGCTTGGCAAGCTAACCCGCGTCGAAGAGCACGCACTCGCACGGGCACGAGCGTTGCGCGCGGCAAATCTCGGCGAGTACATCGTCGACGAGCTAAAACCTCTGACGGCGACAAAGAACGTTGCCAGAGCTCGCGCGCTGCTGCCCATCCTCGCCGAACTCGGCGCGCACGGGTTGGCTATGCAAAAGTCACTTGAACTTTATAGGCGCGGAAAGCTCAGCGAGGAAGAACTTTATACGTTTCTTTACCCGCACGCCTACGCAGAAATTGTAACGGCAGAAACCGAATCACGTGGCATCAGCCCGTTTCTCATCTACGCGGTGATGCGTCAGGAGTCGGCGTTCAACACCAACGCAGTGTCTTCGGCAAACGCCTGCGGCTTGATGCAACTGTTGCCGAGTACGGCGCGGCGAATGGCGCCAAAAGCCGGGGTGACGGCCGAGGACTGCCGCGACCTGTTCGACCCTGAGCGTAACATCAAGCTCGGCGTCACTTATCTCGAAACACTGGCTTCGATGTTCAACTCGGATCCGATTTTGATGCTCGCGGGCTACAACGCCGGCGAAAGCGCGGCCGGACGTTGGAAAGACCGCAACGCCGGGATGGACGAGGATGAGTTCATCGAACGCATCTCCTACACCGAGACCCGCGGTTACGTGAAAAAGATTTTACGCAACTACCGGAACTACGCGCGGCTTTATGCGCGGCCCGGCCACCCCGAAGGTGCCGGATTCGTGCCCGATGACACGGATTCCGGGAGTCCGAAGCCCATCGATGGTGTCGGCGCTGCCGCCGGGGCGGTCGGGTCTAGCGGCGCTGCAAACCACGCGATCGATGCTACCGACGCGAAAGCTACTAAGTAGATGCGGCTTCGCTGCCGGGGGAGTGCGCGGCATCGTAGAGTTTCCCGATTCCTAGAAAAACGGCCCCGCAGAAGGTCAGTATTCAACCGGGAAACCCACTTGGCACGACCTCTGCAACGCTTGAGCCCAAGACAGCCCCACTCGTGTCTTGCCGGCCACGATAGCGACCGTCGCTCCGGCGCCGGGATGAGCGGTTGTTCGGGGTCAGAGTAGCGTAAGTGGGTTCTGAAAATCGAAATGGTGGCTGTCGCGAGTTCGACGGTGTTGCTGTCGAGACGACCGCCCGCACCCATCGCGTTTTGCTGGTGAATCTCGGCACCACTCAAGCTCCCGAATCGCAAGCGGTTCATCAGTTTCTGTCGGAGTTTCTCGCTGATCCGATGGTGGTCGACTATCCACGCTGGTTCTGGCGGCCCTTGCTTCGGCTGATCCTTCGATCACGCGCCGCGAAGGTCGCCGAACAATACAGATCGATCTGGACCGAACATGGATCGCCGCTCGCTGTAGGTACCCGCAGTATCGCTGACCAACTACGCCAAAGTATGGAAGGGCACTGCGAGGTACGGTACGCCTATCGCTACGGAACGCCATCGCTACGGAACGAACTCGAAGCTGCGGCACACGACGGCGTAGCACAGCTGGAGATCATTCCGTTGTTTCCGCATAGAACAGGCTCGACAACGGGCACCATCGAGGCCCTCGTCGACGCTGTCTCGAACGAGCTCGATATCGCGGGGCGTGTGAAACTGAGTTCCATCGAGCCCGACGACAGCGGATATGTCTTGGCTTTGGCCGATGCGTGGAAACGTGCAGTCGCCGCGGGCGGAATTCCACAGCACCTGGTGGTTTCCTTCCACGGCATACCACGCCGCTATGATCGGAAAGAAGGCGGAGCGTATCAGCGAGACTGCCATAAGACCTACCAGGCGCTACTGGCTCGTATAGGGTGGCCCGAAGAAAACTCGACGATTTCGTTCCAGTCACGCTTTGGGCCCGAACCCTGGCTTAGTCCGGCCACCGCGGTAGTATTGGAGCAGTTGCCAACCGCGGGGATTCGGAGTGTGGCTGTGGCCATGCCCGGATTCCTGACAGAAGGGTTGGAGACGATTGAAGAGATAGGAATCCGTGGGCGGGCCACTTTTATGCGTGCCGGCGGGCAGAAATTCATGACAATCGACTGCGTACAATCACACCCCGCATTTATAGGCTCGCTTGTTGAAGCAATCGAGGGACGACGCGTTCACCGGACGGTGCAGATATGAGCGACAACGGATCCGCGACAACAGACACGCAGCCGATGGATCGTGAAACTATCCATCGGCTGATCGCAAAGCACGATCGTCCGGGTCCTCGCTATACGAGTTACCCCACAGCGGTAGAGTTCTCGGAGAACCTCGGCCGCGACGCCTACGAGGAGTGCTTGGACGAGGCCGATCTATCCGGCACCGGCCCGATCTCGATCTACCTGCATCTTCCATTTTGCGAGAAGCGTTGCTTGTTTTGCGGCTGCCACGTCATCATCACCAACCAACGAGAACGCACCAAGCCCTACCTCGAGCTTCTTGTGCGCGAAGCCGCGATGGTGGCGCAGCGTCTGCCGCATCGGCGCGAATTCACTCAGCTCCATTTGGGTGGCGGCACGCCAACCTACTATAGTCCGGCCGAGCTCAAAGGTCTGATCGAGTCCCTCCTAGTTCATTACCAGCCGGGTCCCACGGCGGAACTCACCGTGGAGGTCGACCCTCGAGTGACGACCACCGACCACGTCGACGCGCTGGCGGATGTCGGCTTCAATCGAATTTCCATGGGTGTTCAGGACTTTACCCCCGCGGTTCAGCAACGGATCCACCGCGTCCAAAGCGTTCGCGAGACCGAAGAACTTATCCGGCACTCACAGAGTCGTGGTTACCGCGGCATCAACGTCGATCTGATCTACGGTCTGCCACTGCAAACACTCGAAGGTTTCGAGGACACGGTGGATAGTGTGATCGGCATGGGAGTGGATCGGGCGGCAGTCTACTCGTTCGCCTACGTTCCGTGGATGCGCGGACACCAACGAAAACTCGACACAGACGAGCTCCCGTCACGCGATCTCAAGATGCAGCTCCTTGCGCTTGCGCGAGAGAAGTTCCTCGGAGCAGGATACGAGCCGATCGGAATGGATCACTTCGCGCTGCCGGACGACGAACTCAACCGGGCCAAACGTGAAGGCCGATTGCGACGGAACTTTCAGGGTTATGCGGTGGCGCCGGCCGACGATGTGGTAGCTTTCGGCATCTCGGCGATTAGCGATGTCCGTGGCGCCATCGTTCAGAACGAAAAGAAACTCACCCGCTATGCCGGAGCTATACTGGATGGGCGTCTGCCTACAGCCAGCGGCCTGCGTAGAACCCGAGACGATGTAATCCGCGCTGACGTAATCGAGCGGGTGATGTGTAATTTCCTCATCGATATTCCTGCCGTCGAGAGTCGTTGGGGCATCGACTTTCACCAGTACTTCTCCGCGGACTTAAAGCAGCTGGCACCCTACGAGGAAGAGGGCTTGGTTCGGATCAGCGACGGTGAAGTCCGCGCTACAGTGGTCGGAGAACTGTTCGTGCGTAACCTTGCCATGTGCTTCGATCGCTACATGCGCGAACGACATCAGAACGCGAAACAGCCGGTCTTTAGCCGCACAGTGTGATGAAGCGCGTCCTCGTTGTAGGTGGGGGCGTCTCCGGCGCGGCCGCCGCCTGGACGGCGCAGCGTGTCGCTCGGGAGCACGGCCTGGCCGTGGACGTACAGCTCTTCGAGCGCGAGAAGGCGTTCGGCGGAAAGGCGCTAAGTCTTTCCGAGGGAGAATGGCTGTTCGAAGCCGGCCCGCTCGGATTCATGAGCAATGAGCCTGTCCTCGACGAACTCGTTGCGCAGGCCGATCTTCACGACCAACTGCTAGTTTCCTCAGCCGCCGCCTCGCACCGCTTCGTATTCTGCAACGGGATGGTGCGGGAAGTGAGCGCCAATCCGTTACGTTTCGCCGCTTCGGGCATCCTCGGCGTCGGCGGGCTTGCGCGCCTAGCCCTGGAGCCATTGCTCCCTAGAAAGAGCGACGACGATGACGAAAGCGTGTGGAGTTTCGCGGCACGCCGGTTGGGGACTCAGTTTGCCGATCGCTTGATCCACCCTATGGTGCTGGGCGTTTTCGCGGGCGACGCGAAGGAGATTTCACTACCCTCCGCATTCCCTTTGATGGCCGAGTTGGAAAGAGATCACGGTTCTTTGATTCGCGCTCAGTTTGCGCGTGCCCGTCAGCGGCGCAGCGGCGAGCTTGCGCCGGAGCGACCGACGCTTTGCACCTTCCGTGATGGCATCCAGACGCTTCCGCAGGCGCTGGTGAAACGCGGCGGTTTCGCCGCGCGAACCGATACTGCGGTCAGCGGGCTGTGGCGCCGCAACGACGGCCGCTGGGGAGTGGCGATAGTTGGTGACGAAGACGATCTGATAGCCGATGCGGTGATCCTGGCTTGTGAGGGCTGGCGAGCCGCGTCGTTAGTGAAGGGCATAGTGCCGGACTTAGCTGCAGCCTTGAACGAGATTAGCTACCCTCCGATCCAAGTCGTTGCTCTCGGTTTCGGTTCCGAAGCCCGTCGCTCGATCCCCCCAGGATTCGGGGTCCTCATTCCACGAGGGGTGGGCTATCGAGCTATAGGCGTGACCGGGGATAGCTCGATTTTCCCCCACCGAAGCGGCCCGGATACTTTGTTGGTGCGGGTTTTGTTCGGCGGAACCTTCGACCCTGCGATTGCCGAACTGTCACCCAGCGAGGTCATCGATTTGGCGACGCGGGAGATACGCAGGATGTTTAGAACCGACGTCAAGCCTATTTTCGCCCGTGCCAAACTGTGGCCGCAAGCCATACCTCAGTACGCGCTCGGACACCGAGAACGTGTCGCCCGGGTGGAGCGAAGCCTCGCCGGCCAGCCTGGGCTCATTATCGCCGGCAACGCCCTGTACGGCACTTCGTTCGGAAAAGCCGCGACACGCGGCGCGGCCTGTGGACACCAGGCTGTGACCTATCTCAGTTCCGAAACTTGAGATTGACGGCTGAATTGACGGCAGGTTTTTCTCGATGTTGGGAAGAACTCGCACCGATTTCACCCGTGTATCAGCGATTAGGCCTCTGGCACGGTGTCTGCATTAGCACGGTTCATGGTTGAGTCTCGTCCGCTCAAGAATTGCGCTCAGGCGCTCCAATCAGCGCGCATTCGTGAACCAGGAGGTGCGAAATGAAACGTTTGGTAGACCGCTTGCTCGACTCAGATCCTAGCTTGCTCGAAGTCCTCGTCGTCAGCACGATCGGCTTGTTCGTCGCCCTCGGTTTGAGCGGACCGGGATAACCAGCGCCCCCCGGCCGCAGGATGCCGGGTTTTCCCCTCTCGCCGCGCACCGACCTCGCCCTGGACGAGCTGACGCAAGCCGTCCAATCTCGTGGCGAGCGTTGAAAGAGCTCCACATCTAGGAGAAGAAGGCGTATGGATTTCCAACATTCCGAACGCGCGCAGATCTATATGGATCAGGTCGAAAGGTTTGTGCGCGAGCGCGTGCTGCCGAACGAGCAGACCTACACCGACCAGCTCTCTCACTCCGACGACTGGCGACGCTGGTCGGTCCCGCCCGTCCTCGAACAGTTGAAGGCGGAGGCGAAAGCGCTTGGACTTTGGAATCTGTTTTTACCCGATGAGGAGTACGGCGCAGGTCTGGACAACCGCGACTACGCGCCGATCGCCGAGATCACCGGGCGCAGCTTCCTCGCTCCAGAGGTCTTTAACTGCAGCGCGCCCGATACCGGCAATGCCGAGGTTCTGGTCAAGTACGGTTCACCCGCCCAGAAGCGGCAGTGGCTGGAGCCGCTTCTGGGCGGCCGGACACGGTCGGGGTTCTCGATGACCGAGCCCGCCGTGGCCTCCAGTGACGCCACCAACATGAAAGCGACATGCGAGGCCGACGGCGACCACGTCGTCATCAATGGTACCAAATGGTGGACGAGCGGGGCCGCCGATCCGCGTTGCGCGTTCCTGATCTTCATGGGCGTGACCGATCCGCAAGCCGAACGTCATCAGCGCCACTCAATGGTGATCGTGCCGATCGATACCCCGGGCGTCAACATCGTGCGGATGTTGCCCGTATATGGTCATCTAGGTGAGCCGCACGGCCACGCGGAGATCGCCTTCGAGGATGTCCGCGTACCTGCTGACAACGTGATCGCCGGTCTGGGGCGCGGATTCGAGATCGCGCAGGGGCGGCTCGGGCCGGGTAGAATCCATCACTGTATGCGCGCGCTCGGCGCAGCAGAGCGCGCGTTGGAGCGACTGTGCACGCGTGCGGTCGGCAGGATCGCATTCGGCAAGCCGCTCGCCAACCTGGGAGCGAATCGCGACATCATCGCCGACAGTCGCATGGCGATCGACCAAGCACGGCTGCTCACCCTCAAGGCTGCATGGGCGTTGGATACGATGGGCACACTCGGTGCCTTGGTCGACATTTCTGCGATCAAAGTCGTCGCTCCCAATGTGCTGCAGAAAATCGTGGACGCCGCGATCCAGATTCACGGCGGCGAGGGAATCGCGGACCCAGAACTCACGCGCCTCTCTGCGATGGCGCGGGTCTTGCGAATCGCCGATGGTCCCGACGAAGTCCACCGCAGTATGGTCGCGCGACTCGAACTCAAGAAATACGCGTAGCGGCCAAGTACAGCCGCCCGCGCATCCTCGAGCTCACAGCGACGACAGGAAGGCGTCCATGTCGAGCAGTTCCGTGGGGCTCATCAGGAGTCCCGTCATCGACCCGTCGATGGTACCCAAGTCGGCCACCAGCGCCGCGCCTAGCTGGGCGAGATCGTTCGCGAATTCCGCGGACGTATCGTGCGCACCGGCTGCGTGACAGAACGCACAGCGGGCATCGTAGTCGGCCGTCCCGGCGGCGATGTTGCCGCCACCCATCGTAGTAGTGGTCGTCGACATTGTCGTTGTCGTCGTCATTGTCGTTGTCGTCCCCGACATCGTGGTCGTCGTCACCACCACCGGCAGAGGTGTCGGCGTGCTGACTCCGCCGCGCTGAACCGCCAGCGTCTCCATTGCTCCCGCGAAAAAGCCTCCGGCCTGAGGCGGGTTGAACGTTTCGGCCGCAGTTACGGTGTGACAGTCGCGACAGCCGAGGCCTTGGGTGAGAAGGGCATTGGCGCCGGCATGGTTTTGATCAACGGCCAACCCGTTCTGCGGATCGATAAAGACCTCCGCAGTGTCGGCGCCGGTCAGGAAACTGAAACTATTGATGCCCGGCAGGAACAAATCGACGTCGGTCACCGGGAAGGTCGCCGTATCGGTAAAGTCGGGAAGCGTGCTGCGCCCGCTGCCGGCGATCTGTACCGAATTGATGTCGCCCGCAGCCCCGCCGATCGAGAGCTTCATCGGGAATCCGATGTAGTGATCACGCACCGTCACCCTGCCCGCGTGCACGGCGAATGCGATGTTGTAGACCCCGCCCTGGGCCAAGGCAGTGTCGTCGCCGTTGCCGGTGTCGAGCAAACGCTGGGTACCGACGTCCCACCGACCCATCAGCGGATCCGAGGGCGAAGGCGTGAAATCCGTACCAAAGCCGGTGATATCGCCCGCACTGCCGGTAGGCGTGCGCAGACGCCGACGCGGAATCGCATCGCCTTCTTGGGGGACATATCCCATCGTCACCGCGGTGCTGTAATCGATCCCCACCGCGAGCACACGTCCACCAAGTTCGGCAGAGGTCGCGTCGCGGAAGAACCGCAGCGGGTCGGTGAATACACCCACGAACGGGAAAGCAAAACGGCCGCCCGTGGTAGTCGGATCGAATGCAAAGGCAGGATTACCGTCTTGTCCGATGCTGCCGGTCTGGAACGGACCGGTACCGGCATCGCGAATTCGCCCACCGGCTTCACCCCCAACAGGAATCCTGCTGACGAATTGGTCGTCGCTGGCGCCGAGTGGATTGGCGCGGTGCAGCCGCCGGTGCCATAGGTCCAGCGATCCCGGCGTAGTGTCGGTGAGATAC
This sequence comes from Deltaproteobacteria bacterium, assembly GCA_029262415.1. GTDB lineage: Bacteria > Desulfobacterota > Binatia > UBA1149 > JAJCZL01 > JAJCZL01. The sequence goes on along the minus strand of JAJCZL010000026.1, from coordinate 27,041 downwards.
TTGGTGAAATCCGTAGCCGGGTCCCACAGCGGCATGGCCCGACTGTTATTATGACAGGTCATAAAACAACCCAGTTCACCAAAGCCGGTAACGGCGTTCGGGCCGGTGGGGTCGTCGAGCATGAAGGTCAGCCGCGACTCATAAATGTTGGTCGTACGGTTGGTCGGTCCGCGTAAGGGATCATTGTCGATCGTCGACTGGGTCTCACGACGAGGCGCACCCTCGTTTTGCCAGGCACCATTGGTGAAATGCAAGTAATCATGCGTATCGCCGCGGTCGCCCTGCCAACTCATATGGAAGAACATCGTATCGTCGTTGTGAGCCGCCTGCACGGTGATCGGCAGAACCTCGGCCTTGGCAGGATCGAGTCCTTCCAGCACGGGAACACCACACTGGGTGCATACGAGGGGAACGTCCTGCCCAACGGCGTTGCGCAAACAATCCAGCGCATCGGTGGCTACGACCGAACCGCTACCGTCGGTGTCGCACAGACATTCATGCGTACACACAGGATTGCCGACTCCGGTCTGTAAAATCGCGAGGCAATCAGTCGCCACCGGTCCGAATCCGTCCGTAATCGGCTGACCGCAATCACCCTTGGCGGCCGGCGATGGCCCAGCCGATAGTGTCAAGAGTAGAAAAACCGCCACCGAAACAAATCCCAAGTGCCCGGTTGAACCCTTCGCATCCCGGTTTACATTTCCCTGCTCAGCCGTCTTCATCACTATCCCTCCGTACACCTTGACCCTCGTCCAGCAACACGCGTGCCGCACAGCGACACGCAAGGAACACAACATAACACTGCGGTCTACAGCAGTCGAGAGTGCCCCGGCGTTCCCAGAATTGGCTCTTTAGCTGTCTTAGATTCTAGAAACCGAGAATCGGATGATTCTCGTGGACAGTGAGGACAGTACGGTAACCGGGTCGTGCGTGTTCACCCCAACGAACGCGCAACGTGGCGGGCAACACGGTCTCCGATCGCCATCAATGTAAGGGTGACTCCCTTAGCCGGCAGGTAGCCGAGCAGCGAGCCGTCGGCAACGTAAACGTTGGGGGCACCCCACAGGCGACCGCTTTGCTGGGTACGCCGGGGATCTTGGTGCTCGCTCACCGCCAATGCGCCGCCGTAGTGAATGCTCGCGCCCGCCGCAGGCTTGAGAGAGGCGAGCGGGATGCATCCCAGCGCGCGAATCAGCTTTCGGAACGCGCGGTCACGCGTTTTACTCCTCGCCTCTTGCGCAGCGCTGTAGTGGAAATCGACTTCGAGCCCTCGCCCCCCGTTTGCGAGCCGCAGGCTGCGACCCCCGTCGAAGCCGTCGGGGTGGTGCACGCCGAATATCACCAGCGCACTTTGCAGAAACTGAAATAGCCGCCTCGAATAGGCCAAATCAAGCGGCGCCTCCTTAATCAGCCGAAACAGCATGAGCGATCGGTAGGTGTAGGCCGAGGCCATCGACACATTGGCACCGGTCCCATCCGGATCGTACAGCACCGAGAGTTGCGCGAGAGACAGCTGGCGCTCTTCGACCTCCCGTCCCAGGTTGCGCCAAGCCAGCGTCGGCACGTAGGAGTACGGGTTGCAAAGCAGCGGCAGTTCTCGGATCTCGGGATTGGAGCGCAGAAAAATGCGCGCGGTACCGAGCACGCCGGCGCACAAAACCAACCGCTTGCTGCGAAACTGCAGAGGTTGCCGGTCGCCTGCCGACCGAGCGCTGACTACCACCTGGTCGTGCAAATTCTCGAAACACTCGACAAGTACTCCGCGCTGGTAGCGGAACCGCGGCATCCGCTGCAACTCATCCAGCGTCATCCATGGGCGGTACACCGAACGTTCCTCGTCGCAATAGAACTCCATCTCGCGGTAGGCATGCGCACGACGCGCTCCACGATCGCGCGACAGCATCGCAAGCGGCGTGCGGCCAACCTTGAAACCACGCTTGGTCAGTCGCTGCCGGCGGCGCTGAAAACGGCCGAGCAAGTCGGCGATACAGCGACTCGGCCTGAGCGGCTCTTCGAATTGACCTATCGCCGACGCGCACTCGTCAATGAGCGAATCGTCGGGCCTAGAGACGCCGATACGCGCGGCGACAGTGGCATAGGAATGCGCGATCGCTTGAGGATCCAGCCCTGCGGCCGACAGTTCCTGCTCGGTGAAGCAAAAACTACCGGCGCCCCACCCCACTCCGAGGCCGCCGTGAGCCAAACTCTCGAATGGCACGAAGTTCTCGGATCTAAGCGGGGTCAACTCGCCGACGCGCGCAAGCATATAGCGCCGCGCCGGCGTCACCTGCGCACCCGCCTTGGTCGGACCCCAGCTCAGCGATTCGAAACGCGGTCCAAGGATGTAGCCGTGTTGGTCGGCATCGCGTTTCCTGAGGTTGCAGAATGTTTCCAGCGGCGGCGCGGGTACGTCGTCACGCGCTGCGACGCCGACGTCGAGCATGAGAACCTCTCGACCCTCCTCGACCAGCGTTTGCGCCGCGTGAACCGCAGAAGCACCGGAACCGACGACGATGATTTCAGCGTCCATAACTGTCACGGAACAACACCCGCACCAGGCACACGCCCGCAAGACTGTGCAGCACTGCGCTACATCCGCCGAGCATCAGCACGCCGATCTCATGCCATCGATAACGCCGTGGTAAGAACTCACCTGCAAACTCGGGACGTACCTCGAGTACTGCCGACATGATGAAGATTCGCTGCCTCAGCGGGTTGTAGCGGTCGAGCAGTGCAAGCCCGGCATCGACGAACGGCAGCAGGCGCGGCTGTCGCAATACGCGTGCCCACAGTTTGGCTTGCGCTTCGGTCATCACGACGCCGCGCGCGCCGAGCGCCTGCTCATATAGTATCGACGTCGCCGCATCGCAGGTTCGACCGAGCAGGTAGGTGCTCAAGATGGGTGCCTCACGCTGGGTATCCGTCATGTACTGGCCTTGCTCACGTGCGGGCTGCAGCAAGGCGTTGGAGACTGGTTTGGAGATCAGAGACGTCGAGTCCAAGCCGGTCCAACGCCGAACGCGGGTTTACGCATCGCAGGTGCTTCACGCCGAGAACGTTGTCGGAACTGAACGGCAGGCGCAATCCAATCGCCTCGGCGACACGCAGCGACCAGTAAAACGGTTCGCCGGGCAGTGGAATCAGCGGCACACGACGGTTGAGAAATACCAGCAACGAAGCGTAGAAGTCGCCTAGCCCAACCGGCTCAGGGTGACACAAGGGAATCAGGCCGTCGGCGCGTTTAGCGATCACCAATTCAATCGCCTTTACCAGATCGCCGATCCAGATGGTCTGTAGGTTTCGTCGACCGAAGTAGAACAGGGGCACGCAAGGCGCACTCTGCAGCTGGGTCAGCATACGTCGAAACAACCCCCCGTCGCCGATGATTAGCCCGGGTCGAAGGACTGTATGCCGCTCGCAATCGATGAGTTGCTCGGTCGCGTACTTTACGCGCCCGTACTCTGACTGGCTATCTTCATGTGCGGATAGTGTCGAGACGAAGATCAAGCGCGCGCGCGGACCGTCCTCGTTGGCCTGGATGAGCGCCTGCGCGGCGCTGTAATTGACGTTATTTTCGACGCCGCGGGCACGAGCAGTCAAATCGTGGGCGCAATGGACGATGACATCGCAGCCACCCAGCATGGACGCGTCAACCGGTTGCTCGAGATTGTAGGGTTGAGCTTCGATCGGGTGCACCGAATCGATCGGCGGCGGCGAGCGTCTCGCGAGTAGTCGAACACGCCAGCGCTCGTCGGCAGCAAAGTGCCGCGCGAGCGTCACACCCAAGAAGCCGGTGGCACCGGTTATTGCGATACGTCGAACCATCAGCGGAGAGGCGCAAGGTCGGCAACAAAGGTGGTGACGGACGGCTGCACAGTTTTCGATACTAGCGCAATTCGCGACGCAGAGACTAACGAGAGAGACGAAGGCTCGCAGCATCGATCACTGCGGCTTGGGCCGGACCGACGGTCGAGAAAACTCTTGACCTAAACTAAGCTTTAAATGCTAAGGTCCCCAGACCCTCTAACGTTAGCGGAGACGAGCCTATGGCAGAGAACTCGGAAGCAGCAGAAATCGCATGTTCCTTATCGGACCAAGAGCTTCAAGAACGCCGGGCGGCGGTACGTAAGTCTCTCCTGCCTCACATCGTCGACGTCACCAAGCTGGAGTCAGGACTTCGGGTGACGTTCCCTCCCACTCGTGAGCTTCGGGCAACCGTTGAGAAGTTCATCAGCCTGGAGCGTCAGTGCTGCGGGTTTCTGAACTTTAGACTCAGCCTGCCCGAGCAAGGACTCGTGCTTACCATCGACGGGCCACCGGAAGCCGAAAAGACTCTCGACATGTTCGCGGCGACACTCTCAAAGAAGTAACGGCTGCACACGCCGAAGCCTCGGTGTAGATCGCCGCTATGGATCGCCGGGAAATCGATCAGCGTGGATGTAGTCGCACCGGGAGTTCGGTGTAGCCACGGACGAAGTTCGACCGCACCCGAGTCGGCTCGGCCATGACTTCGATACGGTCGAATCGAGCCATGATCTCTTCCCATAACACCTGCAACTGTAACCGTCCGAGGTGCGCGCCGACGCAGTGGTGTATCCCCGTCCCGAACGCGAGTTGCTCGCCGGCGTTTGGTCGGTCGATTCGTAGGGTGTCGCCGTCCGGGAAAACGTCTTCGTCGCGATTGGCAGATAAATACCAAAGCGCGACCTTATCGCCCGCGTGGAAACTGCGACCACCGTATTCGACGTCCTCGGTAACCGTACGACGCATATGAGGCAGCGGGGTCTGCCAACGGATCATTTCGGAAACCATATTAGGAATCAGATCGGGGTTCGCGCGAAGCTTGTCGTACTCGCCAGGGAACTGATTGAGCGCAAGCACGCCGCCCGTCATCGAGTTGCGCGTCGTATCGTTACCGCCCACGATCAACAACACCAGGTTTCCTAGGTACTCAAGTGGCCTGGTGTTCATATCGTTGGTCGCAGGGGCATGAACGAGCATTGAGATCAGATCGAATGCCGGTTCTTCGCGCGAACGCGCGTCCCACAGATCAAGGAACGTACCGAGGCATTCATCGAGTTCAGTTTTCCTCTGACCCCACGAGTCGATGATCCCGTCTCCGGGCATGGTGGTCGCAACGTCCGACCAGCGGGTCAGCTTGCGTCGTTGCTCGAAAGGGAATCCGAAAAGCGTAGCCAGCATCTGCGTTGTCAGCTCGATCGATACGCGCTCGACCCAGTCGAATTCTTCGCCAACCGGCAGTTCGTCGAGAACCCGTACGGCACGTCCACGAATCATTCCCTCGAGCTTACGAACGTGCTTGGGAGAAACGGCCGGGCGCACCGCTTTTCGCTGCACCGAATGTTTCGGCGGATCCATCGCAATAAACATCGGCAGCAGTTCCATTTCGCCGCCACCCGGCTCAAACAACGCGATGTTAGGCTCAGACGAGAAGTGCTGCCAATCCAATTCAATCTTGCGGATGTCCTCGAAGCGCGTGATCGACCAATAGGGGCCGAATTCGCTCTCGGGACAGTAGTGGATTGGATCATCGCGACGCAGACGTTCGAAGTAAGGCAAAGCCGTATCGCTCCAATGGAGGTCGCGATCGGCAACGTCGATTTGGTCAAGTGGTAGGTTTTCAGCTCGCGAACGCGCGTTTTGCAAAGCGGCGGCATGTCGAGAAAAAACAGTGTCGGGCTCCACGTTCAAACCTCCGGCGCGATCACCAACCACCGGGCCAAGCGAGTGGCCGGCACACGGTCGCAGCGTCCCCACTCTTTCGTCACGCCAAGCCCTCGTCAAGGGCGAGCGTGAGCTGAGTCGTCAGGCACACACTGAGTAGCTGGAATTTTTCCGCGTTGCCCGGCCCAGTCTTGTGAGACGAGCTCGATCCTCCGAATCTGCGGGGGATCGTTCCAGTTGACAACACGACCCCCGGGCGTAGACGGGGAGCCATGGGCACGAACAACAGAAAGCTGACCGCCGAGCAGGACATCGAATGGGATACCCCGATGTACAAATTGGCGGTAACCCAACTCGACAACACGGCAGAGTTGATGTGCCTGGACCCGAACATCTGGGAACGCTTGCGCACGCCCCAGCGTGCACACGTGGTTTCGTTTCCGTTTCGCCGCGACGACTACTCGACTGTTGAAACGGTGTTCGGATACCGTGTGCAGCACGTGCTCACCATGGGTCCGACCAAGGGCGGGCTCCGCTACGACATCAATGTCGATCTTGGCGAGGTTACCGCGCTCGCGATCTGGATGTCATGGAAGTGCGCGATCATAGGGCTGCCGTTCGGAGGTGCCAAAGGCGGTGTGCGTGTCGATCCGGTTCCTCTGTCGCGCGCCGAGAAGCAGCGTATCACCAGGCGCTACACCTCCGAGATCATCAACGTGATCGGAGAAGACCGCGATATCATGGCGCCCGACCTGGGCACCGATGAGCAAGTCATGGCGTGGATCATGGACACGTACTCTCAACAGGTCGGCCATACCGTCCCCGGCGTGGTTACCGGCAAACCTATCGAACTGGGTGGCTCGCAAGGCCGCCGCGAAGCGACCGGACGCGGTGTCATCACGTGCGCCGAGGCCGCGTGCCGACAAGTCGGCACCGCATTTGACGCCACCAGGGTCATCGTACAGGGCTACGGCAACGTCGGTGCGACAGCCGCACGTATCGCCCACAACACTGGGGCCAAAGTTGTTGGTCTAGCCGATATCAGCGGCGGCATTTACAATCCCGAGGGCCTCGACCCGGCCAAGACCGACGAGTGGATTTCCGAGAACGGCACATTGGACGGGTTCCCTGATTCGGAAACCGTAACCAACGAAGAACTGCTGGAACAGCCGTGCGACATCTTGATCCCTGCTGCGATCCAGAACCAGATCCATGAGAGAAACGCGCCACGCTTGGACTGCAAAATGGTCGTCGAGGGTGCAAACGGCCCAACCTCGCTCGAAGCCGACGCGATTCTGCAAGACCGCGGCATCCTGGTGGTACCCGACATTCTCGCCAATGCCGGTGGAGTTACGGTCTCCTACTTCGAATGGGTGCAAGGGTTGGCGCAGTTACTATGGACCGCAGACGAGGTCAGCAAGCGTCTCGGCGAACTCATGGGCCGAGCCTTCGACGAAGTCTGGACCACGTCTCAAGTGCAAGGGGTCAGCCTACGAACCGCCGCGTTGATGCTCGGAATCGGCCGCGTCGCAAGGGCTAAGAAGGCGCGCGGAGTGTTTCCTTAATTTGGTGGGAAAGCTCGCGCGCCACGGCTGAGTCCCAACCGGCCTCAGAGCACCTTGGAGTGGAACACCACCATGCGCTCCAGCGTCATGTCGCGCATGGTGTAACCAATGCCACCGAGCCCGAGGCCCGACTGGCGGTGGCCTCCGAAGGGCATCCAATCGACGCGGAAGGCGGGGTGGTCGTTGACCATTACCGCCATGCCGTTCAGCCGCCGCGAGGCGAAGAGTGCAGTGTCGAGGTCGCGCGTAAAGATCGACGCTTGGAAGAACAAGTCGGGCGCGTTTGCTCGACTGATCGCGTCGTCGATGTCGTCGTAGGTGTACAGCGCGACGACAGGGCCGAAGATTTCCTGCTGCGATACTCGCACGTTGTCGGGTGGATTGAGCAAGACCGTGGGCGCGTAGGTCGTCTCGGACAGCTTGTAGCCTCCGCAGAGCAACTCGGCGCCGCCGTGGACCGCCTCTACGACCCACGAATCCACCCTGTCCACCTCTCCTCTGTTGATGAGCGGGCCGACGTCGGTGCTCGTGTCGAGCGGGTCGCCGGTGTGCAGACCGCCTACGGCATCGACGAACTTGCCGGCGAACTGCTCCGCGATGGTCCGCTGTAGGTAGATCCTCTGCACCGAAACACAAACTTGGCCGGCGTGGTAGAAGCCGCCGCGTGTGAGCAGCGGGATGCTCGCGTCGATGTCGGCGCTGGCATCAACTATGACCGGGGCCACGCCGCCGTGCTCGAGCGAGCAGGCCGCGCCTGGAGCGAGCTTGGAGCGCAGATACCAACCCACACGGGCAGATCCGATGAAGGTCAGAAAAGAAACACGCCGATCGGCAACCAGCTTCTCGGTGACGTCGGTCTCACACAGTAGCAGCTGACACCAACCTGCCGGCAGACCTGCTTCGATAAGCAGATCAACCACGCTCTTGCACGACATCGGCGTGGTCCGCGCGGGCTTGACCAGCACCGGGCAGCCGGCGGCAACTGCGGTGATGACCTGATGGATGATGAGGTTGAAGGGATGGTTGAAAGCGCTGATAGCGAGCACCACGCCGCGCGGCTCGCGGTAGGTGTGAGCGAAGCGCTGCGCCGATGACGCCGTCAGGCCCATCGTGATCTCGGTTCCGCAGAGACGACCGATCTCTGCGATTGCAACCCTGACGCCGTTGACTGCACGCTCGATCTCGACGGTAGAATCCTTCAGCGGCTTACCTCCCTCCAACGCCGCCTGGCGGGCCAACGCGTCGGCGCGTGCCTCAACCAGCGATGCAAACCGCTCCAAGATTTGGATACGCGTCGACGCGCTCAGCCAGCCGTCGCGCTCGCGGTATATTTCGTGCGCCTTCTCTAAAGCAGCAGCGGCTGTCTCTTCGTCCATAAACGGAAAGGTCTGAATGAGCGCCTCGTCAAACGGGCTCCTCACGTCGAATGTCTGATTGTCAGTAGTCATGGGTATCCCATTGGTGGCGACCGAACCTACAAGAGGCAAGTCTTCTCGTTGAGTGCTTCGAGAAACACGGCCTCGTTTTCCGAGTAGTCTACGGGCACCTCGATGAGCTGAACGCCTCCCTCCACGAAAGCGCGCTGCAGTTCTTCTTCGAGTTGGCCGGTCCGCTCGATCCGCACACCTTGAGCGCCATAGCTCCCGGCGTACTCGACGAAATCCGGGTTTCCGAAGTCCAGCCCGTAGCCGGGCAAGCGCGCACCCGCCTGCTTCCACTTGATCATTCCATAGCCGTTGTCACGCAGTACTATCACCACCAGATCGAGCCCGAGCCGAACTGCGGTTTCCATCTCTTGAGAGTTCATCATGAATCCGCCGTCGCCACAGATGGCGACCACCTTGCGATCGGGGTGCACCAGCTTGGCCGCAATAGCCACCGGCAGGCCGGCACCCATGGTGGCGAGCGCGTTGTCCAGCAACACCGTGTTCGGTTCGTGGGCCTGATAGTTACGGGCAAACCAGATCTTGTACATGCCGTTGTCTAAGGACAGAATTCCGTCGCTCGGCATTGCGCGCCGCAGATCTGCGACTATGCGCTGGGGCACGTTCGGGAAACCTTCGGCATCGGCCTTCTCGGCGAAAACATGAGTCTTGATCTCCGACCTGACGCGCTCGAAGTAATCGAAGTCCCAGTTCGCGGACGGTTCAATCGCGTCGGCGAGCATGCGCATGTTGGTGGCGGTGCAGCCGATGACCTCGTGTTGCGGGAAGTACACGTCGTCCATCTCGGCGGGAAAATAGGAAACGTGGATGACGCTCTGGCCACCCCGGCGCATGATGAAAGGCGGCTTTTCGCTGACATCGTGCCCCACGTTGATGATCAGATCGGCGCGTTCAATGGCGCAGTGGAGGTAGTCTTGATCCGACAGCGCCGCGGTGCCCAGACAGTGAGGGTGTCGCTCGTCGACGGCGCCCTTGCCCATCTGTGTTGAGAAAAAATAGATGCCGGTGCGATCGACGAAGTCGCGCAGCGCCGGTGCGCTGTCGTTACGGTTGCAGGCCGACGCGACGAGCAGGAGCGGCCGCTCGGCGGAGCGAATCATCTCCGTTGCGCGGCGGATGGCGTGTTGGCTGGCACCCGGCGGCGACACCGTGGTGAGAGCGAACGGCTCTCGCTCGACCTGCTCGGCGGCGATGTCCTCGGGAAGCTCGAGGTGCACCGGTCCCGGCTTCTCGGCGAGCGCAACGCGGAAGCACTCGCGCACCAGGCTAGGCACGTTGTTGCCGTCCACAATCTGTCGCGTGAACTGGGTAACCGGCTCCATCAGGCCGACGATGTCGATGATCTGAAAGCGCCCCTGCTTGCCGGCGCGGATCGGCTTTTGCCCGGTGATGAACAGCACCGGCATACCGCCGAGCAGAGCGTAGGCGGCACTGGTCACGAAATTGGTAGCGCCGGGGCCCAGGGTCGATAAGCAGACCCCTACACGACCGGTGAGACGCCCGACCGTCGCGGCCATGAAGCCCGCGGCCTGCTCGTGGCGGGTCAGTACCAACTCTATTTTGGAATTGCGCAGTGATTCGAGAAAATCGAGGTTCTCTTCACCAGGGATTCCGAAGATGTACTCGACACCCTCGTTTTCGAGACAGGCGACGAGAAGATCGCTGGTTTTCATAATGTATTCCCCACAAACGGAATCTCTTTGCGGCGCGAGACCAGCACGTAACCGGCACAGAGAAGCACCACGATGCCGAGGCAGTTTACCTTGCCGGAGCTACGCCGGGCAGACCAGTGCCGCCGGTTGACCGACGCTGGCGCGAAGGATCAGAAAAGCATCAGAGGCGAGCACGCCTCCGCTGCCATTGGCGTCGCACACATAGGCAGGGCAGGTTAAAGACCCTACGGCTGCTTGCAGCGCAATCAACGCATCGGTCGCCGACAGCGCGCCGTTGGCGTTCGCGTCTCCACAGGTCACCCCTGGCGCGAAGAAGCGACGGAGCGCAATCTCGCCCTCGGAATCGGCATCGAGCGAGACGGCCGCCCACGCGACGGACAGCGCCGCGTTGCCGCTCGCGATGGATGGTTTGTGGACTTCATCGGCTACCGACGAGACCCGCGTATCCGCTGAGACGGCGGCCGCAGCGGCGCTGTACCGCTTGCCGTAGATTGCGTAGCCCGCATCCGGCGGCTGCGCCTCCGAGACCCACACAGCAGCAAAGCCACCGTCAGAGAGCGCGACAACGTCGGGCTCCACTTGTTCGCCGGTCCCGTAGCCGTTTACTACAAACGGCGCAGTCAAGGATTGCCCGGCCTGGTCATAGGTCCGAGCGACAACACCGTATCCGAAGTCCCCGTCGGCGCGGTAGTCTTGCCAGACCACGACGAATCCACCGTTGCCGAGTCCGCTCACTCGTGCGTGTCGCTGCTCGTCCGCGGTAACCGTGTTGACCTGGAACTCGGTGCCGACGGCCGATCCGTTGGTGTCGAAACGCTGCGCGAACACACCGTAATCCATACCGCCTTCTTGTCCGTAGCTCTCCCAGGCCACAACAAAACCCGTAGTGAGTTCCGAGACGCTCGGCCGCACCTGTTCGTGTGTTGTGTAACTGTTGACGACGAATTCAAGGCCGGCGGCACCCCCATTGGTGAAGCGCCGGGCGACGATCCCAGCTCCCATCGGCCCGTCTTGCCGGTAGCTTTCCCAGGCGACCACGAAGCCCCCCGATTGCAGTGCGACGACCGGGCGGGTCTGGTCGTCGGTGGTGTGCAGATTAACCAAGAACTCCGCGCCAAGCGCAGCACCGGCGGCGTCAAAGATCCGCGCGACTATGTCGCTGCCCGCTGCCAGGGTGTCGCTCTGGCGGACCCAGACAGCCACAAAGCTGCCGTCGTCGAGTGAGCGAACATAGGGGGCGGCCTGTGCGCCTACCAAGGTAGACAGCGCGCTTTCACCGGTCCGTGGAGAGCCTGAGGAATCGAATGTGCGCACAACCACGCCCGGATCGCCGCTAGAACTCAGGTTGGTGTTCTCCCAAACCACCAGGAATTCATCCAAAGCCGACACGGCAACCACAGGCGCATCCGGTGCATCGGCCGTGTATGTGCTAACCGCGAATTCCGCGGATACTGGATCCACCCCCGCGACCGCCGAAGCGGCCGTAGCCGTGGCCGCGATAAAGGCCGCGAGCCACAAAAAAGTTGAGACCGGCGTGTGAATCGGCCGAAATATGGTTGTTAGCATGGCTCTTCGCATGGTAATCGGTAAAGCTTAACAAATCGTCCGAATAGTAGAAAGCGTGATGCCGCATGCGCCGCACCGAGTCGTTAGACACGCGTCGGCGAATCCACACCAAGAAAAGGGGAACATACCAATGACCAGCCGTCCTGTATCGCCGCCCGCTACCCGTGAGCACAGCTCTGTAGCCCGATTCGCCATACGCTTTCTGATTTTCACCGCGTTTATATCCCTTACGGCGACCGCAGCGTTCGCAGGCCTGGTCGACTCACCGACACCGACGCTGGGCGGACAACCGAGCCGCGTGATCGCATTCATTCCTGGGGCCATCAAGAACAACAGCCTCGAAACCTTGGTCACCTGTACGAACCTAGAACGGTCGGCGACCGTCACCATCGGCGTGGAGTTCTTTGACGAACTCGGCGCGGGTCCGCTGAACGATGTGAGCACACCTACTGGGTCGGAGGTTATTGCTTTGGGCGGTACGGTTACGTTTGCTTCCGGCGCGACGGCCGGCTTCACCGAGACCAACATCGTTAACCTGCCCCCGACCGTCCTAAACATTAAGAACGGCTCAGCGCGAGTAGTGAGCACGTCGAAACGGATCGCATGCCACGCCTTCGTCGCCGACGACTTGTTGCAACCGCCGACATCGATCATGGACCTGCCGGTCATCATCAAGAAACAGCAGGGCGACTGAGTCGCCACGCGCCGAAGCGCCCACTGAGGAGACGTCGAAGCTGATCTCGCGCTTTCCCAGTGGGTTTTTCGTGTACCCTGGATAGGATGTGGTCGGGGAACCGTGAATCTCGGAGCTAGCGCCGTTTTCCGCCGCATCCCGTTGTCGAAGCTGCGCGCTCTAGCCACGGAGTTGCGCCCTTACCTGAGTTCGGTCCGACGCGAGATAGCGATTGCCGTGTTCGCGAGTCTCGGTGCCGTTTTGATGGCCATCGCGAGGCCGTGGCCCATCAAGATGATCTTCGACTACGCCCTCCTGCCCGACGAGCGGGTGAAATGGGTCTTCCCTTACGCGCTGATCAAAGGATACGGGGCGACCGGAGTCGCAACTATATCGTGCGTGTTGCTACTCGGAGTCACGCTGCTTTGGGGCCTCTTTGTGTTCACGCAGCGGTTCATGGTCGCATCGGCCGGTCAGGCGGTCACTTTCAAGGTTCGACGCAGGCTGTTCGCCCACATGCAGCGGCTGTCGCTCTCCTACCATCGCAAGCGCCAGCTGGGTGACCTGTTGCTGCGTGCTACCGGCGACGCCAACATGATGCGCGACATGCTGGTTGACACCGTCACGGTGATCTTTTCCGAGTTTTTGGTTCTGATCGCGATGATAGTGGTGATGTTCTTGCTTGATTGGCGGCTGACGCTGATCAGTGGTGCGGTTTTGCCCCTTCTCGCGTTCGCCGTCTTTCGTATCTCCAACGACCTACGTACCGCCGTTCGCGTCCAGCGTAAGCGCGAAGGCCGCATGGCTGCGCGGGTTGGCGAGATGTTACAGTCAATCTCAGTGATCCAGGTGTTCGGACGCGAGGACTACGAGGACGAACGCTTCGAAAGCATCAACCGGTTAAATTTCAAGCAAGGTCTCAAGACCGTGCGAATGGAAGCGAACCTCGAACGGACCTCCGAGTTGATAATCGCCTTGGGCACCGGGCTCGTGCTTTGGTTCGGCGTCCAGCGCGTGATCGCCGGGTGGCTTACGCCTGGAGATTTGCTGGTGTTCTCGGCCTACCTAGCTGCGATGTACCGGCCGTTGCGACGAATCGCGCGGGTGACCGGCCGCCTTTCTAAGGCGAGTGCGTGCGCTCAACGCGTGTTCGAGGTGCTTCACTCAGACGACCGGATCCGCGTCCGTAAGCACGCCGCGGCCGCTCCGCCGTTCCACGGCAAGGTCAGCTTTAAGAACATCAATTTCGCATACAAGAAGGGGCAGCCCGTCTTGCGCGACGTAAGCATCTCTGCGAAGCGAGGAACTACGGTTGCCATCGTGGGCCCCAACGGGGCAGGCAAATCGACCCTTTGTTCCATGCTCCCCCGCCTGTACGATCCCGACGAGGGATCGATTACGATCGACGCGAACAAGATCACGCAATACACGCTGGAATCGGTTCGAGATCAGATTGGGGTGGTGCTGCAGCAGCCGCTGTTGTTCGCAGGCACGATCGCGGAGAACATAGCCTATGGGAAGCCGGAGGCTACGAGCGAAGAGATCATCGCCGCGGCGCGGCTGGCAGATGCCGACAATTTTGTGTCACAACTCCCGGATACTTACGACACGGTGGTCGGTGAACGCGGAGACACGCTTTCGGGCGGTCAGCGGCAGAAAATTGCGATCGCACGTGCAATGATCAAGCAGCCGTCAATTCTAGTTTTGGACGAACCGACCGCGGCGCTCGATGCTACTTCAGCTGCACACCTCAACAAAACGCTCATGCGCATCTCCGCCGGGCGCACGACATTTCGTGTCGGACACCGGCTCGCCGAACTCGCCGCGAGCGACGTGATCGTCGTGATCGAAGACGGCCGGATTACCCAGTCAGGCACGCACGAGGAATTGCTCGAAGAGGACGGCTGGTACCGCAGCGTGTACGAACTGCAGGAATTTGGGAACCGCACCCCCGGCCCCGGTTCCCAAAGCGAACCGGGGGGTGCGATGAGGCAAGGCGATGAATAGGGTTGTTTTCAGACATTGGGGGTGGGGATTGGCCGCCATGTGCGCCTCAGCGCTCCTCGTTGCGGTGGGTGTTCGCTCGTTTGTCGCGCGAACCGGAGACACCACACCCGCAGTTCCGCCGTATGACCTGTTTTGGTGCTCGAAGGACGAGGATTGTATACGGGTCGATCAGGTCGGTTGTTGTGAGTGCGAGCAAAGCGGCGGCCAAGGCGCGATTACCAAGTGGCACCGAGACGATCTCCGGCTTTTCCTCAAGGGAGCGTGCCGAGGCAAGCCGGTGTGCGTGCAGATCGACACCTGCCGGTACGATTTGCAGCCGCGGTGCGAGGATCATCGGTGTCGGCTGGGCACACAAGTAGGAGGCGGTGATGCAGGATGATGACGTGACGATAGAAACCCCCGGTGCGTCGGTTCGCGTCGGGTACGTTCTCAAAGTCTTTCCACGGGTCTCCGAGACGTTCGTAATCAATGAGATCCGTGCCTTGGAGAGCATCGGCGAACACATAGAAATATTCTCGCTACACACGAATCCGAACGGCCCCGTCCGTCACGCGATTCTTGACAAGTTGAGGGCAGTTCCTGAATACGTAGATCAAGTGCTGCCTCCGCCGGAGGTGGTACACAAAACCCGCGAACAACTCGCTACGGCTTTGCAGGTCTCAAAAGAGCACTACGACCGATTCCTTCCGCGCAAATACATCCGGCTCGCCATCAGGCTTGCCGAAT
Organism: Deltaproteobacteria bacterium; assembly: GCA_029262415.1. Taxonomy (GTDB): domain Bacteria; phylum Desulfobacterota; class Binatia; order UBA1149; family JAJCZL01; genus JAJCZL01. Next base: position 11,701 of record JAJCZL010000026.1, on the reverse strand, counting down.
TGGCTGCCGAGCGAAAGGTTGAACACCTGCATGCGCATTTCGCTACCCGTTCAGCCCATGTCGCACTGTTGGCGGCAAGGCTGCTCGGCATTCCCTACAGCATGACGGCGCACGCCAAAGACATTTACCACGACGACGTCGACCCTGAGGTCTTGCGTTGGAAGCTCTCGGCATCCGCATTCACGGTAACGGTAACCGAGTACAACCGGAGACATTTGGCCGAGCTACTCAAGGGCCGCGAAAGCCAAGCCGGACCGGTCGTGCGGCTCTACAACGGGGTCGATCTGTCGCGATTCCGCGCCACTCCGGTTCCCAGTGGGCCGGTACCGCAGATCGTATCGGTGGGAAGGCTTGTGGAGAAAAAAGGCTTCGACGTTTTGGTCGAGGCTTGTGCAATGGTCCGCGACCGCGGCATCCGCTTCGAGTGCGAGATCATCGGAGGGGGGGATCTTGCCGAGCCTCTCGAGCGTCAGATTCGATCGTCCGGTCTAGAAGATTTGGTACGGCTGGCCGGGGAGTTAACGACTGAACAGGTTGCAGAGCGGCTCCAGGCTGCCTCGATCGTCGCGCTATCCGCGGTGCGCGGGCGTGACGGAAACGTGGACGCTTTGCCGACGGTATTGATCGAGGCGATGGCCTGCGGCCGTGCAACGATCTCGACACGCCTCTCCGGTATTCCCGAGATCATCGAGCACGAATCGACCGGTCTCCTTGTCGAGCCCGGTGACGCGGCAGCGCTGGCCGATGCGATCGAATGCTTGCTCGGCAGCCCCGAGACAGTAGCACGCATGGGGCTGCAAGGACGGGCCCGTGCGGAGAAACTGTTCGACTTGCGACAGAGCGCAGCGACACTTCAAGGCTTGTTCGACGAGAACAGAAAGTTGCTTGCGGCCTCGCGATGAACAAACGCCCCCATCTTCTCTACGTCTGCGCTGACCGCGGTGTGCCCATCGGCGGCCGTAAAGGAGCGTCGGCGCACGTGACGGAGATGACCAAGGCACTCGGATCCGCGGGAGCAGAAGTGCGTATCCTAGGGGTCAGAACAGCGGATGCGGTTGTATCCGACGGCTTCCACGCCCCCGTTATCGACTTGTCACGAGACCGAGCCGCCCGTCTCGTGCGCGCCGCATTGCTCAACGACAATATGAGGCCTCGCGACCACGCCCGAACCGGTGAGTTGCGTGGGCTCATGTGGAACCAGGCAATCTCAAAGACCATCGAGAAGCTCCACAAGAACTGGAAGATCGACGCGGTGTTCGAGCGCTACTCACTTTGGAGCTACGCAGCGGCCGTTTTTGCGCGCGCACACCACCTGCCGTTCCTTCTGGAAGTTAACTCGCCGCTGCGCAAGGAGCAGGCACGCTATCGCACGCTCGACAACGCGGCTGCCGCCGCAGATCTCGAATCTTTTTTATTCGCAAGCGCCGATCGTCTGATGGTGCCGTCCAGCGATCTTGTCCCGTACGTCACCAGACATGGCGCGAATCCCACCTCCGTGGTCGTCCTTCCAAATGCCGCCGACCCTCAAGTGTTTAGAGGCGCACAAGTGACGCGACGTACGGACGACCAATTCGTCGTGGGGTTCCTCGGAACATTGAAACCGTGGCATGGACTGGACAACCTCGCGAAGGCGTTCCGCCTCCTTAACAGGTCCGACCCTACCTACAAGTTGCTACTCGTTGGTGACGGTCCAATGCGGGCGGCGCTTCGCCAATATTTCCGCGAACAGGGATTGCTCGATTCGGTGACGATTACCGGCGACGTCCCGCACGAACGTGTACCCGAACTCTTAGCCAAGATGGATGCCGCTACGGTGCCGTACTCAGCATCCCGCGATTTCTACTTCTCACCTCTTAAGATGTTTGAGTACATGGCCGCAGGCGTTCCCATCGTTGCGAGCAACCTTGGACAGATTCGCGATGTGCTCTCCCACCGACAAACAGCGTTGCTGGTAAAACCGGGTGCAGTTCGCGAACTAGCTGACGCGGTTCGTGAAATGCGGGCGAGCCCCAAGCTCTCGGGGAAACTTAAGAGCAACGCGCGTAGCTTGCTGCGTCGGAGGTACACGTGGAAACGCAACGCTACGAAGGTACTCAGGATGATCGCGGCCGCCCGCGCCTCCGCGGCACCGGATCGTCCCAAATGAACATTGAAACCTCGCAGTTGCTGCTCGACGAAGCGCGGATGGGCGACCTACTGCGCGAGTCGCTCCCGGACTTGTTCCCCCCCGACTCTGAGACCCGGACCGTCTCGCGCTGGATCAAGCCGGGGGCGTACTTCAACGTCACGTATGCTTCCCACGCGGAACCTACCGGTGGTGGGTGGGCCACCGCGTTTGTTGTCCAATCCAAGGCAATGGAGGGCCGACTGCGGCGTTCGGGGCAGCGCGTTCTGTTCGCACGCGACGACCTCGCCCTGCAGGTCTTCCCCGAAGACTATAGACTTCCGCACCTCAGCGTTTGCCTGCAGCCGCAGGAGGTCGCAAGGCGTTTATACGGCTCTTATGAGCCGACCGAGGCCTCGCTTGCCGGCTACCGTCCCGGTATGCGTTGCCAAATCCGCTACACCGATCGCGCGTCGGCGCGCGTCGTCTTTGGTAAGTCGGCGTTCGAGCGCGAGCCCGGGGCCTCGTTTCGCAGCCAACGTAAGGCCAGCGAAGCCCTTGCAGAGGCGGGTGCAGGTATTTTTGCACCCGCGCCACTGGCCTATCTCGAAGACCTTTCGCTCACGCTGGTCGAGGGTGTTCCCGGCGAATCTCTGTACGAGAAAATCCGGCGGTCGGCGCCCGTCGACGCCGAGGTACGTCGTTCCGCGGAGCTGTTAGCACGACTGCACGGCTCCCATACAGAAGGAATCACGCGCGAATTCCCTACTCACAAAGAGCTCACGGTTATCGACGCCTGGGCTGAACTCACCGCAGCGTTGAAGCCGGACCGGGCCGGACGCGCCCTCCGGGCTAGCGCGTGGATGCACAGGAGTGTCCCGGAAGGCACTCACGCGCCAGTGGTGATTCATCGGGATTTCTACGACCGTCAAGTCATGTTCTCAGACCAGCGAACGGCGCTACTCGATGTCGACACTCTCGCGCGCGGCGACGCCGAACTCGATGTCGGCAACTTTCTCGCCCACCTCAAACTTCGCGATGCGCAAGGACGTGGTCAGGGCGAAGACAGCGTCGGTTCGCTGCGTCGAACGTTCCTGAATGCCTATGACGGCTCACTCCGCGAGGACCGTTTGCGTTGGTACGAAGCCGGAACCCTCTTCCGCCTTGCCTTCGTGTATACCGCGCGGCCCCGCTGGGAGCACCTGTTCGATGTGCTTTGCGCGGCGGGCGAAGAACTTTTGGATAATAGCCAATGAAAAGCCGCATACTCTTTTACTCCCACGATACGTTCGGTCTCGGCCATTTTCGCCGTAGCTTCACGATCGCGTCGTATCTGGCCCGCCAAGAGTCCAGACCATCTATCTTGATGCTGACGGGTCTCGATTCATCGGTCGGCGTACAGCCCCCTGATGGGATCGACTTCGTGAAACTGCCGAGCATCTGGAAGTCGGGCGCCGACGACTACAGAAGCCGTCACCTGCGCACCAGCTTTTCGCGAGTCCAGCGTCTGCGCGGCGACCTGATCTACAGCGTCACGCGCTCATTCGACCCGGATTTGTTCGTCGTCGATAACGTACCGACCGGCGCCACCGGCGAACTCCTTACGACGCTGCGGTATCTACGTCGCAAGAGACCGTACGTACGTATCGTGTTGACACTGCGCGATGTATTGGACCGCCCCGACGTCGTCCTACGTTCGTGGGCCGAGCAGGGCGCCTACCGTGCACTTGAGCGTTTCTACGACGAGATTTGGGTCGCGGGTGTCCAGGAAGTATTCGACCCGATCGAGCTGTATCGTTTTCCGCGCGACGTTGCCGACAAGGTACGCTTCTGTGGCTACGTCGTACGCTCCACGACACCAGCCGATGTCGATGGGATACGCCGCGAGCTCCGTCTCGAAAATCGCCGTTTGATCACGGCGAGCTGTGGCGGCGGTGGGGACGGGTTCAAGCTTCTCTCAACCTTCGTCGACGCCGTCGAGCCGATTTGCAACGACGACCTACGTGCGGCGGTATTCCTCGGGCCCGACATGCCACCTGAACAACGGCGGCTGCTCAAAGAGCGCCTTCTACCGCTAAGCGACCGGTTCGTCACCTTTGACTACCGTGAAGATCTCGTATCCTTCCTGTCTACGAGCGACGTAAGCGTATCAATGGCGGGCTACAACACGGTGACTGAGTTGCTCTCACTCGGCACTCCGTCGGTGATCATCCCCCGTATCGTGCCTCGCGAAGAACAGCTTATTCGCGCCCGGGCATTCGCTAAAAATGGTTCACTACGGATGGTGCATCCGAATGGGCTGACCCCCGACACGTTGCGGGCCGCGATCCTGGAGGCCCTCGAACAAGGACGCGGAGACCAAGACACGTCCGCGAGTATGGACTTTTCCGGGCTGCGTCGAATCGCCAAACGTGTCGATAAGCACTTGGATCGAGCACGCCAAGCGCATCCGGACAGCGACGATTAAACTGAACGGAACAGAGTACGGAGAGTGATCAGAATGAAGTTCATCGTAATAGCCGCCTTGGCCGGTCTGGCGTGCGTGATGGCTCCGACCGAGTCGGCCGAGGCTCGCAAACCTCCACCCGAACCAGAGATTCGATCACAAACGAGGGTCGAGTTGGGCCATACGGACAATGTGCGTTCGTCCGAACCAGGGCCGAACGTTGAATCCGCAAGTTTCGTCTCCGCGCGCCTGGAAGTCGAACGTGAGCAGAAGCGAAAGGACGCCCTGCCCGATGAAATGCGCTTGCGGCTTTTCGGAAGAGTCTTCGACGGGTTCAGCAACCGGGACTTCGTCGACTTGGAAGCGATGGCGGCATACCAAGTCGGGCGCGTAAGTGACTGGCTTGTCGAGACTGGCTACGCCCCACGCAGGCTGCGGTTGGAAGAGACCGCAACCGAACCAAACGCGTACTTCGCTGAATACCGGGTCGGCACCGGCTTTCAGACCCGCTTCGGCGAGGGCTGGCGCGGTCGGGTCCGCCTCGATGCCCAAGCGCGTTACGATGACTACCGTAGCGGGTTCGACGAGCGTGACGCGACCGTTGGTTCGCTCGGCGCCGAGGTGCGCTACCCGTTGTTCAGCTCCTGGGCGGTGCGAGGCAAAGTACGTCGTCGGGTCCGCGATGCGGACCGCGACGAACACGACCGTGACGAGTTTGACATGACCGTCGGTGCCGACGGACCAATCGCACGCTGGGCGAAGCTATCTCTCCGGTTAACGAGATCGGACCGCGATTACACCGTCAGCGCCCCTTCGGATCTGTTCGGACGCAACAAAAACTTCGGCCGCAACGACGATATCGACGTGTTTGAATCGAAGCTGACTGTGCCGTTGTCCGACGGCAGCCCGTGGGCCGTAACGGCCCGCTACATGTTTCGGGACAGCGACTCGACCCGGTTGAGCCGTAACTTCGATGTGTCCGAGGTGGGCATCGGGTTCGTGTACACGCCACAATGAGCGGGTACAGGCACCGAGCGATCACGGTGGTTGCCGTCGTGGTATGTCAAATCGGCGCCTGCACTTCCATCCCCCACGAGCGCCCCAACGTCTTACTCGTGTGTATCGATACGTTGCGTGCAGACGCACTGGGAAGCTATGGAGCCGATCTCGACGCGAGCCCGAGTCTCGACCGGATCGCGCGTCGCGGTGTCGTATTCGAAGCCGCGTACAGCACCGCATCGTGGACGAAGCCCTCGGTCCCATCGTTGCTTACCGGGCTCTTGCCATTCGACCATGGCGTACTGCAAGCTGGGCACAGTGGAAGTGATGTGCTCGACGACAGTATTGTAACACTCGCAGAGCTTCTCCAAGGCGCGGGCTATGCAACCGGCGCGTTCGTGGAGAATGCCCATCTCATCGACCGCTACAGCGGCTTGGCTCAAGGGTTCGACACATACGTCGAGGAGGCAGGGACGGCCTTGGGAGTCACGGACCGCTTCTTCTCGTGGCTCGAGAGCGGTGTACGGAAACCCTTCTTCGCCTATGTTCACGTGCTCGACACCCATCTTCCGTACACCCCGAACGCAGGGGCATTCGATGATCCTGCCGATACCGCGCGGTTTGCCGAGTGGGGCATGGACGGTAGTGGATGGAAACTGGTCCGACGGGCCCTCGAAGACGGGACCGCAAAGCTCAGCGCAAAAGATACTGCGCGCCTGCGCCGTTGGTACCAAGCGGAAGTGCGTTGGACCGACGCCGTACTGGGCAGGACCTTCGAACTGCTCGAAGCGCGCGGCCTACTCGAAAACACGGTGTTGATCGTCACCTCGGACCACGGCGAGGGCTTTCTCGAGCACGGCAGTATCGATCACGGGTACGGGCCCTACGCGGAACTCGTACACGTTCCCTTGCTTGTGGCCGGACCGGTCGTGGGCACGGGAGGACGTCGCGAACAAGCGCACGTGTCGCTGATCGATGTGGTGCCGACCATCGCTGAAGCTGCAGGGATTGCACCGCCTGAGGGCTTGCCCGGTCGTTCACTGTTCGACCCGGAATCCGCCCGTGTGGTCATGACGGAGGAGATGCGCGGCGACCGTCACATCACATCCGTGCGCGACGCTGAGTACACCTACATTCGCACGGTAACGGGAGATCGAGGCACACGCACGATCCGGCTCCCTGCCGATCTCAAACCCGGCACACGTGTCCGTATGCGCGGCGCAGTCGTGGAAGCCGCGTGGCTTGTCGATTATGTGAAGAAACTCGACGGTACCGACAACGACTTGGAACTCTCGGGGGTATTGTGGGTGCCCAAACCCGGCGCGCCGCCGTACCTACTCGGCCACGAGATCGTATTCGGCAACGGGTCTCCGGAGCCACCGCCAATGTTGCGGGAAGCGGGCGCGGTTTGGGCGAAAGCGGACCTCGACGTCCGCTCAGAAGGACTCACGGTGAGCGAGATAGAGGCTATTCCTGCCGGCGCCGACCGCGAGATCGAAGTCGAGGGGACGATCACCGACGTTGCGATCCTATCGGCCGAGTATGTCCGCCTGCAGCTCGGCCGGATCGTGGCCTTCGTCCACCGCGACGCGCGCTGGAAAGACTTCAACAGCGGTGATTCCCGCATCGTCGAGTTTCCGGCCCTGGCGCAGGAAAGGATTCACGAGGAGCTTTACACCCGCAGTCTCGATCCCGGCGAACTGCGCAACATAGCGGATGAGTCCCCCGGTATTCTCGGCGGTCTGCGTAGCTTTGCCGATGCGGCCCACACCCAGCGGCAACCGCTGCGTGCCCCAACCTCACGGCTGGACGCAGCGACGCGTGAACGTCTGCGCGCTTTGGGCTACCTTGACTAGGGAGAGGAAGTTTTGCGGATAGCGTATTTATGCGGCGACCGAGGTGTCGATGTTGCGGGCAATGAGGGCAGCTCTGTTCATGTTCGAGGACTTGTAAGCGCGTTCACCACGCGTGGTCACGACGTCTCCGTATTCGCTTTCGGTCGGACTCTGACTACCGCAGCAGCTCACCTGCCTGCGGCTTTTTTCCCTATTGACCGCGACCCCGTGCTCGAGGATATCCGCTCCGGTCATGCCAAGCTGTTGCGCGAACGTGATGTCGATGCAGCCGAAGCCTTCGAAGTACACAACATAGCAGTCAACCAAACCGCACTCTACGAGCTCGAAGCACGCGGTCCATTCGACATGGTTTACGAGAGACACTCATTGTGGAGTTATGCTGGCGCTCAGTACGCCGAGCGCTATGGCATCCCGCTGCTGCTCGAAGTCAACGCGCCGCTGCGTTCACAGCAGCGTTCGTTTCGCAGGCTCAGCCTCGGCGATGCAGCCGAAGCCATCGAGCGCCGGGTGCTCACCGCCGCACGCTGGGTTTTGCTAACCTCCGAAGGGCTGTTTCCCTACGTGCGCGACGCCGGTCTGAGTCGGCGTAAGGTCCGCGTGGTTCCGTGTGGAGTCGATGCCCGCGACATGGTCGCACAGGTCGCGTCGACACGAGAGGCCGCCGACCCATTCGTCGTCGGCTTTGTCGGGAGTTTGAAGCCCTGGCATGGGCTCGACATCCTGATGCCTGCATTCGACCAGTTACGTCGGCACGACGAACGCTCGAAACTGCTGATCGTGGGCGACGGACCCGCTCGGCGCGATCTGGAATCCTACATTGCCTCCTATCGCATCGAGGACCGAGTGGAGTTCACAGGAGAGATACCTCACAGCCGGGTCCTCGACCAGCTCGCTCGTATGCATACCGGCGTCGCTTCGTACCCGCCGACTAAAGACTTCTACTTCTCGCCGTTGAAGCTCTGGGAATATGCGGCGGCCGGCGTGCCGATCGCCGCGAGTGCGGTGGGAAGAATCCCGGAACTGTTGCCTCACAAGAAGGCCGCCTTGCTACATAAGGCAGGCAACGCGACTAAACTCGCGGAACACCTAGCACGCTTCCGCGACCGTCCTGAATACGCGTTTCGACTCGCACGCCAGGCACGCCGTATCGTACGCGACTTTACCTGGGATCGGATCGCGGCACGGATCGAAAAACTCGGACATGACGCAGGGGCATAAATAGAGGATCGGTCTTGCCCGTCGCCGGCGCAACGGGAGCGTACGAGAGAGCGTTCGGGGCGTGAGCGCGGGCTTGCTCGGATACCAGAATATCGGCTTCGCGCTCGCGCCCAGTTCTCGCCTATTTGCGAGCGAAGATGTGCAAGCTCGTTACCGTGGCAAGGATGTCCTTGACACCCGCTTCGTCGATACCGAACTTGTCCATGGCCTCGCGAATCTGCGGATCGTCGAGCGAGATTGCATCGCCGAAACTCGACTCTTTTTCGATGCGCACTTCACTAAAACCGGCTTCGCTGATCGTACGAAGATACACGGGCCGGAAGCTGGCACCACCGACACAACCAATGTAGGCGTCGATGCTCTGGACGATGAACTCGGGGAGTTCTTTCTCGAGTACCACGTCCGAAACCATGATGCGGCCGCCGGGCTTGAGTACCCGATAGGCCTCCGCGTACACCTTGTCCTTTTCAGGTGACAGGTTGATCACGCAGTTGGAGATGATGGCGTCGACACTGTTATCTTCGAGTGGGAGTTGCTCGATCCGGCCCTTGCGAAACTCGACGTTGGTGTAACCGTTGTCGGCCGCATTGGCACGTGCCTTCTCAAGCATGGCATCGGTCATGTCGATCCCGATCACACGGCCGTTCGGGCCCACTGCGCGCGCCGCCAGAAATGCGTCCATGCCCGCACCGGAACCTAGATCGACGACGACCTCTCCCGGCCGCAGCGTATCAATCGCGGTCGGGTTACCACAGCCTACGCCGAGGTTGGCCTCTTCGGGAACGGCGGCCAGTTCTTCTTCGCCGTAACCGATCTTACGGCTCGCCTTCGCCGCTTGTTCGGCCCGCTCTGGCGCACTGTTCTCGGCGACACGGGTGTAGCCTTCGCGTACGAGTTCTCTGATTCGGTCGGGATTTTCCGGGCGTTGTCGCAAACTCATGATGGGTTCTCCTTGGCCTTTGACGGCCTGCTGGCGGCGCGGGACTTGGCTGCCCGGCGGCGCTTCGCGACCGGGACCGTATCGACGGCTAGGCCGCACGGCTCTCCGGTAATTGCTCGAGGGCTCCGACGAGTACATCGAGTGCCGCCAATACCTCGACTCGGCTGTTTTCGGGAATCCTTTGCAGAATGCGCTCGCAGTAGGCATCGGCGCAGGCAATCAGCTTGCGCCCGAGAGCGGTCCCTTTAGCGGTCAACGACACATAGACGCGGCGGCGGTCCCCGTTCTCGTTACGACTGCGCCGAAGTACCCGCTCGCGCACCAGTACATCGACGAGCCGAGTCACCGTACTGGTATCCAGGCCGAGGTGTTCGGCGAGCTCGCCGGCAGCCATTGATCCCTGCTCGAACAGAACCTCGATCAATAGGCACTGCGGTATGGTGACACCGAAGCAGCGCTTTTCACCGCGTTGGAGCACGTTCAGGCGCCGCAATGCCCCCGTCAGTGTGCGGTGGAATTGGCGAGAGCGGGGTTCAGGCATAATCTGTGTATAACACAATGAATGTATTATGCAAGTAATATTTTACAATAAAAGCCCCAAGCCCGAACGCAGCACCCTTGCCCTCCTGTTGGCGAGGGGGTATGGCCTGGAGCAATCATGAAAGTCATCGTTGTTGGTGCAGGAATCGCCGGGCTTGGTGCCGCAACTTATTTCGCTCGTCGCGGCCACGCAGTCGAGGTGATCGAGGCGGCGGACCGGCCGGGCGGACGGGCCCTCACGCTGTGGCGCAAGGGAACCGACGACCGCGTGGACGTCGGCACACAGTACTACCATAGCTCCTACCCGCGGGCGCTCGAGCTCATCGGCGAGGTCGGCTTGACGCCGACCATGGCCAAGATCCGTGGCAACACCCGGTTCTTCGACGATCGTGTGAAGGGCGGCTCCTTTCTTCTGCAGCACCGCCTGCCCTGGTTCAGGCCCGCCGGCGTGGCAGGCAACGCTCGACTCGGCTGGTTCCTCCTCAAACTACTTCGCCACCGCATGAACACCTTCGCGCTCGAGCAGCAGCCCGATCTCGATGGCCGCGCCGGCTTAGCGGCGGCGTCCCACCCGGTGCTCCGGGAATTCCTGGTGCGCCCACTCACCGTCGCCGGTGCCATCACCGAGCCGGAGCCGACCGACGTGAGCCTGCTTCACGTGCTGCGGCTCATACGCATCATTCTGATGACCGACTACCTGTCGCTGTCGGGCGGGATCGCCTCGCTCCATGAGCGCCTCGCCGCGCGACTGGGCGTCACCCTGGGCACCCCGGTCGCGCGCGTGATCGAGGGGGCCGGCAAGGTCACCGGCATTGAACTCGAAAGCGGCGAGCTGCGACGAGCAGATCACGTGGTCGTGGCAACAACGCCGCCGGCGGCGCTGCGCATGATCCCGGCCGACTGGAAATCCGAACGTGAGTTTTTGGAGAGCGTTACGATCCCACCCTTCGCTTTTCCAACCTTCTTCTTGGATCGCCCGCTGGAGAAGAACGTCTGGTCGTACATGGCCCAACACAATCGCGGTAAGAAGGTCAGCGTAATCATCGATGCGATGCAGAAGAACCCGGCGATGGTTCCTTCGGGAAAGGCGGTGCTGCAGCCGTGGCCCTGCTTCCCAGCATCGACGGAACTCCGCGACGCTTCCGACGACACGGTGATCGAGTTCTGCCGTCGGGAGCTCGAAGACTACTTTCCGGGCTTTTCGTCCTGGATCGAGGAGGTGCATGTCACCCGCCACTCCTACGCCGTTCCCTTCCAGCCGGTTGGACATCAGACACGAGCGCTGGCGTTCATCGAGGGCGCCGATCGCCGCGGCGTATCGTTCTGTGGCGACTATCTATCCGGAGGGTACCTGGAACCCGCTCTCTGGAGCGCCGAGCGTGCGGTCGCGCAGCACGGCTGAGTCGCGCGACGCATGGCCGAGCAGTCCACGTGCGCGCCGTGGGCTGCTCGCCTGCTGTATTGTCCCAGGAATATCTTGCGTATTTAATTGGACTAAAATAGGCTGTCTTCCAGCAAAAGGAGGCAGCCCATGGCCCAAGGTAGACCCCTGGCTCCGCTGACCGTCTCGCCGGTCGAGCGTGAGGAACTCGTCTCGA
>JAJCZL010000025.1 GCA_029262415.1 Deltaproteobacteria bacterium | reverse complement strand
AAATCGCTCCCGGCGCGTTACCTTTCCTTTCTGACTCCACGTTACCGACGCGAACCTACGCTGCTCACCCATCGCCCAACCTCCTCACGAGTCGCTCGACTTACGTACTTATCTCATTTCGAGAGACTTGTGCAGAGCTTCCCTGGGTCGTGGCGGCTACGCGCGGATCAGTAGCCGATTGAGACCTGCGGCGCGGACACCGGATCGCCCGCCGCGTTGGTTGCGGCAAGCACCTGTACGGCGAAATCGTCAGTGCCGGGCACATCACCGCGGTTGAAGAAGTCGCATTCTGCGAGATCGACCGGCCCGGCAAACGAGCCGACCGCGGTCAACACCACTGAAAGAACCGCGTTTGAGGTGTCGTTAACGAACACCGCACTGACGCCGCCGCCAACCAGGTTGGTACACAAAGCCGCGGAGCCTTCGCCTAAGAAGGCGTCGCCGGCTGCGGAGTAGTCGATCGAGAGGTCTAGACTGCCGAGGTCGGCGGCATCCTCGAGTACGATCATCACATCGAGCGCACACTCGAGCGTGACATCTTGACCGACTGCGCCTTTGAGTATGCGTTGGGCATCGCTCGCGGTCAGCACGCCGCTGCCGTCTGCGTCACAGCGGTGCTTGGGGCAAACAACCGGTTGGCCTACCGCACGCTGCAAGACGATCAGAGCGTCGCCGGCGCTAACGCTACCACCCGCATCCGAGTCACCACAGACGGCGGGAACCGTGCAATCCAAGAAGCATACCGAACCGTCGGCGTCGCTATTGGCAACGCCGTCATCGCACTCCTCGCCGCTGTCGGAAACACCGTCGCCACAGAAAGGAAGACTGCAGTCGATACGACACGCATCGGCGTCCGTGTCTGAGTTCGCGACACCATCGTCGCACTCTTCGCCGCCGCCGACAACACCGTCGCCACAGAACGCCAGCGTAGTCGTCGTCGTACTGGTCGTCGTCGTGGTGGTCGTCTCGAGGTAGCAGGTAACGTCTGAGGCCATGACGAAAGCGCTTGCAGGCGCCGAGGCCGGATCACTGGCATCGGTAACCGTGACAACAAAGTCCTCGGGCACAACACCGGTGTCGGGCGTTACGAACGTGCACACCGTAAGATCTGTCGGTCCTTGGAAGCCCTGAGCACTGATGTAGCCGACCTTGAGCAAGCGGTTCGCGTCTTGATCCGACTGCGACGCCAGCGCGTTATTGACCAGTCGGGTGCAGTCCACACCGGTACCAGAGCCGAGAAACTCGCCTACAACCTGACTGTAGTCGGCTTCGAACTGCAGCGCACCGAGCCCAACGAAGTTAAACAAGCGGAATGTCACGTCGCAGACCTCACCGGGAAGCGTCGTGGTCGTGGTGGTCGGCGCGCCCGCCAAGGTCGTGGTCGTGGAGGTACTGGTCGTCGTAGTCGTCGTCGTACCGCTGCAATTGATACCCGACACGCTGAGCACTGGAAGCGGATTGACAGGAGTGCCGGAACCGTCGGATGCGTCGGTTACCGTCACCACAAAATCGGCCGGCACGGGAACCACTCCGGTGGCTATATCACAGATCGCAAGCGTGCGCGGCCCGCTAAACGTAGCGCCAAAACCGATGATTGCGCTGTTAACTGTGCCGGTAAGTTCGTCGTCGTAGAAGCTCGGAAGCGTGCCTGGGACGAGGCTCGCACATGAGACCTGGTCATTGCTACCGACGAACTCGACGCGTGTTTCGTCATAGTCAACGTCAAAGGAAATCGCTCCGAGATCGACGGCATCGTCGAGATAAAACGCCACCGTGCACGAGGTTTGCGCGAAAGTCGGCGCGGCCGAAAGCATCGTGAGTATGACGGTTAGCGCCACTAGGCGGAAAGGTTTGATCATCTTGTCGTCCATTCCTTGGGCTCCGGGTTCGGAGGGGCAAAGCTGTGACGAAAGATGCAAACCCTGCGCCAACAAACGCGACACGGCAGAGTTTATGCTGCGCGCTTCGCCACGCAGGTTGATACCGAGCAAACGGTTCAGACGTGTGGAGTTCTGAGGTCTACCGGCAGCGGCTCGGTCTGCGGATGATCATCGCGCAAAGCGCATGCGCGAGGCCGATGCGTCACCACGTTGACGCCGAATGAGTAGTTTTCGGCGCGTGAGAAGCCAAAGATCAGAGCAGCGAGAGATACTCTTCGACGTCGTCGCGGCTGCCGACAATCAACGGCACGCGCTGATGGATGTCGGTGGCCTGGATGTCCAGAATCGGCTGCTCACCGTCGGTGGCTGCGCCCCCAGCCTGCTCGATCAGCATCGCTATCGGGTTCGCCTCGTACATCAGGCGGAGTTTTCCTTGGGGCTTGCCCGAAGGATCGCTGTGGTCGGCCGGGTACAAGAAAATTCCGCCGCGCAGAAGATTACGGTGAAAATCAGCCACCAACGAGCCGACATAACGGGCCGTGTACGGCCGTCCAGTCTCGGGATTGCGACGCTTGAGCGACTCGACGTATTTACGCGTGGGCTCGTCCCACTTGCTCGTGTTGCCCTCGTTGCAGCTGTAAATCCTGCCGCGAGCCGGCGTGCGGATCTCCGCGTGCGAGAGCAGAAACTGCCCGGTGGACTGATCAAGGGTAAAACCCGCGACGCCGTTTCCGGTCGTGTACACGAGCATCGTGCTCGCACTGTAGGTGAAGTAGCCGGCGGCAACCTGCTCACGCCCGGTGCGCAAGAAGTCGTCGAGCGTGGCCGGACCCGACAGCGATTTGCGGCGGTATACGGAAAAGATGGTCCCGATCGTTACGTTGACGTCGATATTTGAAGATCCGTCAAGCGGATCGGTGCATACCACGTAGTTGCTCGCGTAGCCGGCCTCGGAAGGCGCAATAAGATCGGCGTCTTCCTCGCTGGCGATCCCGCAAACGCTGCCGGTCTGCCGCAATGTCCCGACGACAAGATCGTGCGCGTACAGGTCGAGTTTTTGCTGGTCGTCACCGGTAGCGTTGGTGCCGCCCGCTGCACCGCACAGCTCGCCGACCCCGGCACGATTCACTTCGCGCGAGATCATTTTGGCGGCCGCGGAGAGGTCGAGAAGAATGTCGATTAACTCCGGGTCGCAGGGTTCGTTTGCACGGCGATTGCGTACCAGATGCGCACGCAGAGAAATTGGTTCTTGGAGCATGGACCAGGAATTCCTACTCCCAGTTCGCTCAGGAGTCCAACCGCCCTGATCTCAACGCTTGGAAGCGCGCGGTGCAACGTAGCCGACGGCGGCGAGGATTCCCCAATCTATGTTGGTTAACGCGCCGGTGCGGTTGACCGATTCCCAGATGACGATCCAATTCCCCTTGCCATCCGTGGTCGCGAACGGGCGCAAGTCTTCGGCTTCATCGGTACGCGCAATTTTGCTGATCATCGTCGGTGACGTCCACGTCTCGCCTACGTTTTCAGAGTGGCAGACGAACACGTCGGCATCCGGACCGGCTCCGGCTTGGTAGAGGTCATACGCGAGCCCGTCCACGTCCATGTCCGGCGGTGCCAACGGGTGCCAAGAGTTCCAGACTACGAGCCAACCACCGAGACCGTCGGCGGCAACCTGAGGAGCGGAATCGTCGCGCGCGTCGCGGGTCGCATACCCGGCCAGGGCGCGCGGAGCGCTCCAGTTCGCCCCGTTGTCTTTTGAGCTGGCGACGAAGATATCGGCGTCCTTGCCGACCGTATCGCCGAGCGGGTCCGTAGATGTCCACACCGCTACCCAGCCGCCTTTGCCGTCGGTGGCAAGCTGCGGTTCGCGGTCGCCGAAACTGTCGGTTGCCGCGTTTGTGTTGAGTTCGGTGGCTGAAGCCCAGGTGAGACCGGAGTCCAAGCTGCGCGTGTACAGTATGTCTTTGTCGCGGCCGAGACGTCCCCCGAGCGGATCCGAAGAATCCCAGGCCACCAGCCAAGTGGAGTCGCTGCCGCTCACGATACGCGGCGAGATGTCAAAACCGCTATCGAACTTAGCCGTCTCCACCAGCGGCAAGGGAGCGGTCCAAGTACGCCCGAGATCAGTGCTGCGAGCGTACAAAATATCTCGGTCGCCGCCGATCGTGTTGCCGAGCGCGTCGGTCGAAGTCCAGACGCAGATCCAGGTTCCCTTCCCGTCCGAAGCGATCTGCGGCTCTTCGTCGGTACCCCAGTCATCAGTGGCGTTGGCGGCCAGCGGAGCAGGACGCGACCAAGTCTTACCGCCGTCAATCGAACGCACGTAAAGAATGTCAAGATCGGTACGCAGACGACCGCCAAGCGCGTCGTCACTCTGCCAGACCGCAATCCAGCCGCCCTTACCATCAGTTGCAACACTCGGGAAACGGTCGTCACCGGAATCGTCGGTCGCGTTGGCGTTGAGCGCAACCGCCTTCGACCACGTGCGGCCTTTGTCGCCGGAGCGCGCCACCAAGATGTCGTTGTCGTGTCCGATGCGGCTGTTCAGTGTGTCATCGGAATGCCAAACAGCGAGCCACATATCATCGTCGCTGGTGACGACCCGAGGAGCCCAATCCGGACGGCTTTGAACGTGCGACGTAGTCGCGTTGAGAACCAAGAGCGACGGCCCAAATTTCGGGCGTTCGGCTACCGCCGAGCGGGTAAGGCCGAGCACCAGGCAGCCCGCCGAACAGGCCACCGCTGCCAATAGTGTCAACTTTTTCATCTTTAACATCCGCAAGGCAACAAAAACGTCGGGTGCCCTCGGGTGCGGAGCGGACCAGTTCCATTTATCGGCCCATCCAGTTTCTTTAGTCAAGGGTGTTACCCCAGTGAGTGTCGGCACCCAGCCCAAACACCCCTTTTGGGGTGAACAAAAGACCGAACCCTTGATAAAGCCGTGCTCACGTGGATGTTAGCGACCATGGGTATAACGGTCCCTCTCGCAGCCCTTACGTCTGTGGTCCTCACCTTTTCGGGGGTGGGTTGTAGCGGACCCCCACGCGAAGCGTGCGGCCCGAGTGGTCCGCAACGATCGATCGCCTCGATTTGCGGCTTTCGTAACCCTGAAGACATCGATTTCGATGCGTCCACCGGCGTGGTGATCGTCTCAAACATGCGCCACTCGGGATCGCTCGAGGGCGGCTCGCTCTCGGCTATGGCTGCGGATGGGACGGGAGTCCGTACAATATGGCCGCGCGGTGACAGCAGCGACTTTCTAGAAGAGTCGCACGCCGCAGCCGCAACCGAAAACGGTTGCCCCGGTCGTCCGAACCGCGGCGTCTTCCGCCCCCATGGGATCACGTTTGCACATCGCGGCGACCAAACCTTCTTGTATGTAGTTGCGCACGAGAGCGATGAAGGCGGACGCGAAGCTGTCGAGATCTTCGCGCTGAACGGCAGCGGAGCAAATGCCCGTCTACAGTGGTCGGGCTGCATCCCGACGCCTGAGGGAACCCATGGCAACGATGTTGCCGTGGCGCCCGACGGCATGGTTATAGTCTCCAACTGGATGGAAGTGATCTCGCTGTGGAGTACGATCAAAGGGGCCGTGTTCCACGCGCGTACCGGCGACATCCTCGCGTACCGCGGTGGCGAAGGCTGGTCGAGACTGCGCGGCACCGACGCCGCGATGCCCAACGGCGTAGCGGTCTCACCCGACGGCTCTATGCTCTTCTACTCTGAAACCGGCACCGGCAAGATCTATCGTCGCCCCTTCGACGAGAGCGCGCCGTCGGTCTTCGTCGAAGTCGGCGGCAACCCCGATAACCTCAGTTGGACCGATCACGGAACCCTGTTGGTGGCCACCCATACCGGCGGACCCGCGTTCAGCGCCTGTGAGTTCGGGCGCCTCCCGTGCAAAAGCCCTTGGGAGGTCTACGAAATCGATCCGGTCACGCTGGCCAGCACTCTGGTGCTCGCTCACAACGGCGACGCCGTCGGCGCGATCGCAACGGCTACTCAGGTTAAGGACCGAATCTACCTGGGCAGTGTTTTCGACGACCGCCTGGGGTACGCCGCCTTGCGCAGGAAATGACCCTTCCGACAAAGTGACTTGACGGCGGACCTTGCTAACCTAGCCTCGCTTCAAAGGCGCGGTGGGGCCTGAGCGGGGAAACTAGAGGAGGAGATAGAAAGCGATGGCCAAGGATTCACTGACCGTAACCGATAATCGCACGGGAAAGACCTACGAGTTCCCTATCGAGGACAACACCATCCGTGCGATGGACCTCGGCAAGATAACTACTCAGGACGAGGAAGAGGGTCTCCGCACCTACGACCCCGGCCTGGTCAACACCGCCGCGTGTAAGAGCCAGATCACCTACATCGACGGCGACAAGGGTATCCTTCGCTACCGCGGCTACCCGATCGAGGAACTGGCCGAGCACAGCAACTACCTGGAAACCGCCTACCTGATCGTAAAAGGCGAACTGCCGAATCAGGAGCACCTCGATGCATGGGCACACAACATCACCATGCACACGATGGTCCACCAGAACCTCGAGAAATTCATCGACGGGTTCCGCTACGACGCCCATCCGATGGGGATGCTCGTCAGTACCATCGCCGCGCTGTCCACCTACTACCCGGACGCGACCGACATTTTCAGCGTCGACTCACGCCGCGTGCAGGCGCGCCGCTTGATCGGAAAGATGCCGACCATGGCTGCGATGTGCTACCGGCACAGCCTCGGGCTGCCCTTCGTCTTACCCGACAACGATCTCAGCTACACAGGCAACTTTCTCTCGATGATGTTCAAAATGACCGAGCTCCGCTACGAGCCGAAACCGGTGCTCGAGCGCGCGCTTGACGTCTTGTTCATCCTCCACGCCGACCACGAGCAGAACTGCTCGGCCAACGCGGTACGTGCGGTCGGCAGCTCACAGGTCGATCAGTACTGCGCGGTCGCCGCGGCAACCGCCGCGTTGTACGGCCCCCTGCACGGTGGCGCCAACGAGGCCGTGATCCGCATGCTGACCGAAATCGCGACCCTGGAGAACATCCCTAGGTTCATCGAGTCGGTCAAAGCCGGCGAGCGACGCTTGATGGGATTCGGCCACCGAATCTACAAGAACTACGACCCACGCGCGCGGATCATCAAGCAGGTCGCCTACGAGGTCTTCGAAGAAACCGGTAAAAACCCCTTGATTGACATAGCGATCGAACTCGAACGCATCGCCCTGGAAGACGAATACTTCGTGACGCGCAAGCTTTACCCGAACGTCGATTTCTACTCGGGCATCATCTACCAAGCGATGGGGTTCCCGGTCGCGATGTTCCCGGTCCTGTTCGCTATCCCGCGCACCTCAGGGTGGCTGGCGCAGTGGGCCGAAATGGTGCAAGACGAGGAGCAGAAGATTACCCGGCCGCGACAGATTTATCTCGGCGAAGGCAAGCGCAGCTTCACGCCGATTTCCGACCGGCCTGACCTGACCATCCAAGAGGTTCGACACCACGCCTACCGTCGGCTGTGACCTGCGGGTGAACCTACCAGACCGACTCCGCGCTGCGCAGCCGTCGTAGTAGCTTATCTTTCGTCACCAGCGTCGCTTGGTGTTCGATCGCTGTTGCTACGATGAAGCGATCGGCCGGGTCCGAATGCATGTCCAACCCGTCGGCACGCACGGCGATTTGTGCCGATAGCGGTAACGCCGTCATGCGCGGTACCGAGAGTACGGCATCAACCCATTGCGTGACGGGTCGATCCAGTGAAATGCGCTTACGCCTGGTCAACAGCGCAAGCTCCCAGAATACGATCGTAGGTACACCGATCGTCTCGGCGTCAGCGATCGCTGCGGCGGCCCGTTTGCTGAGACTCTTCGGGGCGGAAATCCACCAGAGCAGCGTGTGGGTGTCGAGAACAACCACCCCTCAGTCGTCCAGATCCCAACCGGCATCTTCGTTGGTGGGCGCAAGCAGCTCAGCTTCACTGACGAGCACCTCAACCGAAGAATGCAGCCCGGCCCGAACGGCTTGCTCTTTAGCCTCATCGCTCTCCACCGGCACCAGCCTCGCGACCGGCTTGCCGCGCTTGGTGATGACGTACTCCTGGTGATGCTCGGCGACTTGGTCGAGAATCGCCAAGCATCCCTGTTTGAACTCACCTGCCGGGATCCGCTTATGTCCATGATCCTTGTCCATGGACATAGAATGGGCCAATCGTGCCCTCGCCGCAAACGAAAATGCGCTCGGCCAAGCCGCGAGGCCGCCAAGTTCCACCTCCGCGGCGGCATACGATGGGCGGGAGCCTGCGCAAGCGCAGGCCCCCGCCCAAAGGTGAGAGATCAGCCGTAGATGCTCATGACGGTGGCGAGGAATTTCAGCGCCTCGGGACGCCGACGTTGGAAGCTGTTGCGCCCGATGATCGAGCCAAACCCGCCGCCTTCGTTGATCGCCTTGCACTGATCGAAGATCGCCTGATCGTCGGCTTTGCCGCCGCCCGAAAAGATCACGATGCGACGTCCGGCAAACGCCGATTGCACCACGTGACGTACGCGATCGGCGAGCGTGGAAATCGGGATTCCCTCGGCCTCGTACACCTTGCGTGCGGCGTCTTGCTCAATGTGATCGCTCGGCAACTTCACCTTGATGATGTTGGCGCCCATTTGCGCGGCGATCTGCGCGGCGTACGCGCAGACGTCGATGGCGGTCTCGCCCGCTGTCGAGATACCGGCGCCGCGCGGGTAGGACCAAACGACCGTGGCGATGCCCTTGGCTTTGGCCTCTCGGGTGAGGTCGCGGAGGTCTTCGTACATCGACTTAAAGTGGGCCGATGCCGGGTAGATAGTGTAACCGATCGCCGAACAACCGAGCCGGAGCGCGTCGTCGACCGAACCCGTCAGCGAAGGCACGGGGTCTTTGCCGTCGGGTGACAGCGAATCGTGGTTGTTCAGTTTGAGGATGAGCGGGATCTGCCCGGCGAACTCCGCGGCGCCGGCTTCGATGAAGCCGAGTGGTGCAGCGTAGGCGTTGCAGCCGGCGGAGATACCCAGATCGAAGTGGTAACGCGGGTCGTAGCCGTCAGGGTTGGGCGCAAAGCTTCGCGCCGGACCGTGCTCGAAGCCCTGGTCGACCGGCAAAATGACCAGCTTACCTTTGCCGGCAAGCGTGCCGGTGTTCAGGATGCGTGCGAGATTGGTCAGAACGCCGGGGTTTTCACCGGCATACCACGATAGGATTTCTTTGGTGCGCTCACTCATACTCGTTAGACCTCTCCACTAAACGGATTTTCCGTGCGCCTCGCCGTGACCGGCGCCTCAGTAACCGCCGTTTTTAGCCGCAATAAAGACGCGAAATCAAAGGGCGGTGTGTGCGTAGCCTATTCTAACGCGAGGGCGCGGTAAGGATCGTCGGTTTCTTTGACTCGCGCTTCTAAGCCGTCCAACGCTTCGCTGACAGAGGCGAACGAGCGGAAGAAACGGTCAAATTCACCGCTGCGCTTAGAGTAACGGTAGATCGCCAAAAACCTGGCGTTGTCCATCTCCTCGACACTGAAATCGCCCTTGGTGGGATAACCGAGTTTTTTCTCCCGGTACTCCTGCTGTGCTTTCTCGTACAGCGCCTTGCGTTCAAAAAGCAACGTTTCGCGCGGGGGTTCGCCCGCAAAGAACGCTTCAAGCTCACCCGCGAGGCGGTCAAAAAAGACTCCACGCTCGAGCCAGCCGCGGTAGCGCCGAGCGACCTCGTCGGCATCATCGGTCTCGCCGCGTTCTTCGAAGAACCGAATCGCTGCGCGCAGCCCGGCAACGTTCGCGAAGGTTTCGTTAAAAGCGATGTCGCTGCGCACGAACAGCCGCTGATGGGCGAGTTCGTGGAGGACGGTAATCACCAGCGTAACCCGATCGCGATCGAGCAGCGAGGACGGCAAGGGGTCGCTAAACCAGCCCAGCGTCGAGTAGGCTCCGGCTTCGACGATCATCGTGTCGTAGCCTTGTCCGCGCAGATCCTCGGCGAGTTCGCGGGCCGAGCCTACGTCGAAGTAGCCACGGTACGGAATCGCACCTACGATTGGGTAGCGCCACACGTACGGCTTCAACTCGTGTTGTAGCGCAGCGGTGACGACGTGTACGAGGGCCAATCCCTCAGTGTTCGAAACCTTGGCATAGCTACCGTCTGGTTCCATACCGTTGGCGGCTGCGAAGACGCGAACGTCGAGTACCAACTGCAGAAGATCCCTACGTGCGGGGTCATTGGTCTGCTCGATCGCCTGTTCAATTGGGATCGCGCGCCGAAGAAACCTGAGTTGTTGCACGGCGATCTCGGCGTAGTATCCGCCGAAACACCCGCTTGTCGCCAAACACGCGGTGAGTCCGGCCGCGACCAGCGCGCTGCGGCGCGGGCCGGTTTTCGTGCGCCGAGATGCGCAGCTATAAGGAGCGACCGGACCTGCGTGAATCGTCTCTTTAAATACATCAAGCATTACAAACTTCGTTACCTCGCCGGCGGCGCATGCCTTTTTACCACCGCGACGCTGGTGATGACGATCCCGGCATTGACCCGCCGCGCAGTCGATGCGATCCGGCTGGATTCATCCGCCGCCGACAATCTCGGGCAAGTCGGCACCTACGCGTTGATCATCATCGCTGTGGCCGTCACGCAAACACTGGTGCGGACAGCCTCCCGTACTATCTTGTTCAACACCGGCCGCGACATCGAATACGATCTCCGCAACGATCTGTTCCTACATCTCGAAACGCTGCCGCAGGCATATTACCAGAATCAGCGCACAGGCGACCTGATGTCACGGCTTATCAACGACATCGGCGCAGTACGCCTGATGCTCGGACCCGGCATCCTGACCTTCATCAACACACCGGTGTACTGCGCGTACGCGTTCACCTTGATGCTGCTGATGGACGCACGCCTGACCTTCGCCGCGATGATCCCCTTCCCTATCCTCCTATGGGTCGTCAAGCGCTACAGCGGCCGCATGATGGAAGCCGTCATGCATACCCAAGAATCGCTCGCTGAGATGTCGAGTTACGTCCAAGAGAACTTGAGCGGGATCCATGTCGTTAAGGCGTACGTCCGCGAAGAACAGCGCTCGGCTGAATTTGCCCGGCTGAACGAGAACTTCAAACACGAGAGCATGGAAGTCGCCAAACTACGCGGCAAGATCTTTCCCTTCATCCGTATTGTCTCCTCGCTCGGCGTGCTGATCGTCGTCTACTTCGGGGGCATACGAGTTGTAGCCGGCGAACTCACGCTCGGCCAGCTGGTAGCGTTCATCGGCTATCTGCACATCTTGGCGTGGCCGATCATGGCGCTCGGTTGGATGATCTCGATCTACCAACGCGGCAAGGCAGCACTGATCCGCCTCGGAGAGATCCTCGACGAGCGGCCGGCCATCGCATCGCCGGCCAACCCCGTCGTCGTCGAGGACGTCCGCGGCGCAATCCGCTTCGAAAACGTCAGCTTCGGTTTCGGCACCTCGGGCAATGATAAGGCAGCCGACGACGATGCGGTGCTTTCCGGTATCGACATCGACATCCCGGCAGGCACCCGGGTCGGCGTGATCGGCCGTACCGGAGCCGGAAAATCGACGCTGCTTTCGCTGCTACCGCGCGTCTTTGACGTAACCTCCGGACGCGTGAGCATCGACGGTGTCGATGTCCGCGACTGGGACCTCGAGCGCCTGCGCGCTGCGGTGGGTTTCGTCCCGCAAGACCCTTTTCTCTTCTCGCGCAGCATCCGCGAAAATATCGGGTTCGGACGTGACGAGGTCAAAGTAGACGAGATGACCCGTCTGGTCGAGATGGCGGGGCTCGACACCGATCTCGCCGAGTTCCCCGACGGCCTTGCAACCGAAGTCGGAGAACGCGGACTTTCGGTGTCGGGTGGACAAAAACAACGCATCACCATCGCTCGCGCGGTAGCACGTGAGCCCAAGGTCTTGGTCTTGGACGACGCGCTCTCCAGCCTCGATGCCGAGACCGAACGGCGCATCCTCGCTGAACTGGAAAGCGTGATGAGCGAACGCACTACGATCGTGATATCGCACCGCGCCAGCGCGGTAGCGCGTTGCGACCGCATTTACGTGCTCGACGAGGGCAAGCTCGCCGAGCAGGGTACGCACCAAGAGCTGATCAATGGCGGCGGCATCTACGCCGAGCTCTTCCGCCGCCAGCGCCTCGCCGAAGAACTGGAGGCAATGTGAGCACCGCGAACGGCGATCAAGCGGCGCGCGCGCGCGGACAGGCGCGTGAGCAAGAACTCGGCGGAACCCACGACCTGCAGATGCTTGCCGGCCTGTGGCGGTTCATCAGGCCCTACAAGCGGGTCTTTTACGCATCGCTGGCGTTGCTGCCGCTGACTTCGTTCTTCCTGCTCGCGCAGCCGTGGATCGTCAAACAGTGTATCGACGGATACATCGCTGCAGGCACCATCGACGGTCTTGGCTGGTGGGCAACGGCGTTCGGCGTCGCAATCGTCGCCGAGTTTTTCTGCCTGTATTGGCAGCACTATTTCACCATGCTCGCCGCGCAGCACGCGCTTGCCGACTTGCGCGTGGCGGTGTTTGACAAAGTGCAATCGATGCAAACCGCATACTTCGACCGCAACCCGGCCGGGCGCTTGGTCACACGCATGACGACCGACATCGATGTTATCAACGAAATGTTTGCGGCCGGCGCGCTGACGATCGTGATGGATTTCATCACCTTGACCGGGATCATCGCCATCATGCTGGCGATGCACCTCAAGCTGGCGCTGGTCACGCTCTCAGTCTTGCCGCTGATGGTGTTGCTGGTCGACTTCTTCAGACGCAAAGCGCGCCGCAACTACCGCCGTGTTCGCGAACGAATTGCGCGCCTGAACACCCTCCTACAAGAGTCGATCAGCGGTATGGCCGTCGTCCAACTGTTCGCGCGCGAGCGCGCAGTCGCAGCCGATTTCGACGCTGACAACGCCCTGCACCGCGATGCCAACCAACGCTCCAACCTCTACGAAGCCTCTCTGTTCTCGATCGTCGAAGGTGTCAGCTCGATCTCGATCGCGCTGCTTTTGTGGTACGGCGCACACCTGGTCATCGGTGAGCCGGTGGCAATCGGCGGTGACACGGCAGCGAGTTCCACGGTCGCAGGCGCCATCGGATTCGGTACGCTTGTCGCGTTCATCGAGTACATCAATAAGTTCTTCGTTCCGGTCCGTGACTTCTCGACCAAGTACGCGGTCATGCAGTCGGCGTTGACAGCCGCAGAGCGGGTGTTCGGAATCCTCGAGCTCGAGGCGTCGATCAAATCGCCTGCCGACGCAGTGGTGCCCGAGCAGACCAAGGGATCCATCGAGTTCCGCAACGTGCGCTTCGGCTACCACGACGGTGAACCGGTCCTGCGCGGCGTCAGTTTCAAGGTGGCGCCCGGCGAACATCTGGCTGTGGTCGGCGCTACCGGTTCCGGCAAAACCACGATCACCAAACTTCTCGGCCGGCTTTACGACGTCACCGAGGGCGAGATTCTCATCGACGGCGTCGACGTACGCCGCTGGGATCTCGGCGCGCTACGCAGACGCATCGGCAGTGTGCACCAAGACGTATTCATGTTTGCCGACACCGTCGGCGCCAACATTGCGTTGTGGGACGAGGGTATTTCCGACAGGCAGGCGCGCGCCGCCGCCGGCCACGTGAACGCCGATGGATTCGTGCAACGTCTACAGCGCGGCTATGCCACCGCCGTACGTGAACGCGGAAACAACTTTTCGACCGGGCAGCGCCAATTGCTCGCTTTCGCCCGCGCGCTGGCGCATGAGCCTGAGATCTTGGTACTCGACGAGGCCACCTCCAGCGTGGATAACGAGACCGAGGGGCTCATCCAGGACGCAGTCGAGACACTACAAAAAGGCAGGACCTCGGTGGTGATCGCCCACCGGCTGAGCACCATCGAACGCGCCGATCGCATTCTGGTTCTCCACCACGGCGAGGTGCGCGAACAAGGAACCCACGCCGAACTGATAGGCCGTGACGGGCTGTACGCTAAGCTCTACAACCTCCAACACGACGCCGAAGAAGAACGCAACGGTGCCGAACCGCCGGCTTTTGCCTAGTCGGTCTCCTGATATGGAGACCGACTCAAAACTCCCCCGCCCGGTCGAATTGGTCAGTGATGCGGCGAAATCGAGCGCGAGACCCTCGAGCAAGGCTGCGCGGCGGGGCATGGAGGTTATCCACATTCCGCGCGGAATGTGCAGCCGGGCCTGTCATCGGCAAGGCGTTCGGGAAAGAAGTGGATTACGCGATGCTCGTGAAGCTATATGGCGAAGCGCCCGACCCGCAGAAACGATACAGCCCGTCCAAACTAGTCGGCGCGGACAAGACCCGCGTGGTCGGCTACCCCGACGAAAGGCGCGTGTCCACGTCCTATGTCGAGCGGCAAAACCTGACCATGCCTATGAGCATGAGGCGCTTCACGCGGCTGACCAATGGCTTCTCGAAGAAGGTAGCGAATCACGAGCACGCGATTGCACTCGATTTCATGCACTACAATTTCGTGAGGATTCACCGGAGCCTGAGGGTAACCCCCGCCATGGAGACCGGGATTTCGGACCATCTCTGGGCCATTGGTGACTTAGTAGGACTCCTGTCCCCCCTAGATTGACAAAGCACCGGAGTCGGACTTAATCTCAGTACGGTCGCGGGAATCATGGACCACCCCGAGGCTACAAAAAGGCCGCCATTCCCCGGCCTGCCTACCCATTTGGGTGGTCCGATTCTACGACAGAAACAGCGCCAAACTGTTACAGTTAGCGCGTAAGGCGGGGTGCAGCAGTTAAGCACCGTCTTAGGGAGATTGGATGGATAAGTGCACACAGCCGGGAACAATTCACCTGAGCGTACTCGGCTATAAAGATGGCGACGAGTGGGTCGCTCATGGTCTCGAAATGGACCTGGTGGCCTATGGGCCAAATTTTGAGTCAGCGTGTGAGGAGTTAAAGGGTCTCGTCGAGGCCCAGATCAGTTTTGCCCTATTCAAGCAGGATCTTTCCCTGTTGTGGCAACCCGCCCCGAATGATCTTTTTGCGGCTTTTCACAAGGCCATTCTTGATGAGTGGACCGAAGATACCGATGGCGGACAACCCCAGGTGACGGGTTCATTCGACGTACCTCCAGCCTATGTTATCAGCCAAGTGGGCTCAGATTACGCCCCCGTGGATGCCTAACCCTCAAAAGTACCGAGAGGTCGTCAAGAAGTTAAAGGCGCATGACTCGCAATTCCAATTCCAGGTTCGCCGCGGGAAAGGAAGCGAGGCTATGGTCTACCACCCAAATATCAGCGGGAAAGCGAAGTCCATGCCCGTGAAGCATCACGGTGACGGGACCGAGTTGGGGAGAGGGGTCCTGTCCGCGCTGATTCGTAGATTCGAACTACCGACGGACATCTTTTCTTAACGTCCCGCCTCAAACTGACCCACTACCTGCCATCGAGTCTTGGGTCAATCGCCTAGTTCAGCTTCTTGAGAACCGTAGGTTTGCCGGCAATGCGCTCTTTCAGATAAGCACGGCGTTCAGCGTCCCTGGCCGGATCCTCTGCACGCTCGGAACCGGCAATATGCGCCGCAAGATCGCGTCCCACCCAGGCCATCGCCACAGGCAGAGGCTCGATCACCCGCCCATCCTCGTCGTTGGGGCCGTAGATCTTCATGAGTCTCTTGTTCCAGTGATCCACCGATGCGCGACGCGGCGATGGGAAGGTCTGCAACAGCTCTTGCTTCGACTCGAGTAGACGCGCGAAGTCGAGACACTCGGTAAACCCGAGCACGTAGCTCTTGCGACGCGGAACCGCCGTGTGCGGCCACGGCCGAGTCTTGGTACCGAGTCGCTGTGCGGCCTCGGCGCGTGCCTTTCTTAGCCGCTCTTTGTCAACCGTCATCGGAGACGGCGGCGGTGGGATCATTTTTCCATCGACGAGTTCATCGTTTTCCTTAGCTTCCTTGAAGCGCTCGATCATGGCGCGGTGACGTGCCTCGGTCATCGCGCGCAGCGACTCAACGCCGCGATCAAAGAACTCGGCCTCGGGCCCGAGCTTGATCGAGAGCTTATCGCCGGCCGCCTGAAGCACATCGGAGACCAGAAGCTTCTCGAAGCGTTCCTCGGCGTACATCTCGGTGACTTCGCGCGCCCAGTGGATCGCCTTGGCCTGGGCTGGTATTTTGAAGTTCTTTGTAAGGTAGCCGTCGGGGTCGCGGCTTTTGGCTAAACGCACTGCATCAATGAACCCCGCCACATAACCTTGCTGAAAGAGCGCCCCAAAACGCTCCCACCCGGTCTTACCGAAGCCGGCCAGTGCGGGTACCGCCGTCGCGGTCAACAGGCCTGCGATAAACGCAGCTACGAGCGCTGTGCGGCCCTGTCCTCTGCAGATTTTCATAGGTTTCCGTCCTTGATAAGAAAGCATGCAGTTACCATTGTGGCACCGACCAAGTAAGGAGAGAAACGGCTGCGTGGAGCGGTCGGCGTCTGCAGTTATGAAGACAGCACTGATCACCGGGATCACCGGCCAAGACGGATCCTACCTCGCCGAGTTCCTGGTTTCCAAAGGTTACCGCGTTTTCGGCATGGTGCGCCGCACCTCGAGCGAGAATCTTTGGCGGGTTCACCACCTGCACGACCGCATTGAGTTGGTTTTTGGTGACTTGCTCGACCAGAACTCGCTGATCAGTGCGCTTAAGCAGACCGAGCCCGACGAGGTCTACAACCTGGCCGCGCAAACCTTCGTACCGACCTCGTGGAACCAGCCGGTGCTGACCGGCGAGTTCACCGGTCTCGGGGTCACAAAGATGCTCGAGGCGGTGCGCTTCATCAATCCTAAGATACGCTTTTTTCAGGCTTCTAGCAGCGAGATGTTCGGATCCACGGGCGACTTTCCGCAAAACGAGAAGACCCCGTTCCATCCGCGCAGCCCCTACGGCGCGGCCAAGGCCTACGGTCACCACATGACCGTGAACTACCGCGAGAGCTACGGACTGTTCGCATGCTCGGGAATTCTCTTCAACCACGAATCCCCGCGCCGCGGGCTCGAGTTCGTCACGCGCAAGATCAGCTACGGTGTCGGCCTCATCAAACACGGGATCCGCCGCACGCTCACGCTCGGCAACGTCGATGCGCGGCGCGACTGGGGATACGCGCCCGAATACGTCGAAGCGATGTGGATGATGCTGCAGCAAGACAGCGCCGACGACTACGTTATTGCGACCGGTGAGACTCACAGCGTACGCGAGTTCGTCGAGCGCGCGCTCACGCGCGCCGGCCTCAGCTGGGAAGACCACGTCGAGTTCGACCCGCGCCTGGTGCGCCCCGCAGAGGTCGATAAACTCGTCGGCGACGCCTCCAAAGCCAAACAGGTACTCGGCTGGAAGCCGACTACACGCTTCGCCGAGCTGGTCGATCTGATGGTCGACGCCGATATGGATCAGGTTCAGTCAGAGATCGAAAGCGGCGAAATCTCGCGAACCCGACTCACGACGGTTCGGTGACTGCGGCTCCCACGCGCGGCGGCACGCTGGCAGCAGCCCTCGTCATGGTTGCAGTCGCGCTCGCGCGATTCGCGCCCTTGGCGGCCTGTGGCGGCGACTGCATCGTCGATTTCGAAAAGCTCCATGGCACCGGCACATTCGCCTCCCACCTTCTTGCTGCCGACGTCTACCTGAATTCATGGATTCTCGCTTGGGACGCCCACGCGTTGACCAGCTCGCCTGCGGGCCTGTTCGACGCTAACGTTCTGCACCCGGCACCGAAGATCCTCACCGGCTCCGAACACCTGCTCGGCACCGCAGTGCCGCTCTTACCGCTGGGCATCGCCGGCGTAAGCGCGGTTGGGCTTCACCGTATCGCCATGCTGGCCGCGGCTGCACTGACCGGCTTTACAACCTTCCTGCTTGTACGCTGGCTGTGTGGGTCGGCGTGGGCCGCTCTGACCGCGGGGATACTCGCAGTCTTGTCTCCGTGGCGCATCGGCGAACTCTCGCACGTGCAACTGCTGAGCACTTCGTGGTTCGCGCTGTGTTGGTTGCTTGCGTTGCGTACGATGCTCGAAGGGCCGCGTATCTCGCGCACCCTCGGTCTGTTCGTCGTCTTGACGCTACAGATGCTCAGCTCCTACTATCTGGCGTTCTACCTTTGTGCAGCACTCGCGATTTTTGCTCTTTGCGCGGTGACTGTCGGCCGGGCACAGCGCGAAGGGGTGCTTACTTTCCTTGCCGTGTGGGCCGCCGCTGCTGGGGTGCTCACGGTGTTCTCGGCACCTTATATCGCACGCGGCGTGGGCGATGCGGTGGCCTTGCAAGGCGGCCGCCTACCCGACCCGGGCATGGTCCGGGCATTGATCGCCGTTACGCCGTCGTTTGCGCTGCCTTGGAGTACGCTGCTGACCTCCGGCGCCCCATATGCGGTGCCGGCCTCGTGGCTCGCCGCCGCGATGGCGACGTTGATGCCGCGCAACCGTTCCGAGCGGGTGTTCGCGCGTGCTGTCAGCGACGCCGAGCTTGCCGACAAGATCTACGCCGACGGACACGAGCCCTCGACGCGTCGCGCAGACGTGGCAACTTTCGCACTTTGGGGCTGCGTCGGCATCGCCGTGTTGATGGCCGCCGGCAGCGCCGTAAAGATCGCCGGACTGCGCATCCCGCTGCCGGCAGCGCTCGCGTCAATGATCCTTCCGGGCTTCGAGAATCTGCGCGCGCCGCTACGCTGGGAGATTTTGGCCGCACTTGCCATACCAGTGCTGGTCGGTATCGGATTGGCCAGGCTGCAAACCCGTCGTTACCTGCGACACGAGATGCCGGACCGCCCCGACCGCATACTCGCCGACCACAGCCGCACACTCGAGATCAAACAAAACGCTGCGCATGTCGGTGCGTTCGAAGTCGTCGTGTTGCTGCTGTTGTGTGCGAACGTTTC
Source organism: Deltaproteobacteria bacterium (assembly GCA_029262415.1). GTDB lineage: Bacteria > Desulfobacterota > Binatia > UBA1149 > JAJCZL01 > JAJCZL01. The sequence continues at coordinate 2,232 of JAJCZL010000025.1, read as the reverse complement.
TTGGCAGGCGCTTCCCACCACTCCGTCGTGGACGGCGCACGCCTCAAACCCAGCCGCCTACCAGGCGCTTGCTGCGCTCGACCCCGCACCCGTCGTCGAGATTCCGTGGCCGCTGCAGCCCGACCACGACGCAGTGTTGTCGAGCGCGTATATGGCGGGTTCGACTCTTCATTGGTTGCCGCTTTTGAACGGCTACACCGCCTACATGCCGCGGTCCTATACTTTTTTGCGCACCATCGGTGCCGAGCTTCCGGCCAGGGACTCGATCGACAAACTCGCGGCGCTGACCGGCCTCGGCTGGGCACTCGTTCACTTTGATGCCGCCGACGCCGACACGCGCGGCCGCTGGCAAGGCGCCGTCGCGGCGCGCGACGTAGCCGAGGCATGGCGTGGGGAAAACGCGGCGATCTATCAGCTCTACTCGGCAGAAGAGCCCGGACGGCTGACATCCGCACTCCTGGCCCCGAGCGGGCGCCAGCATACCTTCGAAGGACTGCTGCGAACACCGCTCGAGCTGTCGCAGGTCGCGGGCACCATCGAGGCCGGATTGCCGCCTACGCTGCCGCTGTTTGCGGGCCGACGCTTCAACTACCGATTGCCGGTGCGCATCCGCAACACCGGCGGCTCAGACTGGCCGGGTTTCGACATCGACCCCGAAGGCCTCGTCCACGTCCACTACGTCCTGCAGCCAACCGAAGCCGACGCGTCGGCGCGAGCGCAGCCAAGGCAAGCGCTATCAGCAGCCGTGCCCATCAACCGCGACGTGCGTGCCGGACAAACCTTACAGGTAAACGTCGCCCTGCAAGGCGACGCCGCGCCGGGTGAGTACACGCTCTCACTCGGCCTCATCCAACGCACCGGCAGCGGCTGGAGAAAGCTGCCGATCGAACCGATAACCGCTAAAGTGTCGCTGCGCAGGAGCGATTCGGTGAGGGGAAGCGAACAGTAATGAAGACCGCCCGACAGCTGTCGGTCTTACCGGTTCTCATAGCGGCGCTGGCGACTGCGGGTGCGCTCGGCGCCGGCTGCGAGAAGCCCGCGCAGGGGCGTGTGCGCAACGCGATCGTGATCACCATCGATACCCTTCGCCGTGACCATCTAGGCTTATATGGGTATCGACCGCCGACCTCTCCCGCGCTCGACCGTTTCGCCGCGAGCGCAGCGGTGTTCGATGATGCAGTCAGCGTCTCACCGTGGACGCGCGCGAGCATCGCCGCGATGTTTACCGGGCTTTATCCGGAAACCCTCGGGCTTACCTGCCACAACTTCGACACCCCGAGCGCCGCCTGCGACGTGCTCCCTGCAGCCGCACAAACCATGGCTGAGGTGTTTTCCGCGAACGGGTTTGCAACCGCCGGGTTGATCGCCAACATCCAAATCGACGAGCTCTTCGGTTTCGCACAGGGCTTTGATCTCTACACCGACGTAACCCGCGACGCGGGCGACGAGCGCAGCTCGTGGTCGGAGTTCGATTGGGAAAACAACTCGACGCAGAAACTCACCGACGCAGCACTTGAGTGGCTCGCAAGCGAACGCGAAAAGCCGTTTTTCTTGTATCTGCACTACCTCGACCCGCACGAGCCTTACCAACCACCGCCCGACTACGTGCGACGCTTCGCACGCGAGAGCTACGACATCGGTCACCCTAAAGCTGCGCGCTTGGTGCCGCTCTACGACGCGGAGATTCGCAGCGTAGACACCCACCTCGACCGCCTGTTCGGCTACTTGGCCGCGAGCGGGCTCGACCGCACCACCGCGGTGATCGTGACTTCCGACCACGGCGAAGCGTTCGGTGAACACGCCGGCCACGATTGGCGACACGGCCACACGCTTTTCGAACACCAGCTGCGGGTCCCGTTGATTGCAAGGGTTCCCGGACTGAGCCGCGCCGGATCTAGACTCCAAGGGCAGGTAAGCCTTCTCGATATCGCACCGACACTGTTCGACGCGCTCGGCACCCCGGCCGCACAACTCACCCACGGCCGTACTCTCACCGCTGCGATTGGCGGCGCGGCACTGCCGGAAAAGGGCGTGCTGGTCGGCTGGGGCTACAAACCCATTTTCGCCTACCGGCTGCCGCCGTGGAAACTAGTTTGGGACAGCAACACCGGGACCGCCGCGCTTTATGACCTGCAAAGCGACCCCCTAGAGCTGAAAAGCGTCGCATCGACCCATCAAGCCGATGCCAACCTGCTTCGCCACGAAGGCGAGCAGGCACTCGCAGAGGCGCAA
>JAJCZL010000024.1 GCA_029262415.1 Deltaproteobacteria bacterium | reverse complement strand
GCCGAGATGGACGCGGTGGTACCGTAGAAGCCGTTGCTGGACGCGATCCCGAGATGAAGCAGGCGATGAAAGGCAAAGCCTGGTATTTCGGCATGAAGCTGCCCGTGGGGACGGACTGCAAAGGCCGGGTAGCGCCGGCCGGCTAGCTTCCGCGAGCTGTAACCGCGCTACATTCCGCGCGGAATGTGGATAACTCAGCGCAAAGTACACCGTCGGCACGATGATCGGTCCGCTCAGTCACTACACACGACGCTACACGCGCATGGGCGTTTGGACACCCTATTCACGTCGACTCCATCCGCACGGATTCCGAGAGATGAGAAGATACCGGACCGGTTTCTCTATTTTGGAGAAACTCGGACCGCTTGGCCGATGCCTATGACGACTACTTTGTCGGCCCATCGGGCATAACTGGTTCTTCTCCTTGGGCCGGCTCGTGCGCCTCCAGGATCGAAGTCGCTTTGACGCGCCACGGCATGTTTCTTGCTGGTTTACCGCCGAGCCCATCCGACAATACTCCACCGCGTTGAGGTTCGGCCCCGTTGCTCAACCGCTCCGGGGTGAGTGCGAATTCAGCCGCCTTGATGAGGCGTAGGTAAAGTTTGGAGATGTTGCACAAGAGAACCCCGCACACAGGGCTCCTGGCGCTTGCGGCCTTCGCCGTCGCGGGGCTGTTTCTGCTGCAAACTGGGCTCTCGGTAACCGCATTGGCCGCGTCCACCGCCAACGCCGTCGGGGTCGGGGTCGGGGTCGATCCGCACGCTGTACCTGTGCCGCCACCGCCCTTCAAGGACGAAGACGTGTTCCCGTGCTCGGAGTGTCACGATGTCGAGGACGAACCCGATACGACGCGGCGCCAGCTCGAGATGGCGCACGAGGAGATCGTCCTCGAGCACGACCAAGAGAACCGCTGGTGCCTGGACTGTCATGACGCCAATAATCGCGACCACTTGCGCCGCGCCAGTGGGGCGCTGATCGAGTTCGCAAGGTCATACGAGCTCTGCGGGCAGTGCCACGGCACCAAGTACCGCGACTGGAAGGCCGGGGTACACGGCAAGCGCACCGGCTCGTGGCTTGGTGCCAAACAGTACCTTCTCTGCGTGCACTGCCACGATCCCCATAGCCCCAGCTTCAAACCGCTGGAGCCGCTCGCTGCGCCCATGCGACCGGAAGAGATTCGATGAGCCGCGACGTTACACGAAGACAGTTCCTCTGCATCGTCGCCGGTTGTGCGGCCGCGGCCGCCACCGGGTGCAGCGACTTCACCCACACGGCCTTGTTTCGCGACAATTTCCGGGATCTCTCGCCGGCGGAGCTGAAGGACATTCTCGCCGACCTCGAGAAGAAACACTCGGCGACCTACGGCAAACAGGTCACGGTCGGCGCGACACCGGCGCTCGACGGGGTCGAGTTCGGCTATGCCTTGGATCTGTCGCGCTGCATCGGTTGTCGGCGCTGCGTCCGCGGTTGCGTCGAGGAAAACAATCAGAGTCGTGATCCCCAGGTCCAGTGGATCCGAGTGCTCGAGATGGACAGCGAGCACGGCATCAATCTTGAGCATTCCGACCCGTACTATGACGCGGAAAAGGTGCCCGAAGACGGCAAGTTCTACATGCCGATCGCGTGCCAGCAGTGTCGCAACGCCCCGTGCGTCAAGAGTTGTCCGGTCGGCGCCACCTGGCAAGAGCCCGACGGCATTGTCGTTATTGACTACGACTGGTGCATCGGCTGCCGCTGTTGCATGGCATCCTGCCCCTACGGCGCCAGGCATTTCAACTGGGGCCGCCCGAGCATTCCGGCCGACGACATGAACCCGGCGACCCACTACCTCGGCAACCGCCCACGGCCCAAGGGCGTCGTTGAAAAGTGCACCTTCTGCGTCCAGCGCGTGCGCAAAGGGCTCTATCCCAAGTGCGTGGAGGTCTGTCCCGTGGGAGCGCGCAAATTCGGCAACCTGCTCGACCCCAATAGCGAGATCCGTTACGTCCTCGATAACAAGCGCGTGGTCGTGCTCAAGAGCGAGCAGAATACTCAGCCGCGCTTCTATTACTTCTTCGGATAACAGGCATGATCATCCTCGGCCAAATTGCAGCGTTCATCGTTCAGTGCGGGCGTAGCGTACTGCAAGGCCGCACATTGTACTGGGCCTGGCTCGGGTTCCTCGCAGTTATCATCACATTGGGGATCGTAACTTATATACACCAGTTTAACGTCGGTCTCATCAGCACCCGTATGCGCGATCAGGTCTCGTGGGGCTTCTACATAGGAAACTTCACGTTCCTGGTCGGCGTGGCGGCCGCGGCAGTGATGCTGGTAATCCCCGCATACGTCTATAACTGGAAACCTATCAAAGAGGTTGTAATCCTCGGCGAAATGCTCGCGATCTCCGCCATTGTCATGGCTGAACTGTTCGTGACGGTGGATGTGGGCAGGCCCGACAGACTGTGGCATCTGATTCCCGGCCTCGGCACGCTCAACCTGCCGACGTCACTGCTGGCTTGGGACGTAGTGGCGTTGAGTTTCTACTTGCTGCTTAACGTCGCCATTGTCACGTACATGCTCTTCTCCCTGCACCGAGGCGTCAAGCCCAACATGGCCGTCTTCGTGCCACTCGTTCTCATTTCAATACCGGCGGCCATCTGCATACATACGGTCACCGCATTCCTGTACAACGGCTTTCCGGCTCGAGAGTTTTGGAACTCCGCTATCTTGGCGCCGCGCTTTCTTGCCTCTGCATTCTGCTCCGGACCCGCAGTGCTGGTAGTACTGATGCAGAGCCTGCGGAAGTTCACGCGCTTCGACATTCCAAACGAGGCAATCTTCAAGATCGCCGAGTTGATGGCATATGCGATGTTCGTCAACCTCTTTCTCCTCGGAGCCGAGGTATTCAAAGAGTACTACTCGGACACCGAACACCTTAATCACATGCTCTACATGTTCACCGGTCTCGAGGGCAGCACGGCAATTGTACCGTGGATGTGGATCTCGGTGTTTTGCTCGGTGGCCGCTTTCGCGATCTTCTTGATCCCCGGCGCTCGCACCAACATTCCTACGCTCAATATCGGCTGTGTGCTCATCTTCATCGGCGTCTATCTGGAGAAGGGAATGGGCCTGGTCATACCAGGAATGACGCCTGATACCCTCGGAGAGATCTACGAATACTCTCCCTCGGGCAGCGAGTTGTTGATCTCGCTGGGAATCCTCGGACTCGGGTCGCTGATCATGACGCTCCTGGTGAAGATCAGCATCCCGATCATGCTCGACGAATAACTCGCGAGAGGGCACTTATGGAAGTGCACTCACAGCTAACCCTTGCGGTGTCGCGCAAACGTCCGAATGGCCGTGAACCAATCACGCGCGCCGATTTTTTTACCGTCCTCGCGGCTGCGGGGGTAGTAGCGGATCGGAACCTCTTTGATGGTCAGGCCGCGGGCGAGTATCTTGGAAGTGATCTCGTGATCGAGTTCGAAGCCGCTGCCTACCAGCACTAGCGGCTTGATGACTTCCCTATGAAACAGCTTGAGGGCGGTTACGGTGTCGGTCAGGTAGCGTCCGGTAAATACCATGCCGACAAAACTGAGGCTTTGGCCGCCCAAGTATGCCGCCCATCCCTGCCCCGCGTGCTTTCCGGCGATCAAATTCTTGACTGCGCCGGCCTGCGGATGCTTTAGGTAGCGACTGCCGTAAACAGCGTCGACGCCACCGGCCAAGAGCGCGTCGATCATCGGCAGATAGTCTCTCGGGTCGTACTCCAAATCGGCGTCTTGGATGATGATGTAGTCGCCGGCCGCCGCTTCTAACCCGGTGCGCACGGCGGCTCCTTTGCCCTGGTTTCGTTCGTGGCGAAGCAACCTAACCCAGTCGTGTGCCGCAACCACGCTCGCCGTCGCGTCGGCGGAACAGTCGTCGATCACGATGACCTCTTTCTCGATCGCGCGTGAACCCAGATCGACATCGGCTATCTGTTCCAACAACTCACCAATGAACCGTGCTTCGTTGTAGGCCGGGATGATGATCGAAATAGTTTTAGTGCTCACGGCTCAGATATCTCTCTACGCGCGCCAGATCCTCAGGAGTGTTTATTCCGATCATTTCCATGCGGTCGCTGCCACTGAAGGTAAACGTGCCCCCGTGGTCGGCAAGCCAAGGCAAAAACGGCAGGAAGTTCCGTTCTCCGGTTTGCTCGCCGCGGAGGTTGTGCGCGGCAAAGCCCGCCAGCAACTTAAAGTACGCCTCTGCCGACAGCGAGAACAACCCCATGTCTCCTTCGCCTTGATCCGGCATGACGTCTGCCTCGCGGCGATGAAGCACCTCGCGGATCGTCCCGGCCCGGTCTCGCACAAAATGGATGTAGGGAGACTCGGTCAACATGGTGGGAAAAATCGCGGGGGTTGCGCTGTGACTCTCGTCGTGTTGCGCGAGCCGTTGCACGGTCACCGGCTGTATGGCGACCTGGTCGCACCAAGTTATCCATACCCTCTCGGCATCTGCTGCCGCGGATTTTGCCAACAATATCGCGTCGAGCATACCGGTCGGTTGGGGCTGAACGACGATCGAGAACGTGTTCGGGTACGACTCGCAAGCCCGGCGGACCGCGACCTCAGCCGTGGGGCTTACCACCACCACGGTTGTATCAACGTATGACCTGTAGAGATCGAGCAGGTAGCCGAGCATGGGCCTGCCGTTTACAGCGGCGAGGACCTTCGGCAGAGCCGTGCCTAGACGGGCACCGGCACCTGCCGCGGGTATGATCAGTGTGCGTTTCATGTGCTGCCTTGCAGGTAGTCGCAGAATGCTTTCAGGGAGTCGAAGCAGCCTACGAACAGGTCGTCGTCCGACTCTACCCCGGTACGAACCGACGCGGTGCTTATGCCTGCCGACAAGGCCGCGCGAACCCCGGAGATACTGTCTTCGACCACTAAGGCGTCGCCGGCGGATGTAGACGCCAACTTAAGAGTCGCTTGGTAGATCTGCGGCGACGGCTTGCCGTGCTCGACATCGTCGCCGGTTACGATCGCTGCGAACACTGCGTGGGCCTGCAATCTGTCGAGCACTATATCCACCCCGCGTCGCGATGCAGCGCTGGCGAGGGCGAGCATAAAGCCACGCTCGGAGAGTGTCCGCAAGGTTTCATTTGTATCTGGAAAGACGATCGGCTGGGTGCGCAAGAGGTCCCGTGCCCGGCTTTGCTTGAATTCCACCCAGCTGAGGATCTGCTCTTTCGTGGGTTGGAGCGCGGCGGCCGCCTCGGCAACTACCTCCGATGTCTTACGTCCTGCGATCGACTCGTACTCCGGACCGTCGATCTCAAGATGTTCCCAAAGTTCGGCGTACGCCGAGCGATGGCAAGGCGTCGTATCGACGAGCACCCCATCCATGTCAAAGATTACGAGCGACGGTTGCATCGGCAACCGTACTAACGCCGTACCGAATCGGTACGGCTGTCGTTTACCGCGACGCCGTCGGCCGCCTTGGCTGATGAGTGTCGCACCCTTCGGAATCGCCATATCAGGATGCTGAGGATCGAGCCCAGTCCCTCACGGACTGTAGTTCGCTTAACTTGGATAGGTGACATCGAAAAAAAACGCACCGGGGTCTCGAACAGATCGCCGTTGTTTTCTAGCACGCCGGACAGTAACCGTTGGTTGAGTTTCTTATCCGCCAGATCGACGTCGGGCGAGTCAAAAAACCGGGCCCGCAACGCTCTGGCTCCCGACAAGGTATCGGACACGTAGCGACCGTACAGTACTAAGTAGATAAGGCTGAGCATATGGCTACCTACGTAGCTGACCGCGCCGAGTATGGGGTTGCGCCGGTAACGTAATTTGTAGGATTCTCGGATGTCACGAACGGACAGCCGTCGACTTCCCCACACGGCGTCAAGCTCGCCAACCGACAGCAAGGAAAGCAAGTGTACGAGGTCTTCGCCGCGATACATCCCCGAGGACTCGAACAATGCCACGTAGTCGCAGGCCTGCTCGCGTACCGTCCCGAGCAACAGCTGTTCGGTGGACGCGTCGCTTCGCCAGACGTTTCGCAATCCGCAGGGGAGTTTGGCGGCAAAATCGTCGGGGATGGGATTCGGACTCGCGTAAAACACCTCGACTTCGACAGTGAGATCGCCAAGCCCGCCGCGCAGTGCTTCGAGGAGTGTTTGGGTGAGCTTGTCCCGCGATTCGGTGCCGACCAGAAGCACGGCGACGCGCCGACGGGCATCTCTGGCCACTAAGGTTTCAATAAACGGCGTCAACACTTTCGTCGCGTTATGACGACCGCTTATGCCTTCCTCGTAGTTGGCGATGCGGATCAGCCTTGGGTCCTCGACGCTGTTCAGCGATCCGAGCGGGACATAAGGAGCGTCAGTGTGTGTGCCGGTTGGATCGTTGATGAGGCAATGGGTGATCAAACAGGGACTCGGTATGTCTAGACGGTCCTTGTCGCGCAGATAGTAAACCGCTTTGGCTACTAGTTCGATGGCGCTGGTGTCGAGTATTTCGGAGTCTTCTTGGATATTGGTCACCAGAAGCTTGATTGCATGTAGATTCCCCGCGACGGCCTCACCCAAGCCCCGAGTCATGTACGAAGGGAGAAGACTGGAGTGTTGGGTGCCGGGCGCGTAGATGATGACGTCGGCAAGGGCGATTTTGTCGAGCAGTCTCGCATTCGGTTGCGGTGTGATCTTGTGGTCGTCCAGGAAGCCTTCCAGCTCTTCCGGCGAGAGCCGTCCAAGCTCGGAAGCCTGATCTCTGCCGAGCCACTCGTCGATTAAGTAGATCTCGCGGATCGAACTGTGTTCAGAGGCATCGACGATTTCGGCCTCGCAACTCAACAGCCGGTTTTGGCGGTCGATCGCGACAAGGAAAGCGTTTTGTCCGTCGGTTACGTTCTCAACGAGTCCTTCGGGCAAGCCGAGAAGATTGCAGTAGTCGGCAACCGCGGAATTGAACTCGCGGTTGTTTATCAAGTAGCCACCCGCGAAGGCCAGGTTGCCGAGGCTGCAATCGGAAAAAGAGAAGTTCCGCTGGTTTAGCTGAAGCTCATCGGAGAAAGCGCGGAACCGTTTTGCTACTTCTTCACGCGTCCCGGCGGGCAGCTCGGACAGGCTGAGTACCGTCTGCTTTTCCAGCTCGGAGTTGGGGGTAATAATCTCGTCTTGCCCGCTCCCGAGCAAGGCGAGGATGCTGAGCCCGGCTTCCTTTGAGCAGTCGTCGGCGAGTCGTTGGTCGAGAAGGGCGATGAGGCCTTTCGGGCAGGTGTTCATCGCGCTCACCATGCGCGCCGCGTTCTTGCGAAAATCGGATGGACCGAGGCAGTCGCCGATAAATCTCCGGACTTCGCCTGTAGATTTACCGTCATCGTAACCGTTGATCGCCAGGGTCAGATCGATCCGGTCGTTTACAATGAGCTGCTGCGAGAGCACCTCAGAGCCGCGACCACCGGAAAACAACACCACCCGCAGTGCCGATCCGTTGTCTTTGGTCGCTTTCGAAAGTCTTTCGAGCATGGTGCAGTGCCGGCGAGGAGTAGGCAACAAGAGCTTCCCTTAAGTGGTTAAACCTGTAGGCGGCGCGTTGCAACGCGGGAGCCCCCCGCCCGGGTTGATTCTATATGGCCCGTACGGCCGGTCGTGGAAAGTTCGCGCTCGGCTTCGCGTCAAGCCATAGTGTTTGCGTCGTGCCGGCCGGGGTAGCTGGACATGGCCTGCAGGCCTTGTTTGTTGGACGGTGTCGCCACCCGCGCACGCTCCCTACGGTTTAAAAATCGTGAACACCGCCGCCAAACGCTATCGTACTCTCACCCACACCGTCTTGGCGTTGCTGGTTTGCGTCAACCTCGTGGCTCTGTTCTTGGAGATGGGAATCGAGTGGGACTTCGCCAACTTCTACGATGCGGGTCGCAAGGTCGCTGCCGGAGAGGCGATCAACCTCTACGATCCTCACACCGATATCGCCGGCGAGCCTTCTCTGGGCAAAATGACGTTCTCGTCGACTCCCCTGTCGGCGGTTTTCTATACGCCGTTGTCAGTGTTCTCACCGAGCGTGTCGATGTTCGCATTCAAACTGCAGAACGTGCTGGCCTATCTCGCCGCGCTTTGGCTGCTGCTCGTGCATTGTCGACGATACGTGGCGTCAGACGAGGCTGCGCAAAGCCGGTTCGTTTTGGCGTTCGTGTCGATGTTAGTTGTCTACCAGCCGTTTTGGACCATATACCGAGTCGGCGGGCAGACCACTCCGACGATCCTGTTGTTGCTGATGGTTGGCTGGTTGTTGCACGCCCGTGGTGCGTTCTGGGGTTCGGCTGCGGTGTTAGTGTTCATTGTTACGATAAAGCCCGTGTTTTTGACGATGTTTGCCTTTGTAGCGCTGACATCTGGAATCGCGTTCATCGTCCCCGCCGCGGTTTTCAGCTTGGCGGCCGCGGGTACTTCGGTAGCGCTGCTCAGCTGGCCGGTACACGAGCGCTTTATCGTGCTGATGCTGAAACTCTCGGGGCGATCGACGGCTTGGGTCTATAACAGCGCACTCACAGTGCCGATTGATACTCTTCACCTCGCCTGGGACCCGTCGTCGACGGTTCCAGCCACGCCGGCAATTTCGGCGGCGTCGATGGCTGTGCGGCTCGCGGTGGTGGCTTGCGTTGTCCTCGTCTACTTACGAAGTCGCGGATACGATTGGACAGATCCGCAACGACGGCATTTCAACTGGGCGTTGGCCCTAATGTTCACTCTACTTACGGCCCCGATCGTGTGGGAGCACTACCTGAGTTTCCTTTTTCTGCCGCTCGCTTTTCTAGTGGCGAACCACGGGCGCATCAGCCGGACTGCTCTGGTAATGGTGGTGTTGATCGTAGGCTTGGCGGCGTTCCAGAACATTATCATCGCCTCGGCTCTATGGGACGCGATGCGCGGGGTACCGTGGCCGCTCCACTTCGCAGTCGCGGTCGTAAAAGCCGCACCGCTTTTGCTGACCTTGGCGTTGCTGTGCACGCAGTCTGAGTCTCTGCTCGAAGCGTTTGGAACTCTGCCGCGCGGCGAAAGCCGCGGTAGGCGGTAGGCGCAGTAGGCGATAGGAAACTTCTAGGGACAGGCGACGCAAGCCAGCTGCGTAAGCACACCAACTGCAAACTGCAAAGTTGCCAAGGCATCGGTGGTGTTGATCTCGCCGGACGCATCCACATCGCAAATGCAGACGTCACAGGCCGATAGTCCGACGGCAGCCTGGAGCACCTCGAGGGCGTCGTTCGCGGTTACGCTGCCGTTACCGCCGAGGTCTCCGCACGAAAGCGGCGTCTGCAGCATTTCGATGAACCCGTCGGTGTTACCGCCCCCTATCTGCGGCTGCGCAGCGTTTTGCGTAAAGAAGCTGCCACTCGCCGTTTGTCCACCGAGGAAGATATCACCGCTGAGGTCGGCGGCGATCCCGCGTCCCTGGTGACCGCTTGATGCACCGCCCAGATAGCTGGCGAAAACCGTCTCTAGCCGCTTCGATAGCTTGACCACGATAGCGCTGAGTCCGAGATTCTCACTCTGGATGGCGTTGCCGGTAATAGGGAAATCGGCCGATTGGCTGTTGCCCGTAAAATAGAACGCGCCGGTTCCGTCCAGGGCCGAGCCTTCAGCGAAATCCATGGCGGTACCTCCGATAAACGTAAGCGCGCTAATCCGGTCACCCTGGGCCGCGACCTGGGCTACTACCACGTCGGTGCTTCCTCCGGGTCCGTAGCTCGACACGATCGTCGCCTGGTCGGTGGCGAAGCTGTCGTGAGGTGAATTGCTACTAATCGCTACCGTCACCGTACCGTCGCCGGCTACGGCCAACTCATGAGTTTCGGTGAAGTCGTCTCCGCTTCCGCCGAGATAGGTCAGCCACGTCAGATCACCGGCGCTTGTAAGCTTTGCTATGAAGACATCGTTTCCACCGCCGTGGCTTTCGTCGTACGCACCGGGGGTTGCCAATCCAGACGACGTGGTGGTGCTGGCTACGAACACGTTGCCTACGGCGTCGGTACCAAGCGATGCCATCACCTGGTCGTTGGCGTTGCCATCGATGAAGCGCAGCCAAAGCGCGGAAGTCAGGTCAGCACTCAGTCTAGCGATGAAGACGTCTTCGTTGCCACCGTACGGATCGTTAAGTCGTGCCTGATCGATGGCGGCCGGGTACGGTCCGGAGCGGTATGAACCGGCGATATAGACCTCTCCGGCCGGACCGATTGCGATATCACGGATGATGCGGCCGTCGGCGGCACCGAAATAGGTGCAGGCCGAAACCTCGCCTTCGCTACTCATTCGGCAGACAAAGCCGTCTTGTTCGAAGTAGGGATCGTTCGCGCCACTTCGTCCGCCGCTGAAACTGGTCTGCAGGGCGCCGGCAGTCACCGGAAACCCTATGCCGGCGCGACCGGCTATGTAGAGTCCGCCGTCGGGCGCGGAATCGACGGCGTAGGCGCGGTCGTATCCGGGGCCGCCGATAAATGTTGACCAGAGCAACACGCCCTGGGATGTGTACTTAGTGACGAATACATCCCATCCACCGTTCTGGGTGTCATCGAAGACGAAGCCCCCAGAGTTGGAGATGATCGGGAAGTCGGTCGATGCGCCACCGCCGACCGCGTAGAAGTTACGATCGACGTCAAAGGCGATGTCGCGGACCATCTCCTTGTCCGATCCACCCAGGAACGTCGAAAAGCGGATCGAGTAGTTCTGTAGTGACGGTTGAGCAAACGCAGTCGCCGAAGTGAAGAACAAGGTCGAACCGGCAAGCGCGGCGGCAGAGCCGATAATGAGGAACCAACTACGAAATAGCGTCGGGGACATTCTATGACCCTAGCCCTTCTCGGCAATCCGCGCCAGCGAAAGTCGTTGCCCGATTCGCTCCCCCACCGAGAGGGGTCCGGCCGGGATAAGACGGGCGTTGTGCTAACCGGCCCTATCGCGCGCCATCATGGTCGGCCCCCGATCTCAACCCTGCTTGCGGTAGTGCACTTCCCTCCAAAGGACGTTCCAGTGTGTGACGGGACCGCTCGAATCGAACCGGATCGACAACCATTCGGGTGCAATGTCACTGCGGAACCCTGACCAACCCGTCAAGTAGTGGGGAATGCCTTCAATATCGTAGACCACGCCGTGAGAACGCCAGCCGCCGTCGCCCGCGAGTACGGCTTTGACGCGCCCCCGCACCAGCAGCGGGGCAACGTTCGCCACCCAATCGTCCGCCAGGTTCTCGGCGTCTGGGTAGGGGGTGTTGGTCTGAGTTCCGGCGCCCGCCCAAAGGGCGTGGTGCATCGTCAGCAAGGCGTATCGGTAGGAAGTACCGTCCAGCGCCGCGTTGAGGAAGAGGCGTTGTTCGGCGTCGAGCCCGTAGCGGCCGTCCTCGCTGACCGTGTGCACGTGAATGACACGAACACCGTCGATGTCTTCGCTCCCGTAGCGTCGGCGATAGATGGCGTCGAAGCGTTGCGGCATCGTACGCAAGGTTCCCCAGTAGTCGTCGTGGTTACCCAAGATGAAGCGCGCCTGGGGCAAGTGGTCGGCGAGTGCCTCGAGGTGGTCAAGCGCGTCGGGCGTCGGTTTCCACACGCTGTCGCCCCCGAAGAGGATGCGTTGCGGCGGTCGATGTGCGGCGAGTCGCTCCAAAAACGCCAGCGGCCGTTCACTGTCGGGAAACTGTGGCTTCTCCCCGCCGAAGAAGCGGTTCTTCGGGTAAATGTGACCGACGAACCACAGGTTCGCGGCCTCAGTTCCGGAGACGCTCGGTTCAACGACCGCGCGGAACCCCCGAGCGACGAGCCCGTTGCGAACCGCTGCGCCCAGTGCGAGGTGTTGCGCGTACTCGAGGCGGCGATAACGGTCGCGCGCGAATTCGAAACCGAACGCTCCTGCGAGGACGGCACAGACGGCGACGAGCGTGACGAGCGCGATCAGCGTCCGCGGGCCGCGAGCGCGCTCAATACCCATGCATGGCTCCGACCGCACCGACGTACTTTGAGTGCCGGCTCAGACGCAGCGGTACGTCTTTGACAATCTGCGCCGCCCGCGCCTGCAGTTCAGGCGCGAACTTTAGTTCGAGGACGGTGACGTCGACGATCGGCACGCGCCGGCGCAAGTGCGGCACACCAGCATAGCGTTGGTCGTACACCGCGAGCCTGCGGTCCACGGTGCTTCGGACTGCGCCGTCGGCCGAGAGGTAGTAGTCGCGGAGGTAGCGGTTCTGCATGACCGCTTGCGGGTGTTCCCGGAACCAGGAGCGGAACTGCGGCGGCAGTGCCTGACACATTCGCTCAATGTTGCTGCGCCAGGTCAGGGTCGCACGGTTGGACGGCAGCGTCACCGTGCAAGTCTGCTTGAACCCGAGCCGATCGTCTCGCTGTTTCACTTCCAATACCCCACGTGATGGCAGTTCCTTGTCGCCGTACCAGCGTAGCCTCAGCTTCGCACGCCGCGAGACCCCGGCGAGGTTTTCATCGTAGGAGGCGAGTTCCGCGTTGTCGAAGTACACACTGTTAACCCAGCGTGGAGGGTAGAGAATGCGGAAGCCCGCCGGATGCATGCGCAACCAATGAACAACGTCGTGGTATAGCGACCCGTCCGCCACGTACTTCGTCTCAAAGCGAGCCCCGGGGCGCATTGTCATCTCCTCAACCCCGGGCGCATTACACCCGCGTACAGGGCTTCGACATCGATGTCAGACGTCGCCACCAAGACCCCGTCAAGGATGATCTCGCTGCCGGTCTGGGCTTGGATTCTCGGTGAACGGTCGATGGAAACTCTCTCTGCCCTCAGCTTGCCCGGTCCGTACTCGGGCTTTTTTACGTAGGCCATCAGCGGCGCCAGCGCCGCGTTGCGGATGCGACTGTCCCGCAAATGTAGCCTCGATCCGTCTTTGCTTGCCGCACCAACGCTCGCGCCGTCGATCTCCACATGGTCGGCCGTGACAACACTGCCTTCGCCGATCGAGAGCGCCTTGTCCCCTATGGTCTGAAACGCAACTTCGCGGATCTCGATACGGCTGCCGCTTGCATCGATGGCGTCGCCGCCGCCGGCAGAGCCGATGCGTTCGAAACGGCTTGACTGGATCACTCCGTCGGAGAAGTCCGAATCGAATCCATCGGAGACGGCGTCGAGGATGTGAATCCTCTGCAGACTGTACTGGGAGCGAACGACGTTGAGCGCGTCTTCCGTACGGTTGTCGCTAAAGACGCAATCGTGCATCTGGATCGGGCTCTGGTAGAACGTTACGCCGCTGGTCAGCTTCCATCCCGCCTGGTCGATGCCGGTCGTCGCCTGGACGGAGACGTGCTTCCATGATGATGGCCGGCCACCGGCAAGGACGGCCACGCCTTGCCACCCTAGTGCAGGCGTCAGGGGTTTCAGCAGGATTCGATCTGAAGCGGAGCCGCTGAATTCCACCGGCCCATAGGAAATCAACGCAGCTTCCGGGGCGAAGGCCAGCGTGGTTCTCGCGCCGACGGTGAGCTGCACGTCAGAGCCTACGACCAGAGGCGTTTCGATAGACCAAGTGCCGGGACGGACTCCAAGACGTCGGGTTCGCGGGTCCCAATCGAGGAACTCGTACTGCCGCGCGAGCGTTTCGGCGCCGACCGGCGCCACCGGCCTTGTGGTCAAGGCCGGCGCTCCAGGCAAAGCTGTGGTGCGGTAGAGGCGCGCGTGCCCTCTGATACGCACGGTGAGTTCGGGGACCCAGGTCTCGGCCCCACGCGGAGCTGTTAGGGGTACGCGCAACGTAGAAGGCGGAGCGGCCTTCGGCGAGGCCTCTAACAGCAGCGGTGATCCGTCACCCAATGCGATCTCTCCCGTGCGTGCGCCCCCCTCCGGATCAGCCCAGGACACCGACACCGCTTCGATCGGGTGAGGAACGGCGTTGGTGATCTCGACGACCGTAACTCCGCCGGAATCGTAGACCCTGGCGTGCGCGAGCGCAGGGTAATCGGGATAAGGCAATCCGCCGGGCCGATCGACCAGCGCCAGCAAGCGGTCGGCGCGACGGGACAGACGCTCGAAGTCGAAACCGTCGAGCAAGGGGTAACGCGGCCGGAGCACTTCGAGATAGCCCGACTCTATTGCGCCCAGCTCGCGCCCGAGTAGGCCTTCTTCAAGCTCGGCTCCTATCCGCTCCAGCGTAGTGAGGTACTCGGCTGAGATCACGGGGTCCTCGAGCATGCGGACCACGATGGGCTCGCGGCGTGAGACCATTTCTTCGGCGTCAAGCGCGTGGCCCGCACCGGAGTCGAACGCGATCGGCTCCAGCCTGGCCGTGGTCGGGTTGTAGTAGAAGCGCTGATTGTGCCAACGCAAGGCGTGGCGCGCCCCCCAAAGTTCCGCGACCGCGACGTAGCGGCCGAACAGCCTGGTGTCGAAGACTTCCCCCGCTTGGAGCTCGCCCCTGGCAAACCCCTGCAACAGCCCCGAAGCGACAGCGAAGTGCTCGCGCAAGCGCGGCGATTCCGCGACGCGACCCGAGCCGAACGCGGTGATCGGGGCACTCGCAAAGTTGTCAAAGACGCCGTAAAAGCCGTGCTCAAAGCCGTCGCTCGCCGCCCAAAAAAGTGATTCGTCGAAGCGCAGAATCACGCTCTCGGTGCGATGCCGCCACTCAAGCAACTCTTTGGAGAAGTGCTCCTCGATCGCCATGGTTCCGTAGTCGTCTCCGTTCAGTCGGACATCGGCGAAGAAGTAGCGCGGTGCGAGGATTCCTTCCCTCGCCATGGCGGCGAAGAAAAGCGGTTCGATGTGGAAGTCGCGCACGCGCGGGTGCTGGATGGAGAAGCGGCGCAAGCCGAAGATGTGGTCGTCGTCTTTGGTGTGAACGCGGAAAGACCACTGATCCCCCGTGAAATGGTCGACAAGGTCGCCTTTCAGTCGGAGCTTCACTCTCACCCGGCGGTTGTCCAGCCGGATAGCTGCGGAAACGTAGTCGTCCTCGCGCTGTTGCAGGAGCCCCTCGCGTAAGGCTTCGTCCCTTCGTTTTTGAAGTGCCTGGAGATCCTTGAACTTGATATCGAGGGCGAGCATCGGAACCTCGGCCGCGCTGAACCTCGTTGCGAGCCAGCGTCCAGGGAGCCTTATCAGGCCCCGGCTGCTTCGCGACTGATGGGTAGAAATAAAACCGAGTTCCGTCAGTGAGCGGCGCAGGCTTGTGCCGACGTCGAATTTCAGTGCGAAGCCGGCAAGTAGCGCCACGACCGAGAAAGCAATCGCGAGAGCGGTCAATACCGGTCGGTTGGAAGCCGCTGCGCCCGCCAGGCGAGTCGGTGCCGCTGCTTTGGGCTCTCGCGGTTTCAGGATCACGACCGACGGTTCCTTTAAGGAGCAGTGAGCCGGTCCTGATCGAGAAACGTGATGCCGAGCCCCGGAAACTCCGTGCGGAGCGTCTCAATGAGCCGCCCGAGCTGCTGCGGCCCGGCCAGTTGCACTAGGTAGGTCGCCTCCAGGGTCCCGTCGCGCTGGTCGAAGCGCCTGAGATCATTAGAGACGACGTGGCCGTTGATCACGCGGGCAAGCGTGTCGATACTCGGTGCCGTTTGTCCGTCCTGTTCCGTGAAGTCCACGGACAAGAACAGATTCTCCGACCGATTTCCCATCTGCCGCCGTTTCAGCAGCGCCATGACCACGAGGATCACGGCAACGGCGACGACCGTTGGAAGCCTTTGGTTCGCGCCCAACCCCAACCCTACCGCGATCGCCATGAACAGGTACGCGAGCTCTTCGGGTTCCTTGATCGGCGTGCGAAAGCGTACGATCGAGAGTGCTCCGACGAGTCCGAGTGAAAGCGCAAGAGAGGACTTCACGATCGTGATGATGAGCAGCGTGGTCAGTAGAATGAACGGGAACGTGAAGGCAAGGTTGTCGCGGTTCGTGAGCGTCGTCGAGAAGAGCCGAAAGTGCATTGCCAGCACCAGAGAGATGACGACGCCGATCATGAGATTGACGAGCAGGGATCCAAGCTCAACGGGTGCGTCCGAGAATCCCAGACTCGAGGTCCCCTGGTTTGCGGTTTGCGCAGATTGGGTCGACTGCCGGAACCACTTGGCCGGCTGCGTTGCAAGCTGTGCCGCCTCGCCCAGGTCGGGCCGGGCGGCTTCATCCTCGGCAGCTTGTGCCGCCGCCTGCTTGAACCACTCTCCGGCTACAGCGGCATCGCGTTCGACGCCGAGGCCTTCCTGGTACATTACGCCGAGGTTGTACTGGGCCCGCAGGTCGCCTTTGCGCGCGGCCGCTTCGAACTCTTGCATCGCGGTCGCGAAATCCCCGCGGTCGTGGGCCTGCACGCCTTGTTCAAAGCCTGCGAGCGCGCTGGTGCGGCACAGCAGAACGACGGCGAGCAAAGTCAGCCGGGCGGCGCGGAAGCAGGGCTCGCGCTTGATGCGTGGACGGTGTCTTTCCTTCATGCCGATCGGCCACATACATAGTAGGCATGGAAAGAACCGTTCTGGAAACGCCGGCTCTGCCGAGTACATGCGGTATGCGGGCGCGAAAACGGATTACTTGTGCGCAAACGCTGCGACGAACCCGTCGCTCGGGCCGCCGCCGTAGAGCACCGGCAGCGGGGGGCGTGCCGGCCAGTCCCCGGAACTCGTGTCACCGCCGATTACGAACAGACCTGAATTCGAAGAAACCGCCATGCCGCGGCCGTACTCGATGCCTGATCCTCCGAGGAACGTCGCATAGATGAGCATGTCCAGCGCAGGCGACAGCACCACAGCGACGCTGTCACGTTCCCCTCTCAACTTGGGCTGTGCCGCATCGGCGGTAACGGGAAAGTCTCTCGACGTGGTCGTGCCCGTCACATAGACGCGACCCGAGGGGTCCACCGCGACGCCCTCGGGCCTGTCCTTACCCGCCCCGCCGAGGAAGGTCGCGGCGAGGAGTTCCGAGCCGTCGGCCGAAAGCTTTGCAACGAACATGTCATTGCCGCCTCCGCCGTAGCTGGGTTGCAGGCATCCTGCCGTCACCGGAAAGTCCGGTGCGAACGTCGTCGGCGCGGCGATATACGCGTGTCCCGCGGCATCGACCGCGAACTCGTGGGTCTCCGTGGATTCGTTACCGGAGCCTCCAAAGTACGTTCCCCAGACTAAAGAGCCGTCGGCGGGGTCGAGCTTGGCGGCGAAGACGTCCTGATGTCCCGAGTAACGCGTGCTGAACGCACCGGGCGTTGCGATCCCGGTCGACTCGGTCGTGAACAAGACAAAGGGGTTGCCGGTTGCGTCCAGTCGAATTGAGTTTTCGTGGCTCTCGCGGCCGCTTCCGCCCAGGTAGGTGGCCCACAAGACCCGACCTCCGTCGGGTGAGATCTTCGCGGCAACCGCGTCCCCACCACCGCGCGGACGGTTGTTGAACGCACGCGCAACCGTCTGCGGAAAGTCGGCGGTCTTGCTTCCGGAGGCGAGGTAGATGGTACCGTCAGCCGCAACCGCCAGGTCGCGTACCGGCATCGGGTCGCCGCTCCCGAAATAACTACAGAAGACGCGTTCGCCTGCCGCGGTGAGCTTGCAGACGAAGCCGTCCTGAGACCCGTAGCGCGGGCTCTGGGTTCCGCCCATGAAGCGCGTTTGGAACGCGCCCGCGCTGACGGGGAACCCGCCGCCGGCACGGCCGGCGAGGTAAACATTGCCGGCAACGTCTACCTCGACGGCATAGGCCCGGTCGTAGCCGGGGCCCCCCAGTCTGCGCGTCCACACCAACTCGCCGGAACGGGAGAGTTTCGTGATGAAGACGTCCATCGCGATTGGATCCGTACGCGCGTCGCCCGGACCCGGTTCGCTCGCGCCGCCGATGGTGGTGGAGGCGACGCCCCGTGGCGCTGCGGGAAAGCCGTCCGAAGCGGTGCCGCCGGTTACATACACGTTGCCCTCGCGATCGATCGCGACATCGCGCGCTTGATCTACCTCGGCGCCGCCGAGGTAACCTGCAAACTCGGGGGCCCAGCCCTCAGGTTGTGCCCCGATCGCAAAGATCGCGGCGATCCCGGAGCGCAACGCGGGCGGCCCGTACGCCCGCGTCAAGACGGCAATGCGCTCCTGAGAAGCGGCTTCGGTACTCAGAAGGTACACCGGCCTGCCGTGCGCGGTGACCGTCGCGATGTCTGCCTCGCTTGCACTGCCCGAGGCGATCGCGCCGGCCACCCGTAGGCGCTCTTCCATGTCCGGATAAGGCTCAATCAAATAGCTGCGCTGGTCCACGAAGAGGCTGCGGCCGCTCAGGGCGGGCAGTTCGGAGACGTTCCCCGACATCTTGATAGGTCGGGCGGGATCGGTGACGAGGACGGCGCGTTCGGCGGTCTGGTCACGGATCCAACGGTAGGCTTCGTGCAGTCCATCTTCCGCTTCGGCCCTGCGCAGTTCCCCCGAGCGCGACACCAGCGGCATCGCAGGCCTGCCGGCGAACGAAACGAAGATCGCGCAGGCCTGAAGGATGCACCACCCGGCGACGGCGAAGCGCACCGGGGATCGCAAGCGCATGAGTCCGGCAGCGGCGGGAACCGCAAGCAGAACCTGCGCAAGGTTAGCGAGGTTGTGTTCGTTGTTCTCCGGCAACGCAGTCAGGATCGATGTGAGCAAGAGCAACGTGGCCGCCACTATCCACGAGTCCGGCTGCATGCTTCCTGCCCGCCCGCTCCGCGCGTGCGCACGGGCAAGCAGCGCCAGGGGTAGGAGCAGAAGGAAGTTCGCCGAGGTGTTGAGCGTCTTCCCGAGTAGATGTACGCCCGGCGAAAGCCCAAGGACGGCTTCGCCTTGGCCGAACAGCAGTGCGTAGCTCGGAAAGGCCGCGACGGCGCCTGCGCAGGCCGCCAGCGCCGGGGAGATCGCAACCGTGTCGGCCTCGCGGCGTCGAGGGATCGCGCGCGCAACGATGGCTCCGGCGGCGAGCGCGCCACAGCCTGCAAGACCCAGCAAAGGGTTCAATGCGGAGACGGCGCAACCGAGAACGGCCGCGGCGGCCGAACCTAGCCGTACGCGCGCGCCCGTGCTCAATACGACGAGACACAGCAGCGCGAACAGCCCCAGCCCGAGTCCGCGCGAGGAGTTGTCGAGGAACCACACCAGGTCGTTGCCGAAACGCCAGTCGTTAGACACGTAGAGTTTCGGCAGCAGCGGATGTATCATCCACTGGTCGGCAAGCCGGTTGGTGACGTAGAGATCCCCGGCGGCATGCGCGGCATGCGCTGCATCGTGCCAAAGCAGCTGCCCGCGCAGCTGCGCGCGTGCCCCCGCGAGCAGGGGTCCAAGCGGGTTCAGGCCGGCCAACGCGAACAGACCGGCAACGGTCGCTGCCATGTTCGATCCGGTCATCCGTTTTGCCGCAAGACCGACGCCAAAGATGAGACAGGCGAGGCCGAATAGGGTGAGGATCTGAAACGCCTGCAGCGGGTCGACCGGCAGCACGGCACTAGTGAGCACGCTCACCCAGTGGTAGACGTAGTAGTAGCGCAGCGGCTCGCCGGCAAAGAACGGATTCTCCGGCGGCAGCCCCGTCCGCACCACGGCCGAGGCAATCGCCGCGTGCAGGAAACCGTGCCAAGATGCCAGGATCCGTGGGTTCGCCGCCTGCAAGAACAGGATCGGCGCCATCCAGCCCGCCGTTGACGAGGCCATCGCGAGCGCGAACTTCACGTTGAGATCCAACGAAGCACAAGTCCCGGACGGGTGTGACACGGCGGCTGCATGTCCCCACAGGATTCCATGAAGAACCCAGCAGCGCGAACCTCGAAACCCCGCGGCGTCGCTCGCGACGAGTTGAACGCGTGTTCGTAAGCCGTCTGCTGCGAGTGGCCTGGGTGCCGGTTGTGGTCTTGCTCGACGCACTACCCGCGGCCTTGATCGCAGCTGTGGTGGAAGAAAGCGTTGTTGCTTTCCACAACGGATACGCCGAGGCCGGCCTGCTGTGGCTGCCCTTGTTCGCGGTTGCCGATCGGGTTCGCTCGGTGTTGCCGACCGCGATCGCGGTCTCGGCCTTCGTCCATCTCGGCTTGTTCGGTCTCAACGTCCTCAGGCCCCTAGGCTACGTCGCGCGCGCCGCGGCGCTGGCCTTCGGTGCGTTGGTCCTCGTCTGCGCGGCGCTGTGGCGAAACCAAGTGCTCGATTTCGCACTACCGCTCCTGCCTTCAAGCGCGGCTGATCTCCTAGCCACGCTGCGTATGGGCTGGGCCTTACAGCACCGGCTGTTTTGGACTTTCGTCGGCGGGACGGTCCTGGCCGCGATCGCTCTACGATTCTTCGTTTCGGCCTTACTGAAGTCGCCGAGACCTACGTTTCTCCTGCCGCTTGCAGCCGCAGCGCTCACGACGGTGGTTGTGTCCGGCGCGGAGGTTGCGCGCCACGTCCGCTTGGACGCGGATTCGAAGCCGAATGTTTTGCTCGTCGTGCTCGACACTGTGTCGGCCTCGCACCTCTCAATGTACGGCTACGGCCGCGACACGGCTCCCGAGTTAAGCGCTGCGGCGGCTCGCGGCGCGGTCTTCAGCAATGCCTACAGTGTGGCGCCTTGGACTCTGCCGTCGCACGCCACCCTGTTCACCGGACTGCTCCCGGTCGCGCATGGCGCGACCCAGGAACACCTGAAGCTGGACGACCGCCACTTCACGCTTGCCGAGATACTGCGCAACGACGGCTATCAAACGATGGCGGCCGTAGGCAACAGCATCGTGGGCAGACACACCGGCTTGGAGCAAGGCTTCGGAACGTTCTTGCCGACGTGGCGCAAAGACGTTGATGCCGTGTACGGCGCCGGGCCACAGCACGTGAACAACGCGGCCTTGCTGCACTTTCTCGATGGCCTGGACGATGATGATCGCTTCTTTGTGTTCCTGAACTACATCGAAGCGCATTCGCCCTATGAGCCGCCCGAGGAGTTCCTGCGGCGCGTCGTAGCGGACGCGGACCTCCGGCGGGCCGCCCGCAGCATCGATCAAAGTTGGCAGGCGTACTATGCAGGGACCAACCCACTGAGTGAGGAGGACTTTGCCCGCCTCAGCGACCTCTACGACGCCGAGATCGTGCAACTGGACGAGATCTTCGGGGACCTGCTCGACGAATTGCGCAACAGGGGGCTTCTTGATGAGACGCTTGTTGTCGTTACTTCCGATCATGGCGAGAACCTCGGCGACCACGGTCACTTCGACCACGTTTTCTCAATCCACGATTCCCTCCTGCGGGTGCCGCTGATTCTGCTCGGCAACGGGGTGGAGGCCGGGCGCACAGAGGCGCGTCCGGTCGATTCAGCCGACTTGTACGCGACTATCGCGGCCGCCGCCGCTCCCGACGCTCGGCCGGCGGGCACCGGCGGCCGCGATCTGCGGCGGCCGCTGACCGCCGCCGCGGGCCCGGTCGCCGAGTACTACTTCCCGAACCAGGCGCTGTCGACGTTCGACGCTGAGGATCTCGCAAGGGGCGGAGAACGGCTCGCCGGCTTTTCGCGTAGGCTGCGCGCGATCCGCGAGGGAGGCTGGAAGCTTATCTGGTCGTCTGACGGCGCCCATGAACTCTACGACACCGTCCTTGATCCGCAGGAACGAACCAACTTGGCTGTCGACAGCCCCGAGATTGTCGTTCGCCTTGCGGCCAAACTCGAGGCCCTGCTTGCGCAAGCGGCCGCCCGCCCGTTTTCGTTCGCCACTGAACCCGAGCCCGTGCGTTCCGGGTTCGAGGGCCTGGACGAGGAGGCGAAGGAGCGCCTGCGAAGCCTCGGCTATCTGCGCTGACGCGGGCTTTGTCACAAACGCCGACCGATGGTGAAGGCCGGCTGCTGCCATCGCGACGTCTAGGCGTCTGAGTCGTCTACGGTGTATGTCCTACGTCCCAGCGCCCCGCCGATCTTGCGCCAGAAGTCGCGTGGATAGCGAAAAATGCCGCTGAGTGCCCAGTAGACGACGCCCGGAACACGGACCACTTCGCCGCCCATGCAGGCTTCGAAGGTTTCGCGCGCGACATCCTCCGGTGCGGAGATCATGATCGAAGGCAACCTTTCAACGATCGTGTTGAATTCGCCGACATCGGCCAACATATCCGTCGCGGTGAGCCCCGGGCACACCGCGGTCACGGTGACTCCGCTGCCACCGAGTTCTTCGGCGAGCGCTTCGGAGAACGACAGCACAAAGGCCTTAGTCGCGGCGTACAGCGTCAAGTAAGGGATGGGTTGAAAGCCGGCCACCGATGCGATGTTGACGATGCGCCCGTCTCCGCGCACGAGCATGTCGGGCAGGAAACGCTGCGTGAGCGCAACCACTGTCTGTACGTCGAGTCGAACCATCTCGGCAGCGCGCCGTTCCGTGAGGTTCCGGAACGGTCCGCTTTCCAGGATCCCTGCGTTGTTGATCAGCACGCGCACGCGACGCTTTGCGCATGCGGCAGCCACGCGGTCGACCGCATCGAAATCCAGGAGATCAACGGCCAGCACGTCGGCAGCGACGCCGTACTTCGCGTCGATCTCGTCGGCAAGTTCGCGCAACAAGGTTTCGCGACGCGCGACGAGGAGGAGATCGAACCCGCCCTCAGCAAAGCGGTAGGCCAGTTGCTTACCGATGCCCGCGGAGGCGCCGGTGATGACGGCCAATCCTCGTCTGTCCGTTTTCAAAGAGCTCACGGCAGACTTCGATCCATCTCACAGACTACGAAGCTCGGACTCGACGGCCTCGGTACGCTGCGCACACTCCATGCCTGCGAACAGGGGAGAATCTTTGCCCGCCAATTCACCAGGCCTATCTGCTGCGATCTGTCCATGCTGCTGACTCCGTGGTTTGACCACAAAACGAGCCACGTTGTCACGCCTGTATTGGACTTTACACCCGAAGTGGTATGGAGCATCTTTACTTGGAAACCTCAGGTTACACTAGGCAGGAGCAGACGGCGTGCATCAGCCCGCTAGTTGGTGTAGAACTAGCCGTCGGACGGCCTCGATGCTTCGCTGGGGGCGCTTGAAAGTCCTAACCCAACTCGCCCTTTTGACCCGACTGACGCTGGTCGAGCGCAGCAGGGGTGCGGGCGAAACTTCGGTAGAAAGCAGCGAGCAACTCGTCGAAGGCGTGGCCGCACGCGAACGGCGCCGTACGGAGAAGAGGCTCAATGCCGGTGCCTAACCGTCTACGGGTTTCGGCAGACGATCGAGAGCGAGGACAAGCGTGGTCAAGAGACATCGAATACAGTTTCCGCCGGTAAACGTACACGAGTTGGATCAAGATGAAGTCTACTTCTACCTGTTTGAGGGCGACTCGAAAGAGAAGATCCGTCTCCACGACTATGACCGCCTCTTCGCGATTCCCGGATTGTACGAGCAGGTTGTCTACGAACGTCTGAAATGCCAGTCGCCGGCGACTGTGGCAGAGGTGCTGCGCTACTCGGTCTCGCAATCCCACCAGCGACTGAACGAGTTGCGGGTACTCGACCTGGGTGCGGGAAACGGCATGATGGGCGAGGAGCTGAAGAAACAGGGCATCTCACGGCTGGTCGGTGTCGACATCATCCCTGAGGCGAGAGCCGCTACGGAGCGTGATCGCCCGGGAGTTTACGACGCCTACTACGTGATGGACTTTTGCAACCTCACCGCCAGTGATCGGAGCGAGCTGGAGTCATGGTCTTGCGACTGCCTGGTCTCTGTCGCCGCTCTCGGATTCGGTGATATTCCGGCCCAGGCCTTCTTGGAAGCGTTCAACATTATCGGGACGGACGGTTGGGTCGCGTTCAACGTGAAGGAGACGTTCCTCAACCGGAGCGATGATTCGGGTTTCTCGCAGCTCATTCGGGAATTGATCTTCTCGGAGTACTTGGATCTCTATCACCTTCAGCGATATCGGCACCGGTTCTCGATCGAAGGTGAACCACTTTACTACTTCGCGTTGGGTGGCAAGAAGATTGCGGATGTTTCCGCGTCGTTTGTAGAGTCGCTCAGTCTGCCAGCCGACTAATTGTCAGACGAGCAACGTGCGATACGGCGTTGTCACTTGAGCGACCGCTCGGCAGAGAATCGGGGCCAGGATGGGGTTCCGCGGTTTCTACAGCTGGAAACAGTACAGTTGGAATGCGCTCGCGCAGCTGAAGTTCGTCTGACTGCCGATGGTCCAGCCTCCATCAACCGCGGTCGTGAAACCGTTTCCAGCCTGGCCGCCGAAACTCGTCCACTCGTCGCACGAGTCTAAGGTCGGGTCTCCTACGTTATTAAGCGGAGTTCCGTCCACATCGGTGTTCGTCCAGGTCGGATGACCGGAGATCGTGTTTGCAAACTCATCGACATTGATCGCCGCCCTGATGGAACCGCTCGTCAAATCAGCCCAGTCCAGGGCAACGATCGCTCCGTCGGTACGAACGTAGGGAACGGTTGATTGCACAAACCGATCTGCCGGTCCCACCGTGCTTGTGGACAGCCACGCAAGATAGGCCCCGAGTAAACCCGCGCTATCGGCGGCAGCCTGGCACTCGGCGTCGGCGCCGGTAAGCCCTCCAAGTTTCCCCAGTACTAGCTGACTCGTTACGAAGACGATCCTTTCCGTGGGGTTCAGGAGCGAGACAACGTCGTCCGTGTGGCCGGATGAGAATGCCTGTATCGCCGCGGCATCACCCGCAGTCGGGCACTCTGCGCCGAACTTGTTCTCGGCCTTGGTCCACTTCTCGCCGAACTTCACGTCGCACTTGGTGAAGTCCGGCGCCGCGTTCTTCTTGACGCCTTTCGCTTCGGCGTTCAGTCGGCAACGCTCGTACTTGCCGGTTTCCTTGAGCTTCGATACGGCGCATTGCTGTGCCTTGGTCGGCCCGGCTTGTGCGGTGACCGTCGGACCGAGCAACCAGATCGCGGCGAAGCCTACAACCGCGGGGGATATTAAACCTCTCATCTTGACGACCCCTTGCTTGGTTAGCTGAGCGGCAATCGTACGTCGTCAGCTGAACTGAGCCAAGTCGGTCTGAGTCTTCCAGCAGTGGCGTTGACTCGTTTCCACTAAGGGTCTTTTGGCTGCCCCACACACCGCACTGAGCAACAAAACCCCCGCGCTACGTGCCGGTTTCCGCGCGCAACCCGGCGATGTGATGCATTGCCACCTTCCAAGGGAGTTGAACGAGAAACTGCGAGCTGAGACTGACCCAAGACTGCTCAAAGTTTCGGAGGCGCTGATGTAGACCCGTCGGCCTGAGCGAGGCGGAGCGGTTCAAGCGGTGCTATGGCCGGCGCAAAACCCGGGGAGAGAGGCCGTTCGATGACAGGCCCGGCTGCACATTCCGCGCGGAATGTAGGTAACCTCGATGACCCGCCTACTGACACCAGCTCGCTCGAAAAGGAGAAGGTCTCCAGATGTGGAACGCAAGCTCCCGAAATTGAAGAAAAAAATGGTGCGCCCGGCAAGATTCGAACTTGCGGCCCCCAGATTCGTAGTCTGGTGCTCTATCCAGCTGAGCTACGGGCGCTTAACGGCGACGGCCCAAGCGAACCATCGAAGAAACGAAACATAGATAGACCGGGTTAGTTAGATTGCCAAGTCTCACCCGGACGCATCCCGCTGAAGCACTGCGGATAGAACTGGACCGACTCTAAAATATCGATCATCTCCGGCGAGGGGCCGAGGTTGTCGGTAAGTTCGGTCCTGGCCCAATCAAACGACAGCACCCAGGGGTCGAGCCACAGGCTTGCGATCACGTGCTGCTGATCCAACGGCTTTTTCTGCCCCGGCCGCGCCAGCTTGCCGCCCTGCCCCTTCCAACTCCACTGGCTCCACAGACCATTGCGGTCGCGGGCGGTGCGGGGCTGGCGAACACGTTGGTACTCAAAGCGAGGCTTGACGTACTCGAGTTCAGATCCGATGAACGCGAGCAGCGCCTGTTCGTCGTTCATGCCGGCCACGGCGAAGCCGGCCTCGCGATTGTCGGTCAAGTAGATATTGAGGACGTTGTCGCCGCGGCGCCAAAGCACTCGGTCGGCGGCAGTCTCCTTGAGAACCCAATCTTCGCCGATGATATCGACGGTAAAGCACGGACGCCCCGGCCAGTTGTGGGCGTAGAGCGTGCCCGAAGGCGTAATCTGGGTAAAGTAGTCGGGCGGAGGCGGCGGCGGACCGGGTCTACCCGGCTGGGCTGTTACGCAAGAGGTAAGAAGCAGGCTCAACCCGCATGCCACTCCGATCCGGATCGCTTTCATCGTGCCACTTACCCTCATCCGCTCTAGATCGGCCCTACTATACAACACCGTGATGCTCGTTCACGAATGGCGGAGAGGGAGGGATTCGAACCCTCGGAGCAGGTTTCCCCGCTCACTCGCTTAGCAGGCGAGCACCTTCGGCCTCTCGGTCACCTCTCCTTCCGTGCGCTGCCAAGCGCCTCACCTTACACTACAGTTTCGCCGCCTCAACCCCGCCTCATGTACATGGCAAACTCTGTACCACTACGTCACGTTTTTGGCCGTTTCTGAGTCTGTAGATCACCGCCAACCTTGATTTCAGTGACTTTACGCCATGGCACAGCGATTGCTTTCTACATAGGACTCCCGCGGGCGATCTCTATTCGCAGGGAAGTCAACTGATGGCACAGCTAGGCAACCAGAAGAGCGGACAAGCCTCCAAAGTGATCTCGATCAACGACGCCCGCGATCGCTACGACAAACGCGAGCGCAGCAAACGCATTCAACCCACTCCGGATCAGTTCGACCTAGCGGGTTGCGGGTTCGACCGTCTGAGCGACGAGGCACGCGAGTACTTCTGGTTCAACGTAACCAACTACGCCCGGGATCTCACCCAGACTGCCGCTGCGTACTGTGACGCCGAGGGTGAACAGCCTAACGGTGCAGTCACGCCGTACCACGTCGAGGCTGCCGAAGCGCAGCGCCTGAGTTTCCCGGCACCCAAGTCTCGTTTCGGTCTCGGATTCACGCTTGACGCTGTGCAGATGGTCGGCGCCGCAACATGCGGCGCGCTCGTCGCGCGGCCGGGTGCAACCGACGGAGCAAGCTTCGTCGCTTTCGCCTTCGCGTTGATGCTGACCGTTGGAACGTTCCTGCTCCGGCAAAGTATGCCGGACAGTTACACCAGCACTGCGCAGTAGCGGCCGTCAGCCGTCAGTCGCCACGGACCCAGTCGGAGTTCTGGAAAGTGCGCGCAAGATCGGCAGCCCGTCTTTTCTCCATCGAATCATCCCCACGCTGTTTGCTTGGGTGTTCCTCCGACCCAAAAGCACCGGTGGGCGATAGCGGCTGACGGGGTGATGCACCGGCAACCAACTCGAGCCTGCGTTCGTCGAGTTGACGAATCCCCGACATAACCTCGGGCCTGATCACGCCGCCTCCCACCGCAGGGGTCAGCCCACCGGCTTCGGCGATCAAATCCCAACGGTCTTGGAAGACAGAGTACTTGCCGCGATAGGGCCGATGGCTGCCTTCGCGGCATGAAGAGCAGAACGTGAGTCCGGTGATCGCTTCCCAGGGAATAGTGAACACCGAAACATCGGAGGCCCGCCCCTTGACCGCATCGGTACTGGCAAGGAAGCATACAATAAAATCGCAGTAGCGTTCGGTGATCTTACCGTGGCGGTGAAAGTTGAACGTCCACCGCTTGTAGACGTAACGCGACACCTCGCCGTTTTTCTTCTTGTAGGTTTGCGTGCGTTCGGTTGTCGGGAACGCATAACGCACCGCCAACCTCACCCGGTCTTCGACGAGAAAGTCGTAGCCGTCGCGGTAATCCAACCCACGCTCGACAGCCATTCCCATCGCTTTCAGGGTCGTACCGCAGATTTCCGCAGCTTTCGCGTGCGTGGAATTGGGAGCCCACCTCGCCGTCTTCATCTCACCACTCCTCATCATCGTATACCTCCGCTTCCTCCGCCCGAAGACCGAGGTCCTCGCCTCACCGGTGTTAAGATGTGTTGTTGAGGCTTACTATGTTTTCCGACTCACTCGACGTCAAGGCCGACCATCCGCTCAACGATCTTGATCGCATGCGGCCTTCCTGACAGGGGATCAGCGTCCTCGTTGAATAAAAGCGCTACCAGGAAGGCATGGGGAACCGCCAAAATCGACAACGCAAGGTCGTCGGCCGCTACACCCGGCTTGAAAACGCCCTCGTCCATCCCGGTTTGGATGATGTCGGTCAGCAGACCAAGAAATTTGCTTTGGGCTACATTGGCTTCATCGGCGAGCTTGGATTTCAGCTCCCACTGGAAGCCGTTTGATGCCGAGACGTACAAACGCCACTGGCCCAGGTACCTTTTGAAATGCTCGAAGTGGCAGTGGATGGCCTGGCGAAGTTTCTCCGCGGGACCGCGCGCTTCGCGGACCTCTTGGGTCATATATTCGAAGAACTCCGCCTGCGCGCGCGAAACAACCCGGGTGTAGATTTCTTCTTTGCTGTTGAAAAGGTTGTAGAGGGTCCCGACCGAGATCTCGGCGCGCCGAGCGATCTCTTCTACAGATGAGGCCGCGTAGGAAGACTCGGCGAAAACCTGCTGGGCAGCGTCGAGCACAATTCCCATCCGGAATTGCAACTCGCGCTCCTTCCTGGTGAGCTTTCGCTCAGACGCCGCCTCGGACAACTTTTACCTCCCAGTTCTAAAAACTGAATCAGAGTGCAAACTTACAACCTGGCTTTGTCCCTTGTCAAACCTTGGCCGATTCGGTGACTCAGCCGCTGTGGGCTTTGCTTCCCAAACTCATGCGAGGCTGCAATGGTTCTGGGTCTGGTTGTGGAACTGCACGAAGCCGCCTAGCCTATCGATTTACATTCAACAAGGCCTTTTTCATGTCATTTGGCCGCTTATGACACCATGTGCCATAGCGATGCGCGACTACATAGCGCACTGATAAGTCCAACCCTGGTTTGGGATTTTTTACCCTTTTGAGACCATGGTCTTAGACGCCAACCGAGACCCGCGTCGTAGGTGTTTGGTACGCCCAAACTCGCCGCTTATGCGGCTCCCAGGAGGCCGGTCATTCCGGCATGAAACTTGGTATTACGAAGGCATGCGCAACGAGAATTCCACCCCTCAATCCCCTGCGATTAAGCCCCGAAACCCGGCCGCCGGTCGCCGCAACTCGCGCAACGAGCCGAATCCGTTGGCGGGAAATTTCATCTTGATGCCTTCGTTGCTCGACTATCTGAGTCCGGATCTAACTTTGCCCGAACAGTATTTCGCCCTCCAAGCTAACGATGACGGCATGGGCTCGGAAAAGGCTCTGATGTACGCGGTTCTCAAAGACGGCATCCGCTGCTTCTACAAGCATGTCGGCGCGACCCGCCGCAAGTACCGGAAGATGTCGGACGAGGCCGAAGAGTGGCTGATGGAAGACACCTGGGACTACCCCTTCTCCTTCACCGTGATCTGCGACACCCTGGGAATCGACGCCGGCTGCCTGCGCTCGAAGCTGGTCACTTGGAAGGGCCAGGAGCTTGAGCGGCGTCGCATGACCGGTGATACCAAGAGCGTGCAGGTCGGTCGCAGCCCCTTCCCGAGTCCGCTGGATGAAACCGAGCCCTCGGTCGCCACCCGCGAGTCGCTGGCGTTTTCGAGCTATGACGACCTGGATGAGGACGACGATAACGATGACGCCGCCGTCCGTCTCGATAATTCCGATGGCTGGGCGGACTACGAGCACACCAGTCTCGAAGAATTGCGCCTGGAAGAACAGGTCGGCTAGCCGGCACTAAGAGATAACCAACGGTTCACCCGCCCCCTCCTCCGGGTGCGCCCGCCTCGTCCAGTCAAAGACGCAGGCAGACGAAGAGCGGCCCCCTCGGGGGGCCGCTCTTTTTTTGTACGACAGAGCATAGTGGCTAAAGCGCCGCCAGGTACTCTTCAGGCCGTGCGCACTCAGGCAGCCGCTTTGTTCTGCTGTGAAGCGGAGCGTGGGCGGCCATGCGCAACGCGGTCGGTACGCCGGTCGAGTCGTGTAAAGAACGCGAGCAGCGCTCGCGTGACCCAGTTGCGCAACGGCTCGGGTGGCACCGGAATACTTCGCCGTCCCCACAACACACGGCCGGGACCGTCACGCCCGGCGATGAGATCGGCGACCGCCCGTCCCGCGTAACTCGCGTGCGCGATGCCGTGCCCGTTGAACGCCACGGCGTGGACGACATTGCGCCTGCGTCCCGTGAACCCGAGCGCCGGCAAGAAATCGAGCGAGCAGAATATCGGACCGCCCCAGTGCCGCTCGACGCGAACATCGCGGAGTTCTGGGAACCGATCATAGAAGGTGCGTTGCAACAGCCGCGCACAACCGGCGTCCACATCCGGCGGCGCGCCGGCTCCGTAAGCCACGCGAACGGCTTTGGATCCGCCGAGAATGCGGTTGTCGGCCGTCAACCGATAGCTTTCCAGCACCTCGTGCGCCGTGTAGATGCCTTCACGCCCACCCCAGCCGACGTCACGGAGCTGCGTGTCGCTGAGCGGCTCGGTTTGAAAAACCTGGACCTGCAGGCGGATACCGGCCGAGGACGGCCGTCTGAGTTGCGGCGTGTAGGCATTGGTCGTGATCGCCGCATGTGCGGCACGCACGCGCCCGAGATCTGAAGAGACCACCAGCCTCGCGCCGTCCTCGATCGAAAGCACCCGTGAGTCTTCGTACAACTTGACGCCCGCGTCCAAGGCGACTTTGCGCATGCCGAGCAAGTAGCGCGCGGGATCCAGCACGCCGCCGTGCGGCTCAAAGTACCCCCGCGTAAAGGCGTGAGGCAGGCCGCGGCGCTCCATCGCATCGCTGTCAAGAAGCTCGCCCGGGATTCCGAAGTCTGCGGCAACGCGCGCGGCCTTATCGATGGCCGCGTGCTGGCGCGGATGCACCGCTGCAATCACGTTACCCACCGGCTCGTACGCACACGCAATCGCGTGCTGGTCGATGAAGCCTTCTACAAATGAGATCGCGGTCTCGGTAAAGCCGATCAGCGCAGAGACTTTCTCGCGGCTGTAGAGCATCGCGAGCGTCGGCAGATCCTTGCCTATGGTCGGGGTAAGATGCCCGGCATTGCGACCGCTCGCACCGAATCCCACCCGCCTGGCCTCGAGCACCACAACGTCGGCACCATCGGCGCGCAGAGCGATCGCCGAACTCAAGCCGGCGAACCCGCCACCAATTACGACGACATCGGCATCAATAGCGCCCTCGAGCTGCGGCGCAGCCTCGGGCACATCGGTCAGCCACGGGCTGAAACGAACCAGATCCTGATCCTCAGTCACTGCTCCTCCCGCGGTGGCGCTTTCCCCCGTAGATCCCGGCAGCACCCCGCTCCTCTGGCCGGGTTGTACCACAAAAACGTCGGTGATTAGTAATGCCCAGGACGGGCCCGTTGGGATGCAAGCAAGCGACGAAAACCACCCGTGGGGTCGCCTGTGTCTGACCTACAAAAAATCCGTCCTCGCCGTGTTGATGGCGATCACTGCAATTGCGGTGTCCCAGCTTCCCAGCGCGCGCTTCGACAACGCACTGGAGAATTGGTTCGTCGCCGACGACCCGGCACTGCTCGCGCACAGACGTCTGATCGATACGTTTGGCAGCGATGAGCTGATCATCGTCGGATTCAAGGCTGCCGACGTATTCACGCCCGAAGTGCTTCATCTGGTCAACCGCGTAACGCAGAAGCTCGAGCAGGCGCCGCACGTCGAGAAGGTATTCAGTCTGACCAACATAGAGTCGGTCGAAGGCGACGGCGATGAACTTCGCATCCACGACCTGGTCGAGTTCCCACTGGACGAGACAGCACTCGAGGAGGTCAGGACAAGAGCGTTGCGAAACGAGATGTACGTCGGCAACGTCGTCTCGGCTGACGGCACGTTTACCGCGATGGTTGTTCGCTTACCCCATCGTGCCGACGATTTTTCGTACAAGATCGAAGCGATCGACGCGATCCGCGCGATCCTCGCCGAAGAAGAGCCGCGCAGTTTTCTGTTGGTGGGCGGACCCGTCCTTGACGAACAGTTCTTCTTAGCCGCAGACCACGATTCGAAAATGTCCGCCTCGTTGATGATCGCGGCGCTGATCCTGGTGCTCGGCAGCCTGTTGCGAAGCTGGATCGGTGTCGTCCTACCGCTGGTAACCGTCATCCTGAGCGTCGTCTGGACTTACGGCTGGATCACTCTTTCGGGTTCAACGATCAGCGTTATGACCTCGATGCTGCCGCCATTGCTGCTCGCGGCCGGTATTGCCGATTCGATGCACTACCTGGTCACATACCAGGGATACCTCGCCACAGGCCGCTCGCAGTCGGCGGCTCTACACGCTGCCTACGCGGAACTCATGCGCCCGATGACGCTCACAAGCGCGACCACAGCCATCGGCATGTTCTCGCTCCTCGTCAGCCGCGTGCAAAGCGTGCGCGAATTCGGCGTCTTCGGTGGGATCGGCGTTGCCGGGGCATTCCTACTCTCGGTCACGTTGGTCCCCATCGTCGCAAGCTATTTGCCGCCGATGAACGCACGTGCCGATGCGAGGACGGCGCTCCCGCGCAGCACGGCAATGCTCGAAGCCGTGCACGCATTTACCCGTCGACGACAGCATTTGATCTTCTTAGTCTGGTTTCTACTGCTCTTGATCGGCGTGGTCGGAGCAAGTCGCATCAAAGCCGAATCGGCTTTTCTCGAGTACTTCAAAGACGGCGCGGCGATCAAAACCGATACACGCACACTCGAGCGCGAACTCGGAGGTGCCCTCACCATCGACGTGATCATCGATTCGGGCGAGGACGGCGGCATCAAAGATCCTGATGTTCTGCGCAAGATCGCGGCACTCCAGAGCTTCCTCGAACAAAGCCCGAAGGTCACCGCGACGCAATCGGTCACACAGACGTTCAAAGACATGCGCCGCGCGTTCTTTGCCAACGATCAAGCGGAATATAAGCTCCCCGCAACACGCGAGGAAGCCGCCCAGTACCTGCTCCTCTACGAAATGGACGCACCCGATGGCGACATCCAGGAGTTCGTCACATTCGACAACCGCGCGGCCCGTGTAAGCGCGCGGATACTGACTACCACCTCCCGTGACGCGGTCACGTTGGTCGAAGCGACCGAGGCATACGTCGGAGAACTGTTTGGCGCCGACGCAGAGCAAGCAAATGTGACCGGCATTGCCGTCCTTTATGCAAACATGGAAGACTACATCCGGGTAAGCCTGATCCGTGGGTTCAGCGCCGCACTGCTAGCGATCTTCTTGCTGATGTGCCTGCAGCTGCGCTCGATCGCACTCGGTGCGCTCGCGATGGTCCCCAACCTCATACCGATCGTGATTTGCATGGGAGTGATGGGCTTCGCCGAGATCCGGCTCGACAGCATGACCGCAATGGTCGCGTCGATCAGCATCGGCTTGGCTGTGGATGACTCGATCCACTTCATGGCGCGTGTGAGCGAAGAACGCGGACGCGGCACCGCGATGGCGGAGGCCTTGCGGCGCGCAACTACCGGCGTCGGCCGCGCATTGGTTTACACGTCGATCTGTCTTTGCGCGGGGTTCGCCTCGATGCTTACCGGAAGCTTTGTCGGAACCTTCTACTTCGGCATACTTTGCCTGCTGACTATCGTGTTCGCGCTCGCGGCCGACCTTCTGCTCTTGCCGGTACTGCTGCTCTGGTACGACCGCGCCGCTGCATAGTCACGCACCTCCACCTGCTGCCGGCGAACCCGGCCATTCACGCAGCCGTGGCGGCGGAATCGATCTTGGTGAGCTTTACGCGCATGAAGCGGTGATGCGGACAACCTGTGATCGGGTCGCGGTCGGCGCTATCGGTGATCTCGTTGCCGTTCTGACCCTGAATTTCGCCTGGCTCGTCCAGGGTCTTGGCATACTTGGCGCCAAACCCGTTGGGCATCCACACGTGGCCCGTCCGAATCTTCTTGTCGATCGCCGCCGGCAATTCGATTCGGCCGCGACGCGTTTCTACGCACACACGGTCGCCCTTGGCGACGCCGAGGGTTTCGGCATCCTGCGGGCTTAGATTGAGCTCGCACTGCGCCCCGTTGCCCTTGCGCCACGACGGATCGCGTTGGATGGTGTTTGCGGTCCACCTGGTACGCAACCCGTTGGACATCAAGAACGGGTACTCGGGATCCTCCACCGGACCGCTCTCGAGCGCGCGTTCGAGTTCGGCGATCATCGGCTCGGGCGCAACGCGGACACGCTTGTCGTCAAAACCTATGTAGTCGTCGAGCCCTTTATTGTGCGCCGTACGCGCGACCTCGACGCCTTCGGGGTGGGCCATGATGCGTCGGAAGAGTTCCTCGCCAACTTCCATCGGGCTCTTCTGCATCCACTCGGCACCGAGCGTACGCATGACATCGGAGTGGCGCTCCATCGCGTTAGCCTGACAAAGCGCCCACACCGCGACCAGAACCGGCGAGGCGAAATGGTGGCCGATGCCACGGTAAGCCCAGAACAAGATCTGTGATTGCCCGTTGATCCCTTGGGCTGCGACTTCCTGCACCTTACCCATAGCCGCCATAATGAACCCGGAACGCGCTTCGGCGGTCTCGGGCCGTCCGATCTCCGCAAGGTCATCGGGCAGCGGTAACACTACGCCCATCCCTTCGCAGATACGCGCGTAGATCTCCGCTTCGGGCAACGCCTCGGCGGGCCCGGGGATCACCGGAGGACGAACCTGGACCATGATCTGCGGATGCCCCTTGGGGAACATCGCGATCTCCCACTTTTCGTAGCCAACCGGCGTGGGGAGTACGTAGTCGGCGAGCTGCGCGGTCTCGGTCATCGCCGGTTCGATCACCACGAGCAGTTCGAGTCGCTCGATCGCGTCTCGCCACGCCTGGGTGTCCGAGAAAGAGAGCAGCGGGTTGGATCCTTCGACGACAACGGCTCGAATACGCTCGGGATGATCGAGCATTATCTCTTCGGGTACCAAGGTCGGAGAGAACATCGCAAATTCACCCAGCGCACGAATACCTTGGATCCCCGAGGCCAGCGCACGTTCGGGTTCTTGAAAGCGACCGGGGCTGAGCGTAGGCGGCGCGAATGTTTCGAGAAAGGTTTCCCCGCCTTCGCGGCACATGTTACCGGTGATCGTCAGGTTCAAACGAATCAGATATGACAGCAGCGTCGAGAACGGCGTCATCTCCACACCGAGGTCGTAAAAGATGCTCGATGCGCCCGAGTCTGCGAACTCCTCGGCTGTCTGCTTGATCTCGGACTCTTTCAAGCCCGCAAGCTCGGCCATCTCACCGACGTTGACACGCGAGAGAACATCGCGCACCTCGTTAAAGCCCTGCGTGCGCGCGGCTACGAACTCGGCGTCATAGAGTTCGTTCTGGATCATCGTCGCGGCCATGCCGATCAGCAGGTAGACGTCACCGCCGGGTTTGACACGCAGATGCACGTCCGCACCCCGCGTGGTCTCTGTCTCACGCGGATCGGCTACTACGATCTTGCAATCGGCTTTTTTACCGAGATGTTTGAAGGTTTCAGTGGGGTTGGATCCGCGGTTGCTGATGCGCGGGTTGGTGCCCATTACCAAGAGGAACCTGGTGTTGGCCAGGTCGGCGTGCATGAACAGCGTCGGCGAGTTGTCGAACATCCAACTCTCAACCAAGTGGTGCTGGGTCTTTTCTTGTGCGTAGGCGTTAAACCATCTGCGCGAGCCGACCGCGCGCAGAAACGAGGTACCGTATGGCGCATCCATGTGATTGGCCTGACCGCCGATGCCCACCAGTGCTATAGAGCGCGGACTGTGCCGTTCACGGATCGCCTTGAGCTTTGCGGAGATCTCGTTGATTGCACTACCCCAATCGATCTCCTCGAAGCTTCCATCCTCGCGACGGCGTAGCGGCTTCTGCGTACGCTGCTCGTGGTGCGCGTACTTGTCGCAAGTCACGGCCTTGTTGCAGATATACCCATGCGTGATCGGGTTGGCCTCGTCAGCCCGAATCGAGACCATCCGCCCGCCCTCGACATCTACACGGATCCCGCAGTTGTGACTGCAAAGCACACACACGGTTGCCAGCTCTTTAGCGTCGAGCGCGATCGGAGTTTTCGAAATCGAAGGATGAACTTCGCGAACGGCCTGGTTCTCGCTGATACTCACTGTTGGTTCCTCCTACAGGCGCCGCTCAGCGGCGTTCCCGGAGCGCAGTAGTGACAGCGCCCATGTCTTCAATCAGTCGGTTAAATCGGCCGCTGCCGATTCGTTGGCGCAGGCCCTCCTGCGCTGCTTTCCACTGCTCACTGCACCCGGCGAGCTTGCGGCGGCCTTTGGCCGTGAGCACAAGTTCTCTTATGCGTTTGTCGCTTGCCGCCGGTTTCACCGAAACCAGGCCGGCACTTTCAAGCGGACCCACTGTCCGCGTCATTGTGCTGGCGTCGAGCCCTAAGTCGCCGGCGAGTTCGTTCATCGTTACTTGCCCGAGCCGCTCAATCGTCGCCAGAATCGCGAACTGGGTGATGCGCAACCCCGAAGGCGCGAGGCTTTCGTCATAGAAGTCGGTAATCGTGCGCGCGGCAGTGCGCACCTGGAAACAAGCGCACGCTGAGATCGTAGCGGCA
The DNA here is from genome assembly GCA_029262415.1 of Deltaproteobacteria bacterium. Lineage (GTDB taxonomy): Bacteria > Desulfobacterota > Binatia > UBA1149 > JAJCZL01 > JAJCZL01. The sequence goes on along the minus strand of JAJCZL010000024.1, from coordinate 17,406 downwards.
TCTACGGCTTTCGGCGTTGGTCGGTTGGCCATGACGCTTGTACATACAAGCTTTGCCGGGCTACGGCAACAAATCGCGCTCACGGCTTGTGCGGCGCGGCAATTCCCGTACAAACTGACCTTCTAACGTGAGCAAACCACAAACCTCAGGCGGTGTCGTCGAACCGGCGATGACCCCGGTCTTCGGCACCAACCCGCCGCAAGGGCTGATCACCCACGTGCCTCACGCCGAGCGCCTCGGCATGCATCTGGTCGAACTGGGCGCGGGTTTCGCCGTTATACGTCTCCCCTACGCTCCCGAACTCGTCGGCGATCCCGAGCGCGGCGTGGTCTTCGGAGGTGCCATCACCACCCTGCTCGACCAGTGCTCGGGCTTGGCGGTGTTTTGTGCCGTGGCTGAGATCAGGTCGATCGCGACGCTGGATCTTCGCATCGACTACTTACGCGCGGCCAAACCCGGCCGTGACCTAATCGGCCGTGCAGAGTGTTACAAGCTGACGACAAACGTCGCTTTCGTCCGCGCAGCGGCGTGGGAAGACAACGAATCGGATCCGTTTGCCTCCTGCCACGCAAGCTTCATGCTCGGCGCAAACGCGACTACCAGCCCGCTTGCGCTCTTTATCGCGTCAATGAAGAAGCAACCATCGGAACGCAGCCGGTGAGGTCGGCGATAGAAGGGTTTCCTTACGCCGAGTTCCTCGGCGTCGAGGTAATCCATGACCAAGACGGTCTTGTCCTGGTCATGCCGTTTCGTGACGACCTGGTTGGTAACGCGCGGCTGCCGGCTATCCATGGCGGGGTCGTCGGCGCGTTCTTGGAACTGACGGCGGCTATCGGTCTGATCCGAGAAAACCCGGGCCGGAGGAGCCCGCGGCCGATCAATTTCAGCGTCAACTATCTGCGCTCGGTCGGTCCACACGAGACCTTCGGTCGCGCCGAGATCGTCAAACACGGACGCCGTATCGCCAACGTCCGCGTGATTGCCTGGCAAGAAGACCCCGACCAGCCGGTCGCGGCGGGTACCGGCAACTTCCTGCTCTAACGACTTCCTGCTCTGAATCGCAAAGAGACGGCACGTCTGCGCGCACCGCCGAGTGATCAGTAGCGGTCGATCACGGCCGCGGCAAAATCACGCAGCTGCGCTTCCGGGTCGTCGGTCACCTGAATAGCGTATTGGCTGAGCCCGGCGGATTCGAGCGCGCGAATGCGAGTGACAAGGTCGTCGGGCTCGGCAATCACCGCCGCCGCCTCGGCAAGTTCACGCGTCAAGAACCGCTTTTCGTCGTCACGCGCAAACAAAAGATGGCCGGTGTGCAGAATCAAGTGTCGGTCTTCGCCGGGTAGTCCTCTTACGTACTCCGCGTACGCCGCGACCGTCTCCTGCGCTTCAGGCGGGATGGCAATCGGGGCATTCCCCCACTCGGTCAAAAAGTGCAACGCGTTGGTGATGAACGACTCCACCGAGTTCATGATCCGCGGAGACACCGCGGTCTCCCCCGGACGCAACACGGCTGTCGGGTAGATGCCTTTCATCGGGACGTCTTGCGGCTTCCTACCCGCTTTGGTCGCCGCCTCGCCTACCGCGGCGCGAAACATCTGCACAAGATTAGGAATCAGCCCCCACACCATGTGTCCGTCGCATTCGCTACCGCAAAACTCGACGCCTTTCGGCTGGAACGCGCTCAACGTAACCGGGATCGGGGCCTCTAGATTGACAAAGCCCATGTTGGGATGGAGAAACCGGATCTTGTTGGTCACGCCTTCGGTGGTGAACTCGGCAGCCTCGCCGCGCAACAGCCTGCGAATCACACGAATATCGTCGCGCATACGCGAAAACTTCGCGGGCGGCAGTCCCATCGTCAACCGCGCGGTGTTTCCTACACTGATACCGAGTTCGACGCGGCCGGGTGCGAGTTCGTTGATGGTTGCGATCGAATGCGCAATCACCGGAGCCATACGCGTAGTCACCACTGCAACGCCGGTTCCCAGTTTGATCTTACTGGTACGGTCTGCTGCGAGCGCCATCGTCGCGTAGACGTCGGAATAGACCATCTGCGAGTCGTAGAACCACGCCTGCGCGTAGCCGAGGTCTTCGGCGAGCTTGACAAGGCCGTGGTCGTTAACCCGCGACGGAAAAGCGACTGCGAATTCCATGAATAACCTCCTGTCTAGAGCTGCCGTAGCCGCGGCGCCGTCTATTGAAATGCGGCGAACAACTCGGCGAACGCTTTCATCTGGTTGCCTGCCACCGATGACGGGACAACGATGGGAGTCCGCACCCCGGCGTCGATCCAGGCCTCCAATCCCTCACGTACCTGGGCGGCGTTGCCCGCGAGCGTACAGTCATCGAGCCAGCGGTCGCTCAGTAACCCGGGCAACTCGTCATCCTCGCCCGCAGCGATCGCCCCTTCGATGGCATGCATTTCTTCTTCGTAGCCGGCTTGCATCCAGTACTTTCGGTAGTTGGGCAGCTTGGCGTAGAATGTCATGGTCTGGCGGTTACGGGCACGCGCGGCATCCAGGTCGTCGCTGATCACCGTTGGGATCATGTTCGCGAAGAAAAACGCATCGCTGTCGCGTTTCTCCTCGGGAAGCACGCTAAGCGAATGCGCAATGTGAGACCGCGCCGCATTCGCAAACACCACACCGTCACCAACACGGCCGCCGAGTCGCACCATGGGGTCGCGCAGCGCAGCCAGTACTACCGGCGGAAGCTCGCCGACCCTGGGCGCGGCGCGCAGCGACTCGACGAAGATTCGCATATCGGCAACCGGCTTACCCGTTTCTACCCGGAGAAAGCCGTTCACCAATTCGTGACTGACGCCGATACCGAAGCGGAAACGTCCATCCGAAAGCTCGTGAATCATCGCTGCCGAAGCCGCGTAGTCGAAGGGGTGCCGCGTGTAAATGTTGACGATAGCGGTCCCGAATGGGATGTATTCCGTCTGCAGGGCCAGAGCCTCACAAAACCCCATCGCTTCACCAAGGCTCGGGACATAAATTCCGGCGAACCCGCGGCGTTCTATCTCACGCGCCAGTTCGAGCGAGGCGTGCCAGCGCCCGGGAACCGGAATCAATGAGACTGCCGGCATCTGCGTATCGGACATAAACGTATCCCTCCGTTCAGCGCATCCCGACATTCGGCGCACGGCCGCGTTGAGCGTCCACCGATAAACGGAAACGCGTCACTGCTGTCTTCGGTCGAGCAGCTGGCGCGCAATGATTTCCTTCATGATCTCGGATGAGCCGGCAAGAATGCGATTTATACGCTCGTCCTTGTACATGTGGCAGATCTCGTACTCATCCATGTAACCGGCGCCACCATGAAGCTGTAAGCACTCATCAACCATGCGGCCATTGAGCTCGCTGGTAAACAATTTGATGCGCGCGGCGTCCTCCGCGGTCAGCTTGCCGTCGTTATGAACCGCAACAGCGCGATCGACATAGGCCTGCGCAATGTCCTGATCGGCGTCGAGAGCCGCGAGCTTAAAACGCGTGTTTTGCATCTTCGAGAGCGGCTTGCCGAACACCTTGCGCTCGCACACAAAGTCGGTGGTGACGGCCAACGCTACCTGTGCGCAGACCAGGTTGCCCACTGCTGCGATCAAGCGCTCTTCGACCAGCCCCTGCATCAATTGCATGAAGCCGTGTTCAGGATGACCGAGCACGTTTGTTGCCGGAATACGCACGTCTTCGAAAAACAGCTCCGCGGTGTCTTGACCTTTCATCCCCATCTTCTTGAGGTTACGCCCACGCACGAAGCCGGGCATGTAGCGCTCGACCAGAAACAGCCCCATCGTATGCGACTTCTCGGGGTCGGTTTTGGCTGCGACGATCACCGTGTCGGCGAGAATCCCGTTCGAGATGTAGGTCTTCGACCCGTTCAAGATCCAGTCGTCACCGTCGAGACGGGCGGTCGAGCGCATCCCTGAAAGATCGCTGCCGGCATCGGGCTCGGTCATCGCCAGCGCAAGGATGTTTTCACCGGAAACGAAACCGGGGATAAAACGGTCTTGCTGTTCCGGCGTACCAAAGTGCTTGAAGTACGGAGCAACCAAGCGGCTGTGGAGAGTCATGAAAAAGTTGGAGTCGCCGTGGCGCGCATTCTCCTCAATGAGGATTTGCTCATAGCGGAAATCGTCGAGACCAAGCCCGCCGTGTTTCTCAGCAGCCCACATGCACAACAACCCCTGCTGCCCCGCCTTGAGAAAGGCTTCACGATCGACGATGCCCTGCTCGCGCCAACGCTCGCGGTTGGGGCGGATTTCGTTGGTGAAGAATGCGCGCGCCGACTCACGAAACATGTTCTGTTCTTCAGTAAAAGGGGTGCGTTCCATGATTACTCTCCGACTCGGGGTAGGCTACGGAGTCAGGACGGTTTTCATAACACCATCCTCGCGTGCGGCAAATTGACTGTGGTCGCAGCGAGCAACCACTGGCTCTCCAAACCTGCCGCGCGGTGTACACCGATCTCTTGTACGATCGGATCCGAAGTTATCTCGATGAAAGCCTGCCGCGACGGATACTCTACCAGCGCGAACATATCGTAGCCTTCGGCGCCGGTCCCAATGATCTGCTCGTCCGCGCGCCCCGACCACAAAAGTCGCCCGCCTTTGCTTTCGACAAACGCAATCATCTTCTCTGCGTACAACGCGTAAGCTTCTTGCCCGCTGATTCCCTCGTGTGGGGCACTCGCGTCGGGCTTGAACCGCAAGAGGTTCAACATGACGACCGGCCCTTGTTCGGGCGAAGCAAGTAACGATCGAATCTGTTCTTCGCTTGGGTAGATACTCATCACATAACCTCTATCAGGCCGCGCCGATGCGGCTCAGCGCGCGCTCGAACAAACCAACCGTTGTCGCATGCAGCACATCGCCGGTGCTCTTGTCGGCCTTGCCGGCGCACGCGCGCGCGTGGGTACCCTCTAGGATGATCCCGAGCTTGTAGCAGGCGAGCACGACGTACCAATCGATCGCCGCCAGATCGCGCGTGCTGCGTTCTGCGTAGCATGCAATCAGTTCTGCCGGCCTGGGAAAACCCGACCACGGCGTAACGACTATAGAACCGGCGAGTGGTTCGTCTGGGTCGTGCCAGGTTGCCAGCAGCCAGCCAAGGTCAAGCAGCGGGTCACCGATGGTAGAGAGCTCCCAGTCGACGATCGCCGCGAGTTCCGGTTTGTCGCAACAAAACATGACGTTGGCTAGATGGAAATCTCCGTGGATAATCCCGGCGTCGAACGTGTCGGGGCGGTTGTCGTCGAGCCATCTTGCTACGCGATCCAGACCGGGGATTTTGGGGCCGGGATAACCATCAAACTTGGTATAACCGTCCAAATGGCTCTGCCACCGCGCGACTTGTCGCTCCAGATACCCCTCGGGCTTGCCGAACCCCTCGAGCCCAACGGCGCGATAGTCGACAGCGCCGAGCGCGGCAGCACCTTCGACCATCGAAAGCCCCATCGCGTGGCGCATCTCAGGCGAAGACAAGTGAGGCTCGGGCAGCCCGGTGGTCGCGTTGAAGCCATCGACCGGTTCCATCAAGTAGAAACTCGCGCCGATTACGTCGGTCTCGGCACACCCCGCGATAAAGCGCGGATGAGGAACGTCAGTAGCCGCGACCGCCGCCAATACACGCGCCTCGCGCCGCATGGTCTCGTTGCTGTTATTGCGCAGGTGACGGGGCGGACGGCGCAATACATACGCGCGTCCGCTACGCGTAAACCGCAGCAGGATGTTTTGTGTGCCGCCGGCAAGAAGCACGACATCCTCCAGGATCCCCGAGCCGAGTCCTTGCAAGTCCATCCAGCCGCATAGGCGCTCGAGGTCAACGTACTCCGGCTCGATGGCAGACTGGTCCACGACCCAACTCCTTATCGTGCTAGCGACACACGAGGTAAACATCCCGGCCTCAGCGTCACCGGCCGGGACAGCCCGCGTGCCCCACGTTGCAGTGAATACACAGGCAGAACAATAATTTATCGAACATCAGCGTTCGAGTTAGCCGCTCCAACTATGCCCACCAACCAGCGACGGACTCCCAACGTGTAGCGGTCGGCCGTTGTCGGACTGCTCAACCGGCCGGTTCGGTTACGCGCCGCAGAACTTCGCCGGCATGGTCTTAATGCCGTTGATGAAGTTGGTACGCACGTAACTGACATCGCCGGTGAGTTCTGTGCCGGGGGCGCGGCGCAGCAGGTCTTGGAACAGCACCTTGAGTTGCAGCTGAGCAAGACGCGAGCCTAGGCAAAAGTGCTCGCCGATCCCGAACGCGAGATGCGGGTTGGGGTCGCGCAATACATCGAATTTCTGTGGGTTCTCGAACGCGTCGGGATCCCGGTTGGCGGCTCCGTACCACATGACAACCTTGTCGCCTTCCCTGATGGTTTCGCCGTGCATTTCGAAGTCGCGCGTTGCCGTGCGGCGCATGTGATTCACCGGCGAAACCCAGCGAAGGATCTCCTCGCGGGCGCTACCCTCGCACAACGAAGGGTCGGCAATCATTTTACGTTTCTCGTCTGGGTTGTTGGCGAGCGCGAGCATGCCGCCGGAGATCGAGTTGCGCGTGGTCTCGTTGCCGGCGACGACCATCAGCAAGAAGAACCCGTTGAGATAGACCTCCGGGATCTGTATCCCGTCCTCGGGTTCCGCCAGCGCAATCGCAGTCATCAAATCGTCACGCGGGGTCTCGCGGCGGTCTTGAATCATCTGCTGACCGTAACCGAACAACTGCATGAAAGTCTGCTCGACCTTTTCCAGTGACTGACCGAGGTCGGGGTCGTCATAGCCGATCAGCGTATTCGACCAGTCGAAAATAAGGTTCCAGTCGGAATGCGGCACGCCGAGAATGTCACACAACACGTTGATCGGAAGCGGCGCCGCGATGTCGGCCATGAAGTCACCCTCGCCCTTATCGAGTGCGGCATCGAGGACTTCCCTGGCGAGTTCACGGATGCGGGTTTCGAGCCGCGCAACGTTTGAGCGCGTGAAATACGGTTGCGCAATCTTACGATAATACCGGTGCAGCGGCGGATCCATGGAGATCATATTGCCAACCACGGCGTTGACGATGGCAGGATCCGCATCCGGGCCGTAGGAAATGTTGATACCCTGAGCCGAAGAGAACGTTTCAGTGTCACGCGAAACCGCGATGATGTCGTCGTGACGCGTGACATTCCAGAAGCCGGCGCCCCAATCGGGCGCTTCTTCGTTCCAATACAACGGGTATTCGCGCCGTATGACGTCGAACTCAGCGTGCGGCATTCCGTTCACAAACGAGCCCGAGTCATTCAGATCAACGATCCTAGGATTCTTCTTCCACTCGCCCTTATAGGTGTTGTCGAAAATTCCTGCGCCGGTCGCTGATGTTGCTTCTGTCATTCCCTATGGTCTCCTCTCTTTTGCTTCGCGTATGCCCGCTGCGTGGGGAGACGGGCCTAGCCGCGACCGCCTAGCCCGACTATCGTCATCTTTACGAGTTGCTCGAGCCGCGTGCGGTACTGGCCCGGCGAAGGCGTTTCAACGCCCGGATGCCCCTGCAGACCCCAGGCACAATGCACTATATACAGTGCGGCTTGATCCGCGCTCAACCCTGCCGTACGCAGCGAGAGCGTTTTTGCGGAATCGGCATCCCTAAATAGTTGCGCCAGCAGCCTCTGGTACTTGCGAGCCGCAGACGCGTTGAGATCACCGCACAGCCGGTTGCCTTCGTCGATGATCTCGTGTCCATGGCGCGTTTCTGAAAGTCGGTCGAAGAACCAGCCGACCTTGGCGCTCAATACGCCGAACAGGCGCTCGGCGAACGGCGCCTCGGATCGTGCTGCCAGACTTGCCTGCTCGTGCGTCACGCGGTGCAAGCGCTCAGCCATCGCGCGGAAGATCTCTTCTTTGTTCGCAAAATGATGGTAAAGGCCGGTGCGCGAGATCCCCGCTTCCGAAGCGATTTGCTCGAACGAGGCACGCCGAAATCCGTAGTGGACGAAGATCTCTTGCGCAGCTTCGAGGATAGCGCCCCGCCGGGTACCTTCGTCGTTGGGGGTTTCGCGTGTTTGCAGCTGGACCATTCCAAAATACCGCGTTAGGGCGTGGGCGGCGCGGCGCCTCTGTGTGCCCTTGACAGTTCGACATATTGTACGTTTATTGTCGACCGCGCAAAGCAACGGAAAGCCCGATGCCTTGCCTCAGTTCAGCCGTAAGGTGAGAATTCGCGCGCGCCCGGCGGCGGAGTTACCGGTCTGTAGCCGGCGCGGCCCGAGTTCAACGAGGAGAACCAGATGAAAGAGCAGCTCAAGTTTTACATTGACGGTAAGTGGGTCGCCGCGCTCAGCAAAGAAACGGTCGATGTTATCAATCCCGCCACCGAAGAAGTGATCGGTCGTGTCGCGCTCGGCAACGCCCAAGACGTAGACCGCGCCGTCGCCGCTGCGAAGAAAGCTTTCGAGAGCTACTCACAGACCAGCAAAGCAGAACGCATCGCGCTGCTCGAAAAAATCCAGGGCGCCTACGTTGAGCGCATGGGCGAGATCGCGCACACGATCTCTCAGGAGATGGGCGCACCGATGTGGCTCGCCAACGCCGCTCAGGCGCCGGCAGGAATCGCGCACATCGCACAAACCCTCGAAGTTCTTAAAGACTACCAATTCGAGGAACTCAAAGGCACCACCCGTCTGGTTAAAGAGCCCGCCGGTGTGTGCGGATTCATCACACCGTGGAACTGGCCCGCGAACCAGATCATGTGCAAAGTCGTGCCGGCATTGGCCGCCGGCTGCACGATGGTGCTCAAGCCGAGTGAGGTCACACCGCTTAACGCGATCATCATCGCCGAGGTGCTCGATGCCGCGGGCGTACCCGCAGGGGTCTTCAATCTCGTCAACGGTGACGGTCCTACCGTGGGTGCTGCGATCTCCTCGCACCCCGACATCGAGATGGTGTCGTTCACCGGTTCGACGCGTGCGGGTGTGCAGGTAGCCAAGAATGCAGCCGACACGGTAAAACGCGTCACCCAGGAACTCGGCGGTAAGTCCGCGAACATCATCCTCGACGACGCCAACCTGCAAGCCGCTGTCACAGGCGGCATCCAAGGAGTTCTCACCAACAGCGGTCAGTCGTGTAACGCCCCTACGCGTATGTTTGTACCGGCAGGCAAGCACGCCGAAGCGCTCGAAATCGCCAAGGCGGTATGCTCGGCGGTCGTCGTCGGCGACCCCAACAGCGAAGAGATGGTGATGGGCCCGGTCTCGAGCAAAGCCCAATATGACAAGATCCAGGGACTCATTCAGAGGGGTATCGACGAAGGCGCCGAAGTCGTCTGCGGCGGCACCGGCAAACCCGAAGGCCTGAACAAAGGCTATTTCGTCAAGCCCACGGTCTTCGGCAACGTGCGCAACAACATGACAATCGCACGCGAAGAAATCTTCGGTCCGGTTCTGTGTATCCTGCCTTACCAAGATGAAGACGAAGCGATCGCGATGGCCAATGACACCCCCTACGGGCTGTCCGGCTATGTGCAATCTGGAGATCCGCAACGCGCCGAGAAGGTCGCCCTGCGCTTGCGCACCGGCAACGTCCATATCAACGGTGCAGGGCCGGATTTCGGCGCGCCGTTCGGCGGCTACAAGCAGTCGGGCAACGGGCGGGAATGGGGAGCCGAAGGCTTCGAGGAGTTCCTCGAAATCAAAGCCGTAATGGGCTGCACGGCCGGGCGTGGCTGAGGCCGGCGCTCCTTGAGTGAAAAGGTCACCGTAGAGAACGACGGGCACGTGATGTTGATAGGGATCAACCGTCCCGATCAGCGCAACATGTTCGACCTCGACGTTCTCACGGGGCTCGCGCAGGCCTATACCGACCTGTCCGGCGACCGCGACCTGCGCTGCGCCGTGGTGTTCGGCCACGGCAAGCACTTCTCGAGCGGTCTGGATCTCATGAACGTGCTGCCAAGCATCGCGGCAGAAGGCCCTTCGACATACCTCGGCGCCGGGCAATGCGATCCGTTCGGCAACTTTGGGCCGCCCGCATCCAAACCTGTAATCTGCGCGGTACACGGCTGCTGCTACACCGCAGGCCTTGAACTCGTGCTCGCCGCCGATATGTGTGTGGCCTGCGACGACACGCGATTCGGACAAATGGAAGTCAGTCGCGGGATTTTTCCGTTCGGCGGCGCCACCTTCCGGCTTCCGCGCGCAATCGGCTGGCACAATGCAATGCGCATCATGCTCGCCGGCGACACCTTCGGTGCCCGAGAGGCCGAACGCTTTGGGCTTGTGCTGGAGGTCGCGCCCGAGGGCAAATACCTCGAAGCCGCGCTCGCACTGGCCAATCGGGTAGCGGCGGCGGCTCCGCTCGGTGTTCAAGGGTGCTTGGAAAATGCGCGGGTTTTTCTACGCGAGGGCAAGCAGGCCTGCCTCGAACAGATGCAAGCCTCGGGGGCAGAGCTGTTCGCGAGCGAGGACGCGCAAGAAGGGATGCTCTCGTTGTTCGAAAAGCGCCCGCCCGTCTTCAAGGGTAAGTAACCGGTAACGATCTGCGCACGCCGACGACCCGCTCATGGCTTACTTCGCCCGGCGGCCGCAGCGCAAGTCTGCGAGAGCACAGGCGCGGCAGCAGGTTGCTTGAAGTCAGGTGCGACCATAGTTTCCGGTTGGTGGAGCAAGCATAGTGAGGATTAACTAATGGCGGCTAAACGGAACGCAGCAATCGAGTTATTCTGGAAGATCCATCCCTCGCTCTACAAATGGACCGGCGGGCTGTTCGGAGGAACGGTCATGGGCATGCCGGTTCTGCTGCTCACGACCAAGGGGCGCAACAGCGGTCTACCGCGTGAACGCGCGCTGATGTATCTGCCCTACGGCGATGCGATGGTAGTAGCGGCATCGGTTCTCGGAGGGCCCAAGCATCCGGACTGGTGGGTCAACTTAAAGGCAACGCCTGAGGCTGATGTACAAGTAGGCCGCAAACATACCCGCGTGCGCGCGCGGGAAGCCGACGGAGAAGAACGCAAAAAACTCTGGGAGGAGCTGGTCACGCTCCAAGGCGACTACGCGGAATACCAGACCCGTACCGACCGTAAGATTCCGGTGGTGGTTCTCGATCCACTCTAGTCCGTCTTCTCGATGAACATATCTACCGTCCTGATTGCCAATCGTGGCGAGGTCGCGATTCGTATCGCACGTGCGGCAGCGCGGGTCGGTTTGGGCGCGGTCACGGTGTACGCAACCGACGACGCCCACAGCCTGCACGCGAGCTACGGACAGCGCCGCGAACCGCTCGCCTATGAAGGCCCAGCCGCCTACCTCGACGGCGCGGCCTTAATCGACATCGCCCGCCGTTGCGGCTGCGACGCCGTCCACCCCGGTTACGGCTTTTTGAGTGAAGATGCCGGGTTCGCCGAGCAGTGCAGACGGGCAGGCCTGGTCTTTGTCGGGCCGCACACGGCCGCGTTACGAACCCTCGGGCACAAGCCGAGCGCGCGCGCGTTGGCCGTGCGCTGCAACGTACCCGTGCTCGGCCACGACCCTGCCGCTTCAACGCTTGAGGACGCACGTGCGCTGCTCGAAGAACGCGGCGCAGGTCGTAGTGTCATGATCAAGGCTGCCATGGGTGGCGGCGGCCGGGGAATGCGCGTCGTTACCTCTTCAGATGAGCTGGCGGCTGCCTGGCGCGTTTGCGAGGACGAGGCACATGCGGCGTTTGGAAACGGGGAACTATACGCAGAACCTTTCGTCGTGCGCGCACGGCACATCGAAGTGCAGACGGTTGGTGATGGCTCCGGTGCGGTCGCGCATTTCTGGGAACGCGACTGCAGCCTGCAACGCCGTAACCAGAAGCTGATTGAGATCGCTCCCGCGGTCGGCCTCGCCCGCGAGCTGCGTGACGCGCTCATAAGCGACGCGTGCCGGATGGCGGCCGAGATCCGCCTTGATTCACTCGCGACTTTCGAATTCCTGGTGCCGGTCGGTGCCGACGAGATTAGCGAAGCGATTCCGAGCTACGCGTTTCTAGAGGCTAACCCACGGCTCCAAGTCGAGCACACCGTCACAGAAGAAGTAACCGGTATCGACCTCGCATCTCTACAACTGGAGATCGCGGGCGGTCGAAGCCTGAGCGAGTGTGGAATCGACCCTGCGGCGCCGCCGCCACTACGCGGCGCGTGTGTCCAGGTCAGGATCAACGCCGAAACGATCGATAGCGAAGGCCGCGTAAAACCCTCGTGCGGCGAACTCGAGTCGTTCCTAGCTCCCGGCGGCCCGGGCGTCCGCATCGAAACCCATGGATTCACCGGCGCCGAGGTCGGGCCTCGTTACGACTCCCTTCTGGCAAAGGTCGTTTGCTACGACAGCGGCGGCACCGGCGCTGCGCTACGCAAATCCGCCGGCGCGGTATCGGAGTTCGTCATCGCCGGAGTCGAGACCTCGATACCTTTTCTGCGCGCGATACTTACTCACGCAGATACAGCGCGCGGTACGACCTACACGCGCTGGATCGACAACAACGCGCGACAGCTTCACGAACTAGCGCGCGGCGACAAGAGCCTGCATCAGCATCCGGCCTCGTCGGCAACTCCGGATCCGAAGCTAGCGGCCACCACCGACGAAGCACCCCCAGGGACGGTTGCCGTCCGAGCGCCACTGCACTCGGTCATCGTCGGCTTTGACGTCCACCCAGGCGACGAAATCTCGGTGGGAACACAAGTAGCCGTGCTCGAAGCGATGAAAATGCAACACGTCGTGCTCGCAGACGTTGCAGGTACGGTGTTCGCGCTTGCGGCGGAATCCGGCGCCACGGTGTCCGAAGGCCAAGCGCTGCTTCTCGTCGAGCCCGGAGACGTTGATCTTCTCGCTGAGGATGCAACCGCAGTATCCGATCCCACCGAGATTCGCCGCGACTTGGCCGAGGCACTCGAGCGACGCGCGCTCACGCGCGATGCCGCGCGGCCCGACGCGGTAGCGCGCCGTCGAGAGACCGGCCAACGCACCGCGCGTGAAAACATCGAAGACCTCTGCGACAAAGGCAGCTTTCGCGAGTACGGCGCACTCGTCATAGCCGCACAGCGCCGACGACGTGAACTCAAAGAACTCATCGAAAAAACACCGGCTGACGGACTCGTGGCCGGTGTAGGAAGCGTCAATGGCGATTTGTTCCCAGGCGGCGGCGCTCAGTGCGTTGCAATGTCCTACGACTACACGGTGCTGGCCGGCACGCAAGGAACACAGAACCACCGCAAGAAAGACCGGATGCTCGAGATCGCCGGACGCTCGCGTATGCCGGTCGTGTTGTTCGCCGAAGGCGGCGGCGGACGGCCTGGAGACACCGACATGTCGGTCATCGCCGGCCTGGACTGTCTTGCTTTCGAGTATTTCGCCAAACTTAGCGGACTGGTGCCGTTGGTCGGAATAGTTTCGGGACGCTGCTTCGCCGGCAACGCGGCTTTGCTCGGATGCTGCGATGTCATCATCGCTACCGAGAACGCCAATATCGGCATGGGAGGCCCGGCGATGATCGAAGGCGGCGGACTCGGGGTATTTTCACCCGAAGAGGTCGGCCCGATCGAAGTTCAGGTCGCCAACGGTGTCGTCGACATCGCAGTCCGCGACGAGGCCGAAGCGGTGCATGTCGCTAAACGTTATCTCGGCTACTTCCAAGGCACCGTTACGCCGTCGGGCTGTGCCGACCAGCGCGAGCTTCGTTCAGTCATCCCCGAGAACCGCCTGCGCGTCTATGAAATTCGCGACGTCATCCGTACGCTCAGCGATACCGAGTCGGTCCTTGAGCTGCGCCCGCACTTCGGCTGCGCGATGGTAACCGCCTTCGCCCGCATCGAAGGACGCCCACTGGGAATCGTCGCTAATAATCCGATGCACATCTCCGGTGCTATCGATGCCGATGCAGCGGATAAAGCCGCACGATTCCTGCAGCTTTGCGACGCCCACGACCTACCGGTCGTGTTCCTGTGCGACACGCCGGGGTTCATGGTTGGGCCGGAGGCCGAGAAGACCGCGCTGGTCAGACACGTATCGCGGATGTTTGTCGCCGGCGCGAGTATCACGGTTCCCTTCATGACCATCGTGTTACGCAAGTGCTACGGCCTCGGCGCGATGGCGATGGCAGGCGGCGGCTACAAAAACCCGATGTTCGCCGTGACCTGGCCGACCGGAGAGTTCGGCGGGATGGGCCTCGAAGGTGCGGTAAAACTCGGCTATCGTCGCGAGTTAGAAGCCGCAGGTTCCGCAGCACAACAACGCGCGCTTTTCGAAAAACTGGTGGCGCGCGAGTATGAGCACGGCAAAGCACTCAACGTCGCCACCAACTTCGAGATCGACGAAGTCATCGATCCTGCCGAGTCGCGCGCCTGGATCCTCACCGCGCTCGACAGCGCTCCGCCTGCCCCGCCACGAACAGGAAAGAAGCGTCCGAATATCGATACCTGGTAGCCGCGCGAGTATCGCAGCCTTGGCGGCGTCGGATGCTCACGCGCGCTTGAGCTTGATCTCGAGCTTGATCACGACTTCGTCGCGGATCAGATCGTCAGCCTTGCCCGGGTACTTAATACCGAAGTCGAAGCGCTTGATGAAAAACTCGGAGGTTACCCGCCCGCTGTCACCAGAGTGTGCGAACTGAACCGGGAACGAAATCTGCTTCGTCACGCCATGGAAGGTCAGTTTTCCGATTACCATGTAGCCAGAGTCCGCCGTCTTTTGGATCTCGGCGAACTCGAACGTCGAGGTCGGGTACTTATTCACGTCAAAGAAGTCGGCGGACTTCAAGTGTCCCGCAAGCTTTTCATTGTCAGCCCACGTAGAGCCCATATCGATGACGATCCTGTTATCGCTTCCGACCAGACCCTTTCCGTCGAAGGTAAAGCTGCCGTCAAACCTCCTGAAACCACCGCCGTGCCGGCCGGTAACTTTGGATCCCACGAACGATATCGTGGAGCCCGGTGCAATCTCGTAACGCTGCGCATCTTGCGACGCAGCCTGCGTAGCCGCTTTCATCGCGGGAACGTCGGTGACCTCGGCCTCAGTCACCTTGTCGGCTGGGTTTGAGCAAGCAGCTAATGGGGTAAGCAATACGATAGCGGCAAAACCGCGCCTGATCGTCATCTTCATCTATTTCTCCTGTGAATGGGGCGAGTCTGTCGGTTAGGATCCTAGGCGGAAACACGGAAGTGTACAACGTCGCCGTCGCGCATCTCGTACTCTTTGCCCTCTACGCGCATCACACCTTTGGCTTTCGCCCCCGCCTCTCCGCTGCACCCAACGTAGTCTTCAAACGGAATCACCTCGGCGCGGATGAAGTGCTTCTCGAAGTCGGTGTGTATTACCGACGCCGCGCGCGGAGCGAGATCACCGCGGCGTATCGTCCAGGCCCTAACCTCTTTCTCGCCGGCCGTGAAGTAGGTGATCAAGTCGAGCAACGCGTAGGCCTCACGGATCAGCCGGTGCAAACCCGGTTCTGCTACACCCAACTCGGCCAGGAACTCGCGTTTCTCGCCGTCGTCAAGCTCGGAAAGCTCGGCCTCTACCTGCCCACAGATCCGCACGACGCCGGCCGCGACCGATTCGGCGTGCTCGGCGAGCGCCCGCGACATCTCGTTGCCGGCGGCCAACGAGACGTCGTCTACGTTGGCGACATAGAGAACCGGCTTCGCCGTCAGTAGATGGCATTCGGCGTAGAGCCCGGCGTGCTCATCAGGAACCTCAAAAGTACGCGCGGCTCCACCCTCGGAAAGGTGCAACACGAGGCTCTCAAGAAACGCCGTCGCAGCAACCGCCTTCTTGTCGCCGGTCTTCGCCGCGCGCCTGTACGTCTCGGCACGCTTACCCGCGGTTTCGATATCGGCGAGCCCGAGTTCGGTCTCGATCGTGGCCACATCACGCAAGGGATTCGGGGCACCGTCAACATGGACGACATTGTCGTCTTGGAAACAGCGAACGACATGAATGATCGCGCTGGTGTTGCGGATGTTACCTAGAAACTGGTTACCCAGCCCTTCTCCCTCGGATGCACCCTTGACGATTCCGGCAATGTCGACGAACTCGACGACGGCAGGCAAGACCTCACGCGCGTTCACGATTGCGTTTAACGCTTCCAGGCGCGCGTCGGGAACCGGCACCACCCCGGTATTCGGTTCGATGGTACAGAAAGGGTAATTCTCGGCGGCGATGCCGCACGCCGTCAGCGCATTGAAGATCGTGCTCTTGCCCACGTTGGGCAAACCGACGATGCCGCATTGAAGAGCCATAGTCGCGGATCATCGCGTAAACCGCGGAAAGATCCAGTGCGCGGCAGCTGCGTACGCAAGCCGACGACCGCATCGATGTCGTCGGCTTCCTCAACGCGGGAGCACTCAACCCAAACGTAGCGGAGATCGAACCCAAGGGCCGCGTGGCCGACGTAGACGGACATGCAAAGAGCTTCAACCCAGGTCTACTCACGGTAGGACTTCAGCACCGGGTCGTTGCTTTCGTGCCGACCGCCGAGTCGTCCGAAGACGTGTCGGCCGAAGACGTGTTGGTCGAAGTCGAAGCCGGCAAGATCGAGTTCATTACGCCGTAGGCAACAGCCGGCCACAAAGAAGGTTGATATTTCATGATATTTCATGATAGCCTTGGCAGATGTCAAAGCTGGTCAAATTCGCCACGCAGCTCGACGCCAAAATACTTCTCGAACTACGCAGTTACGCTGAAGAATCCGGTAGGAGACTGTCGGCGATCGTCAGCGAGGCAGTCTCCGAATACCTGGACCGTACACGGGTCCGACCGGCATTCCGCGACGCCGCCGACGAGGTCATGTCCGAACATGCTGAGCTTCTCCGCCGGTTGGCCAAGTAAGGCGAGCAGCACTCGGTGCCCACGGCGACGCTCTACCCCACCCTTGAAGAATCACTCTTCCTCCACCGTCGGCTCCTCGAGCGTTTCGGCGGAACTCCCGGTGTTCTCGACATCGGTTTACTGGAGAGCGCACTCGCGCGACCACGCTCCGGTTTCTATACATCCTTATCTCTTCAGGCAGCAGCCTTGTTGCAGAGCCTTGCGCGAAACCATGCATTCGTCGATGGTAACAAACGGGTCGCTTTCGCACTGACTGCTGTGTTCTTGAGAACCAACGGTTTCCGGCTGAATGTTAACGCCGATACGGCCGAGGCTTTCCTTATCCAGAAAGTTATCGTCGGCCATGCCGAACTCGGAGTTATATCGGCGTGGCTCGAGAAGCGGATGAGAACTGCAAACTAGGCGACTGACCCAAGACCGCGCAAAGTTTCAAAGGCGCTGATCTAGACTCGTCGGCATGAGCGAGGCGGAGCGGTTCAAGCGGTGCTCGGGCCGGCGCAAAACCCAGGGAGAAAGTGCCGTTCAACGACAGGCCCGGCTGCACATTCCGTGCGGAATGTGGATAACCTCCATGCCCCGCCGCGC